>NZ_KI914601.1:9409-27030 GCF_000520475.1 Arthrobacter sp. 35/47
AGTGGCCGGAAAGGACATGCGGAGCGGATGCCGCCTCGGCAATGTCGCGGCGGGTGCAGTAGCACTCGAAAAGGCGGCCGTCGGCGCGCAGGCGGCTGACGGCGTCGTCGTAATGGGACTGCCGCTCACTCTGACGCGTGATCCCGCCGTCCCAGGAAAGCCCGACGGCGGTGAGCTCACCGAGTTGGACGGCCTCCATGCCGGCACGGACCCGGTCAAGGTCCTCCACCCGCAGCAGGAAGCGCCGGCCGGTCGAACGGGCAAACAGCCAGGCCAGGATCGCGGTCCGGAGGTTTCCCACATGCAGTTCGCCGGTGGGACTCGGCGCAAAGCGGCCCGCAGTCACTGCTCCTCCAGACACGGCTTTCAGGGAACGTGAAGACCCCTCATGCACCTGCCAGAGCCCGCCTACCCTTGCTACCTTCCGGTCCTGGGGGAGTTCAACAGGATGACACCACATGAGGGGCCGCGTAATAGTCTACACAAACCGTTGGGGCGGTTCCTCCTGCCGGATCACCGCCCGATTCGGCACATCAGGCATGTCCGGGTATTCTGGAACCTGCTCCAAACAAGGAGGATTCGCCTAGCGGCCTATGGCGCACGCCTGGAACGCGTGTTGGGTTCACGCCCTCGGGGGTTCAAATCCCCCATCCTCCGCTTTATCCACAGCACCCCGGTCCACTCGGCCGGGGTGCTGTGTTGTGTAAGGGGTGGCGAAGGCCTACCCCACCACCGCCAGCACGCGCGGCACACTCCGCACCTTCACGAGGACATTGGCCGGCGCCGACCGTACCTCTCCGTCGAGCTGGTAGGGAATGGGCTTGAGTGTGGTGAACTCGTAGTAGTCGGTGCTGGGTTGGTCTCCCAGGCCCTTGGTGGTTGCCCGCAGAGCCCTGAGCAGGATCCGCCACTTTGCCTGGTGGGCGAAGGTGACCACCTCGAACTTGCCGTCCGAGGCGTCGTCGTCCGCTTCGCTGAGCGTGGCGTACTTCGCCATCTGCGAGATGTTCGCGAACACCAGGCTGTCGAACCGGCGGCGCTTGCCGTCCTTCTGGCGGATCTCGAACGGACGGAACTTCGCGAAGGTGCGCACCACGGTGAACATCTCTTTGAACGCGCCCTTGCTGCCCTTTTCGAGGTCGATGGCAACGATGGGCGTCAGCCCGAACCCGATGTACGAGTGGGCATAGACGGACTCGGTGCCAGCACCTGCCTCGACCGTGATTTGCAGCAGGTCGATCCGGCGCACTGCACCCTCGGCGATGGCTTCCGCCAAAGGCTGCCGGCTGATGACCCGGTGGTGATCGTTGGCGTTGCCGGCCGCGAGCACCGCACACACTGCGTCGGTGTTGGAACTGGCCATGACTCCGTTGACCACTTCGTTGTAGCCGCCGTCGCCGCTGACGGAGATGACGAGCACCTTGCCGCCGCGGTCGGCAGCAGTACGGGCGAGTTCGACGGCGTGACCTGCATGGTCGGTGGGCCGCAGTTCAACCTCGGCCGGATAGGGCAGGGACTCCCGGAGCTTCTCCTCCAGTTCCTTCGCCAGCTTCGGAGCATCTCCTGTGCTGTTCGGGTTGAAAATGATCGAGATGCTGTCAAAGGTCTGGCGTGCGTTCATGGTCTGCCTCCGGCGTTCTTTCGATGTCGCCTTCACGGCAGACTATGCGAGAATGATAAGCCTACTGATCAAAGTATTCGTCGGTGAGCCTTCCGAAGCATGACACATGGAGTCCACACTGGATACAACACCAGCCGTGATCGCCTGATATCTTCGGCAAGTGCCCATCCTGTGAGGAGTTTCGATTGGACCTGCAAGGATGACGCGGCGACCTAAGCTGAGACATGCTGTTTCCGCGTTGACAACGCCGCTGGCGCCGGAAGATTTTCTGGCTCTGTTCAACCCGGTGTTCTCCGCCCGCCAGCTGCGCGGCGTGGTGACCAAAGTTGTGCCCGAAACTGCTGACTCGGTCACCATCTACTTCCACCCCGGCCGCGGCTGGAAAGCGCACCGCGCTGGACAGTGGGCGCGCATCGGAGTGGAGGTGAACGGCGTCCGCCACTGGCGCTCCTACTCGCTCAGTGCGGCGGCGGGACATGATCCGGCCATCACAGTGACGGACATGGGTGAGATTTCCCGGGTCCTGGTGCGCGATACCAAGCCGGGAGACGTGCTCTTCCTCGCTCCGCCGCAGGGCACGTTTGTGCTTCCGGAGCGGCCCCGCCCACTCCTGATGCTGACGGCCGGCAGCGGCATCACCCCGGTGATGTCCATGATCCGCACACTGGTTCCCCGTCGGCCGGATGCCGACGTCGTCCTGATCCACTCCGCCCGGACCCCCCTCAAGAGCCTCTTCGTCGAAGAGCTGCGCGAGCTCGCTGACCAGTTCCGCCAGTTTCGGGTCAAGCTCTGGTTCACCTCCGAGCACGGGCGCATCGACTTCAGCTCCACAGCGGCGCTGGACCGGCTCTGTGGAGA
This sequence comes from Arthrobacter sp. 35/47, assembly GCF_000520475.1. NCBI lineage: Bacteria > Bacillati > Actinomycetota > Actinomycetes > Micrococcales > Micrococcaceae > Arthrobacter > Arthrobacter sp. 35/47. The sequence continues at coordinate 11,889 of NZ_KI914601.1, forward strand.
CTGGCGCGAGCGGGCCGCCTACGCCTGCGGGCCGGAAGAGTTCCTGGAGAGCGCCGAATCGCTCTGGGAAAAGCAGGCGGCGCTACCTGCGGGTAGCCTGAAGATTGAACGGTTCAGTACCGTCCTCGCTGACGGAGCAGGGAACGACGGCGGTTTGGTCACCTTTGAGGCCTCGGACCGCGAGGTGGAGGCCGACGGCAACACCTCGCTGCTTGAGGTCGGCGAGGACGCCGGAGTGCTCATGCCCAGCGGGTGCCGGATGGGAATCTGTCACAGCTGTCTGCTTCCATTGCGTGAGGGGCAGGTCAGGGATCTTCGCACCAATGAAGTACATGGCGAGCCCGGCCAGCTCATCCAGACCTGCGTTTCGGCGGCCGCCGGACCCGTGAACCTCGACATCTAACTCGATATCCAAAGGAGTGAGGGTATGACGAACGTTGCAGAACACGTGTCGGAAGACACTGCAGTGGAGAAAGCCGCTCCGCGCCGACGTGCGGGAGCGCTCGCGGAAACCGGACATCCAGTGGTGCGCCCGCCCGCAGCCGCCCACCTTTCGGACGAGCAGGTGGCGGAGCTGAGCCGTGAGCTGGACGCCATCCGGGACGAGGTGCTCGGGCGCCGCGGCCAGCACGACGCCGACTACATCCGCCGGGTGATCAAGGCCCAGCGCGCACTGGAGTTCGGTGGACGTGCAGCGCTGCTGTTCGGGCGGAACAAGGTCGCCTGGGTGGCCGGCACCACCATGCTGAGCTTCGCCAAGATCCTCGAAAACATGGAGCTCGGCCACAACATCCTCCACGGCCAGTGGGACTGGATGCGGGATCCGGACATCCACTCCACCACCTGGGACTGGGACTTCGTCACCCCCACGCGGTCCTGGCAGCACACGCACAATGACCTCCACCACCGCTGGACCAACGTTGTGGGCAAGGACCGCGACGTCGGCTACAACCTCCTGCGCATGGACGACGACCAGCCGTGGAAGCCCTTCAACCTGGGCAACCCCGTGTACAACGCCGTTCTCGCGCCGCTCTTCGAGTGGGGCATCGCGCTCTACGATCTGGAGATCCCGGAGTACAAGGAAGGCTTGAAGTCCAAGGAGGCCATGACCCGGGACCTCCAGGCACTCGGACGCAAGGCAGCCAAGCAGTTCAGCAAGGACTACCTCGCAACGCCCCTGGTGGCCATGCTCAGCGGGTCCGGCCGTCAGGCGCTGATCGGTACCCTCACCGCCAACGCCGTACGCAACGTGTGGGCACACGCAGTGATCTTCTGCGGACATTTCCCTGCCGGTACCGACACCTTCACGGAGGAAATGGTCGACGGCGAAACCCGCGGTGACTGGTATGTGCGGCAGATGATCGGGTCGGCCAACATTTCCGGCTCGAAGTTCATGCATCTGATGACGGGCAACCTGTCCCACCAGATCGAGCACCACCTGTTCCCGGACCTGCCTTCGAACCGCTACCACGAGATCGCTCCGAAGGTTCGGGAGATCTGCGACCGCTACGGGCTGCCGTACACCACAGGCCCGCTGCTCAAGCAGGTCGGTTCGGCATGGGCGAAGGTCTTCCGCCTGGCCCTGCCTGACCGGGCAAAGCCGGCCACGTAAAGCTGAAGCGCGGCGGCTGAGCCGGGGTCGCAGGCCCGGCTCAGGCTGCGGCGCGACCGGCTCAGGTTTCGTCGCGAACTCGCTCAGGCCGTGACGCGACGGATCCGACGGAGCGCTGCCGCTTCGCTGGGTCCCTGCCTGCCCAGGCCCAGTTTCAGCACACCGAGCACCAGCATCACGGCCGGTCTGACGGGGATCGGAACCGGCCCGAGGTGCGGCAGCGCCAGTCCAAGCATCTCCCGCTGCCGCGGCGTCAGCGTCGCCACCGCACCGGTGAAGAGCACCCGGTAGCCCAGCCGCTGCGACCGGGGGAGCGGTGGGCGCCTGATGTAGGCCAGCGCGTCCTGGACCTGGCGGCTGGAGGTTAGTTCGCCGTCGTACGTGGCCAGCTGTGAACGCAACTCGGCGACGCTGCGCGGCGGATCCGTCACGCCCATCAGTTCGCCGGCCACGGCCCACTGTGCCACGTAATCGTCCGCACCGCCCGGGAATCGCAGCCCGTACCGCTGGTGTGCGCTGAGGAACGAGTCGGTGAAGGCGAGGTGCACCCAGCGGGCCAGATGCGGATCGTTGGCGCTGTAGGCATGTTCGACGCCGTTCGCATCCACGTAGGTGCCGGTCACCTTCTCGTGCAGGCGGCGCACCCATCCTGACGCGCCCCGCGCCGCTTCGGTGGAGCCGTACGTGACGGTGAAAATCCAGCGGATGGTGTTGGCCAGCCGCCCCAACGGGTCTTCCCGGAAATTCGAATGCGCATACACGCCGGCCATCGCGCCCGGGTGGAGCGCCTGCAGCAGCAGCGCCCGGATGCCGCCCACAGTGGGCGTCATGGAGCTGTGCACCTCCCAGACGGCGGAGCCGGGAGGGAAGTAACCGGCGTCGTCTCCCTCGGCCAGTTCCTCGGTCCACGCCGGCGGCTCCGCACCGGTGCCGGTGAAGGTGTTCTTGAGTTCAACGCGGAGCCGGGAGAAGGGTGACGCCATGGGTCCAGTATGCAGGTCTTCGTTGGGAGCCATCCGCGAGCGCGCCGTCAACGAAGTGTTCATGAGTACCCGTGACCGACAAGGAGCAGCAGTGCCCCAGCAGAACCTTCACGACATCCCGCTGACCATGATCGACGGCACCGAGCGGACCTTCGGCGATTTCGAGGGCAAAACCGTTCTGGTGGTGAATGTCGCATCCCAGTGCGGATTCACTCCCCAGTACGCGGCGCTGGAGAACCTCTACCGGACCTACGCAGACCGGGGCCTGGTGGTGCTGGGCGTCCCGAGCAACCAGTTCATGGGACAGGAACCGGGCACGGAAGAGGACATCCAGGCATTCTGTTCGATGAACTTCGGGGTGACCTTTCCGCTGACCACCAAGACCGATGTCCGGGGCCGGAACCAGCACCCCCTCTACGCTGAGCTCACCCGGTTCCGGACCGGCCTCCTGCCGGGCTTCGTGAAATGGAACTTCGAGAAGTTCCTGGTGAACGACGCCGGCTCCGTGGTCGCGAGGTTCCCACCCACCGTGGAACCGGACGCACCGGAAGTCGTGGCCGAGATCGAGAAGGCGCTGCAGTCCTGACGCGGACGCACCATCGGCGTTGAGCGCGGGAAGCTGCGGGCCAAAAGGCGGTTATCCGCCTCCTCAGCGAAGCGGTTCCGCCGCCGGAAGCACCGCAGTTTCGGCGCAGCGGAGCAGGAAGGCGGCACCGGCGTCGTCGTTGGTCAGTTCACCCTCCGTCAGCACCGGGTAGGGCTTCTCGGGAACACCATCGGCCGGGCGGACATCCACGTGGGCAACGCTGTAGCCGTGCTCGTGAAGGTAGTCCGCCATGGCGTAATCGGTCCGGGAATCGCCGACGGTCCGCCAGGTCTGCGGAACCTCGCCCTCGATCAGACGCAGGGCCCGCTCGGCGCCCAGGTCCTTGCCCACCCGTACCGACTCGATGTCGGTGGAGATGATGGTGGGGTCCACGCGGTAGTCGACGCTGTCGTCGCTGTCCGGAAGGTGGTGGGCCAGACGGCAGACCCCCATATCGAAGTGCTGCATGATCTCGAGGACGGCGGCGTCGAACGGCCCCTGCCTGTCGAGGTAGTCCGCGTTTCCCACGTCGAGGCGCTGTTCGATCGACACCATGGCGCGTTTGGTCTCGTCGAAGAACATGTGGTCGGCGAACTGATCTTCAACGAGGCGCCGCACCTCATCGCCGAATGCCGCCGGAAGCGCCAGCGCGTCATCAACCTGCACCGCGGTTGCGCCGCGGGCGTCGAAGCTGAACCAGGTTGCACCCTTCTCGCAGATGGCATGGAAAGTGATGCCCCCGGGGATCCCCGCCGCCAGCATGGGGTTCATGACCTCCTCGCGGATGAATTCATCGGAGCGGCCCGTGTTGAAAATGACCGGCCAGCCGGCACCGGCCAGGGCGATCAGAGCATCGATGATCTCGGGACGCACAGTACGCGAGACAGGGCTGGCAACGGGTCCGTCGACGTCGAGCAGCAGGCCGATGGGCTCAGGGGAAGTCATGGCTCAAGTATCCGGTGAACCGGTCCACGCCGGGTAATTCGTGACGGTCAAGGGTTTCTCCAAGGTCTCGATATAACACTGGTTCCCTGCAGCATCCACGCATGACATAGAGGCGAGTAATGGCGATTGAGGAAATCGCGCTGGCCGGGCAGGATGCGGCTGACCTGATGCCTGGGGAGGCAGCCGACCGTCCCAACGGACTCACGCGACGAGTTTTTGGCATTCTGATAGGCACCGGTGCGCTGGCCACCGCAGCGGGATGGGGAGTCCTTTCCGCAGCCGGCGGCACCGAGGAGGTACCGACGTCGTTCGGTTCCGTCCGGATCTCAGCCGCAGAGCGGCAGGCCCGCATGGCTGGAGCACTCAGCGCAGGCGGGCACACAGCCGGATCGCACGCGGCGACCGGAACCGCGCAGCCGTTCAACCACACCTGGGGCGAACACGTGGCGGTGAAGCTGGACGTGCGGAACACATCGGAGCGGAATGTCCTGTTTGCGCCGGGGCAGCTCCGTCTTCTCGTCGCGAACACGACGACGGTGACCAACCGGGCGGCCGACGTCGCCAAAATCCTTCTGGCACCCGGTTCCCACCGCAGCCTGTGGATCAGTTTCCTGGTCCCGAGCGGTGCATCCGGTCTGTCCGCCCGGTTCACCGACCCGTGGGGCGGCCCTGCCCCGCTGGTGCTCGCCCTTCCGCGGATCTCCCTTCGACCCGGCTCCCTGGAGGAGAATCATGGCTGAGCAGTTGCCCCCCGAAATCCTGGCCCGCAGCGACCTCCTCAAGCTTGGGGCTGCCGCCGGTCTGGGCTTTGCGGCGCTGCCGCTGGTGCAGCCCTCCACCTCGCACCGTCTGGCACGCACGCCGGTTCCCCTGGCGCTGGCGCCGCAGCACGGCGTACTCGACGTCTACATCAACGAGGGTTACCTCAAGATGGTCGATGACACGCTGGTCTACCACCGCGGCTTCGGCAGCAGGCCCACCGACGTCGATGATCCGAACCCGAGCCTCACCATGGAGCCCGCAGTGATCACGGCCGGCGGTGACGTGGTGGCAAGCCGCAGCTACCCGCTGGACAGGCCCGTGCCCCCGCGGGGGACGCCCACGCCCGTCGGTCCGGACCCGGCCAACCCCGGCCAGTACTTCATCCGCCGCAACTACTGGGCCAGCATTTTCCCGCAGCGGACCGTCATCGCCGAGCTGGGAAGCACCGTCCGCCTGCGCGTCCAGAACCGGCTCAACAGGCCGCACACCCTCACGGTCCACGGGGCAGGGCCCGACGGCGGTGACCTCACCACCGGTGCAATCGCCCCGGACTCGGTGGCCGTCCTGGAGTTCCCCTGCCCCGAGCCCGGGACCTACATCTTCGCCGACCCGACCAACGCGCCGGTGGAACGGGTGCTGGGCCTGTTCGGGGTGCTGGTGGTCATGGATCCCGAACACCAGTGGGACATTGCGGTGGACCGCGCCACGTTCGAACGGCAGTGGTTGTGGATCACCCACGCCGTTGAGCCGCGGTGGGCAGCGATGGAAGCCTCCGGGCAGACCGTCAACCCGGCGGCGAGCCGTGCGGTGCCGCGCTACTTCACGCTCAACGGACGTAGCGGCTTCGAATCGCTCGGCATCACGTTCAATGACGCGACCAACCTCGCCACCGAGGAGGAAACCCTGATTTCCGGCTATCCGCGCCAGCTGGACGTGCGCCAGTTCGGTGAGGGGACCGAGCTGGGCACCCTGCGCGGCGGGCAGCTCGTCCGGCTGGTCAATCCTGGAATCGTCTTCCACCAGATGCACTTCCACGGCAACCACGTGTGGACGGTCCGTCGCAACGGAGCGGACTGGCCGCGGCATGAGGGGTTCGTCGACACGGACGGCCACGTGGTCCTGCAGCAGTGGGAAGACGTCGTCGAACTTGAACCTATGGACCGCAAGGACATCATCATCCCCATCAAGCGGCCGCCGGACGCGATTGATCCCGTCTGGTTCGCGCGAACCACCGACTGGGTGTACCCCATGCACTGCCACGCCGAGCCGTCCCAGACCGCTGCCGGCGGAATGTATCCCGGCGGCCTCGTTGCCCACTGGACCCTGAAGGGCCCTGTCCCAGGAGCTGCACCGTGAGTATTTTCAGCCGTGACCGGCGGTCCATCCGGGCGATCGAGCGCGCGCAGGAACGGGCGCAGCGGCGTCGTCAGGAAGAAGAACGACGGCGCGCTGCGGCTGAGCGGAAGCGCCAGGCGGATGCGCGCAGGCGCGCCGAAGCGGAACGACGACGGGTAGAGCGCCAACGGGCGCGGTCCAAACCCAGCGCTTCCGCGAAGCCCGGTGCGTCTGCGAAGCCGAGTGCCACTGCGAAGCCCAGTGCTTCTGCGAAGCCGAGTGCTTCTGCCAAGCCGAGCGCGTCGTCGTCCGCCTCCGCTTCAGCAAGCGCCTCCGCGACCGCCTCAGCGAGCGCGACCGCGACCGCCTCAGCGAGCGCAAGCGCATCCGCTTCCCCGTCCGCCACGGCGGAACCGACCGAACAGCCGGTCCCTGCCCCCGTCCCGGAACCGACGCTGCACCACAGGTTCCAGAGCCAGGTGGATTTCAGCTCCGAGCAGCTTGAGGTCGAGAACCCGGTGACGGAGTTCCCGCAGGTGCCGGCATTCGCAGTCGATTTCGAATTCCACAGCCGCGACCTGGTGCTTGACGACGGCGCCGAGTTCGAGATGTGGAGCTTCGAGGACGAGCAGTACGAGCGCGGCTTCCCTGGCCCAACCCTGCGGGTGCAGGAGGGGAAGGTCTTCCACGCCACCGTGCACCCGAGCAAGGGTCCGCACACCATTCACTGGCACGGCATGGAACCGGACCCCCGGAACGATGGTGTGGGGCACACGTCCTTCGAGGTGGACGGGCAGTACACCTACCAGATGCAGCCCGAAGCCGGCCGGCCCGGTGATCCCAACTACGGGGCGGCCGGGACGTATTTCTACCACTGCCACGTGAACACCCCGCTGCATGTGCAGATGGGGATGTTCGGGCCGCTCGTGATCGACCCGGTGGTGCATCCGGACTACCCGGTGACTCCCGGAGCGCGGCGCGCCTTTGTGGACGGACCGGAGTATGACATCGACACCGAGGCGCTGTTCGCTCCCTACTGTGTGGACCCGCGCTGGCATGAAATGAACCATGCGGACGGATTGTCCGGGGAGGACGCCGGGCTCAACCGGTTTGAACCCCGTCACTTTTACCTCCTGGGAGGGGAGCTGGCGCGTCGTCCCGCCGGCCGGGAACGTGTGTGGAGCCTGTCGGTGCTGCGCGCCAACGTGGCGGGAGGGGCGCGGAAGCCGACGCTCCTGAGGACTGTCAATGCCAACTACCTCCCGAACATGGTGACCTTCACCGACGCCGCAGGGGTGGAAGTGCCGATGGCAGAGCTGGTCTCCCACGACGGACGTCCGTTCAGGGACACGTCGGTTCCGGGTGCACCGGCGCCGAGCTGCCGTGACTCCGGCTACCCGCTGACCACCAGCAGGCTCGCGTACGGCGCAGCCGAGCGTTATGACATGCTGCTGCATCCACCGGCACCGGGCCGCTATTTGCTGCGCGTCGACTGGGAGGACTGGATCACGGGCGCTGTGGTGGGAACACGCACCATCCCCATCGACGCCACCTGACGCCCTGCACCCACCCCACCTCCGGGAGTTTTTGTCACCGTTCTGCTGTTAAAAGCGCGTCATACCAGCAGAACGGCGACAAAAAGTTTTTATGGTAACCATTTGGCCACTACGGGCGCGCCGCCAGAGCGCCACATTCCATTGCGGCGCTATCTTGCCTAGGCTGTATTGGTGATCTTCAAAGCAGTGAGTGACGGACGCCCCTATCCCGACCATGGACACGTGACGCCCAAGGACTGGGCAGGCGTGGCGCCACGGCAGGTCCGGCTGGACGAGCTCGTCACCACCAAAACCACCCTCGACCTGGAGGCTCTGCTCGCGGAGGACTCCACGTTCTTCGGCGACCTGTTCCCCCACGTAGTGCAGTGGAATGACACGCTCTACCTCGAGGACGGGCTGCACCGGGCCGTTCGCACAGCCCTCCATCAGCGCACCATCCTGCATGCCCGCGTCCTGGTCATCGATGCCTAGGACCCCACATCGCAAACCCATCCGGTCGAAGAAGAACCCGATCGAGTGGCACGGGCACCGGATTGTCACCGAGAACGATCTCGAAACAGTATTCGCCGATGACGGCAATGTGGAACGTCCCCACATCTACATGCGCAGGCTCCGCCATGGCGTGGTTTTGGTGCTGCTGGTGGCGCTGCTCGCGGCGGCCGTGATTTTTGCGCTCGCACTGGCCCGGGGAGACATCAAGCTGCCCGTCAGCGAACCGTCGCCCATCCCGACGAGTGCGTGCCCGGCCGGTCCGTTCGACCTGGTAGACCCGGCAGCCGTCACCGTCAATGTCCTCAACAGCACCAGCATTGAGGGTCTCGCAGGAAACGCCGCCACAGCCCTCGAGGAACGGGGCTTCACCGTGGGCGCGCTGGGCAACCGGACGGTCGGCCGGACCAACATGACGGCCATCGTGGTCTCAGGCCCAGCCGGGTACGCTCAGGCCCTCACCCTGCAGCGGACCATCCCGGAAACGGTATACGTGGAAGACGAGCGGCCCGACGCCACGGTGGACGTGGTGCTGGGCTCCGAATACGAGGCGCTGATTCCCGCCGAGGAAGTCAACGCAGAACCCGGGGCGCTCACGTGTGAACTGTCGTCAACGGCGAGCGCCACGCCGTCGCCGTCGGTCGCTCCCTGATAGGAAATACCGCTCCCTGAGGGGAAGTGCCCCTCTGACGGGAACTGCCGCCTCACGGGGGGCAGGGAACGACGACGGCGGGCGGCTGACTAGCAGCCGTCCGGGCCGCAGGCCTCGCCGTCCGGTGTTGCCGAAACGGGCACGAGCGGGTGGGCCTCCTGCCACGCCTGGTCCAGCGCCTGCCGGAACAGTTCGACCGGCTGCGCTCCCGAGATGCCGTACTTCCGGTCGATCACGAAAAACGGGACCCCGCTCACGCCGAGCGTCTGGGCCTCATTGATGTCCCGGCGGACGTCGTCGGCAAAACGGTCCCCGGCGATGGTGTCGCGGACCGACTGCTCATCAATGCCGAGGTCCGTGCCGAGGGTGACAAGGACCTCGACGTCGGACGTGTCCAGACCCTGCTCGAAGTGCGCGGACAGGATGGCTTCCTTCGCCTCGTTGCCCTTGCCGAGCGACTTCGCCAGGTGCAGGAACCGGTGAGCGGTGAAGCTGTTGCCGACCACCACGGAATCGAAGTCGAAGTTCACACCGACGTCGGCCGCTGAGGTGGTCAGCTGATTCCACATCTGGCGGACCTGCTCCGGGGCGATTCCCTTGCGTTCGGCGAGGTACTGCTGCTCGGTGCCGTCGTAATGCTCAGGGAGATTCGGATCCAGCTGGAAGCTCTTCCAGGTCACCTCGACGCTCTCACGGTGCGGGAAGTCGGCGAGGGCCTTCTCGAAGCGGCGCTTGCCTACAAAGCACCAGGGGCATTTGACGTCTGACCAGATTTCAATGTGCATACTGTTGGCAACGGAAGGACGGCGGCGCCCTATTCCCGGGGCGCCGCCGTCGTCGTCCTCTCCCGAAACCCCGCGTTGAGTTGGCAGGACACGCCGGTTATGTCGCTCCGTAAGGGGTGTGTTGTCCTGCCAACTCAACGGGCGGGGGTTACCGCTGCAGAGCCCGAGCCGGAGCCGGCCGCTGCCCGGCGCAGAGGTGCCGGGTGTATGCGGGGAGGGTGAGGAACTCAGGGAAGTCCTCGCCGAGGGCAACCTCCTCGAAGAGCTGACGGGCGTCGTCGAACCGGTCATCATCGAAGCGGGGCAGCCGCTCGAACTCGTCCTCCAGCAGCTCCGATACCCACTCGCGGGTGACGATCTCGCCGTCGTCGGTAACCGCGTGGACGTGGATCCACTGCCAGATCTGCGAGCGGGAGATCTCCGCGGTGGCGGCGTCCTCCATCAGGTTCTTCAGCGTCACCGCGCCGTTCCCGCGCAGCCACGCCTCCAGGTAGCGGACCCCCACCTCGAGGTTGGTGCGGATGCCGGCCTCCGTGATGAGCCCCTGCGTACCGGTGAGGTCGATGAGCGCGCGGTCACCCGGGACGACGTCGGTGCGCTGCCGGCGGAGCTGGTTGGGCTGTTCGCCGAGCACGACGTCGAACACCGCCCGCGCAACCGGAACCAGGTCCGGGTGGGCCACCCAGGAGCCGTCGAAGCCGTCCGAGGCCTCGCGCATCTTGTCCGTATGCACCTTCTCGAGTGCGACGGCGTTCACCGCCTCATCCCGACGGTTGGGGATGAATGCGGACATGCCGCCGATGGCATGCGCACCGCGGCGGTGGCAGGCCCGCACCAGCTGTTCGGTGTAGGCCCGCATGAAGGGCGCGGTCATGGTGACCATGGTGCGGTCGGGCAGGACGAACCGCGGGCCGCGGAGCCGGAAGTTCTTGATCAGCGAGAAAATGTAGTCCCAGCGGCCGGCGTTCAGGCCCGAGGAGTGTTCGCGCAGCTCGTAGAGGATCTCCTCCATCTCGAACGCCGCGGTGATCGTCTCGATGAGCACGGTGGCGCGGATGGTGCCGCGCGGGATGCCGAGCAGTTCCTGGGCGCGGAGGAAAATGTCATTCCACAGCCTGGCCTCAAGGTGGTTCTCGAGCTTCGGCAGGTAGAAGTAGGGGCCGCGGCCCTGTTCAATCAACGTGCGTGCGTTATGGAAGAAATACAACCCGAAGTCCACGATCCCGCCGGAGATGGGTTCCCCGTCGATCAGCAGGTGCTGTTCCGGCAGGTGCCAGCCGCGCGGACGTACGACGACGGTGGGCAGCTTCTCGCCGAGCCGGTACTCCCTGCCCTCATCGGTGGTGAAGTCGATGCGGCGGTTGAGCGCGTCCTGCAGGTTCAGCTGGCCGTTGATGACATTGGCCCAGGTGGGGGTCAGCGAGTCCTCGAGGTCCGCCAGCCAGACGTTCGCCCCGGAGTTCAGGGCGTTGACCGTCATTTTGCGGTCCACGGGTCCGGTGATCTCGACCCGGCGGTCCTCCAAGCCGGGTGCCGGCGGCGCAACCTGCCAGCCGTCGTCGTTCCTGATGTGCGCGGTCTCGGGCAGGAATCGCGGGTCCTCGCCGCGGGCAATCCGGTTGCGGGCCTCGCGCCGGCGCTGGAGGAGTTCCTGGCGGCGCGGTTCGGCGACGGCGTGGAGTTCGCGGAGGAAGTCCAGTGCCTCGGGGGTCAGGATTTCATTCTGGCGTGGGATGGGCGGTGCGGTCAGCGAAATGCCGTTGATGTTCATGGGTAACTCCTTGAAAGCTGCGTTGAGTCGGCAGGACACGCCGCTAACGGGCGTCCATAAGGGGTGTGTCCTGCCAACTCACGGGGAGGGAGAGGGGGAGGGGTTAGTGGAACTGCTGCGTCTCGGTGGAGCCGGCAAGGGCAAGGGTGCTGCCGGTCGGGTTGAGGGCGCTCGCTACCTGGTCGAAGTAGCCGGTGCCGACCTCCCGCTGGTGGCGGGTTGCGGTGTAGCCGCGGGATTCAGAAGCGAATTCCTTTTCCTGGAGTTCGACGTAGGCGCTCATGCCTTCGCGGGCATAGCCGTGGGCGAGATCGAACATCGAGTAGTTGAGGGCGTGGAACCCGGCGAGGGTGATGAACTGGAACGTGAAGCCCATGGCGCCGAGTTCGCGCTGGAACTTCGCGATGGTGGCGTCGTCGAGGTGCTTCTTCCAGTTGAACGACGGCGAGCAGTTGTAGGAGAGCATCTGGTCGGGGAACTCTGACTTCACGGCTTCGGCGAACCGTCGGGCCAGTTCCAGGTCCGGGGTGCCGGTTTCCATCCAGATCAGGTCCGAGTACGGGGCGTACGCCTTGGCGCGGGCGATGCAGGGTTCGATGCCGTTGCGGACCTTGTAGAAGCCCTCGGCGGTGCGAACCGGTTGTCCCCCTTCGCGGAGGATGAACTCCTGGTCCCGCTCGTCCACGTCGGAGGTGATCAGCGTGGCGGCTTCGGCATCGGTCCGGGCGATGATGACGCTCGGGGTCCCGGCGACGTCCGCGGCTAGGCGGGCTGCGTTGAGGGTGCGGATGTGCTGCTGGGTGGGGATCAGGACCTTCCCGCCGAGGTGGCCGCACTTCTTCTCCGAGGCGAGCTGGTCCTCCCAGTGCACACCCGAAGCGCCGGCCGCGATCATCGACTTCATCAGCTCGTACGCGTTCAGCGGTCCGCCGAAGCCGGCCTCGGCGTCGGCGACGATCGGTACAAACCAGTCCTCGACCGACTGCGTGCCCTCGGCCCACTCGATCTGGTCAGCCCGCTGCAGCGCGTTGTTGATCCGCCGGACCACCTGCGGAACGGAATTCGCCGGATACAGCGACTGGTCCGGGTAGGTCTGCCCGGACAGGTTGGCGTCCGCGGCAACCTGCCAGCCGGACAGGTAGATGGCCTTCAGCCCGGCCTTGACCTGCTGCACGGCCTGGTTGCCGGTCAGTGCGCCGAGGGCGTTGGTGTATCCGCCGGTCTGTGCCTGGCTGGTGAGCTGTTGCCACAGCTTCTCGGCACCACGCCGGGCGAGCGTGTGTTCCTCCTGAACACTGCCGCGAAGGCGTACGACGTCGGCCGCCGAGTAATCACGCTGGATCCCGTCCCAGCGCTGATCGGCTGCCCACTCAAGCTCGAGTTCACGGACTGCCTGGGTGTGTGCGTTGTTTGCGGCTTCCTGCGTCATTGCGTTTTCTCCTTCCGGGAGGCGTCTATGCCTCTGCGGTAACTCCTGGTGAAATCAACAATCGCGCATCCTGCAAGAGTCAAATAGGGCAAAGCTCTGGAAAGAAACGCATTTCTTCGCGTATCGTCAAGAAATGACGACTTCGAGCTGGAATCGAACCCGGCAGCCCGAAACCGAAACGGTGCCGGAAGGCGAAGATGCCATCAGCCTCGGGCGCCGCCTGAGGCACCTCCGCAAGAGCCGGCGCATGACGCTGGAGGAACTTGGCGCCGTCGTCGGTACTGCGCCCTCCCAGCTCTCACTGATGGAAAACGGTAAGCGTGAACCGCGGCTCGGGATGCTGCAGTCGCTGGCCAAGGCGCTTGAGGTGAGCGTCGACCAGCTGCTCGGGGCTGAGCCGCCAAGCCGGCGCGCAGCCCTGGAAATTGCCCTGGAGCGTGCCCAGCGGGGCCCGTTGTATGAATCGCTGGGCCTGCCGAAGGTACGCACGTCAGCGCGGTTGCCGATGGAGGCGCTCGAGGCGCTCGTCGGTCTGCAGGCCGAGCTTGAACGCCGTCTGAACGAGCAGGTGGCCACCCCGGAGGAAGCCCGCCGTGCCAACGCCGAGCTCCGCGGCATCATGCGCAGGCAGAACAACTATTTCCCCGACATCGAGGCGGAGGCGCAGAAGGTCCTGGCGTCCGTGGGGCATACCCGTGGGCCCCTGTCGCAGCACCTGATCGCGGACATCGCCGCGCACCTCGGGTTCACGCTCCATCACGTGGGGGACCTGCCGCACTCAACCCGCTCCGTGACGGACCTGAAGAACCGGCGCATCTACCTCACGCAGTCGCAGCGGACGGATCATGACCCCCGGTCCGTACTGCTCCAGGCCCTGGGACACTATGTGCTGCAGCACAAGACTCCCGAAAACTACCGGGAGTTCCTGCGGCAGCGGGTGGCCACCAACTATTTCGCGGCGGCGCTGCTCCTGCCCGAGAAGGCCACGGTCGAGTTCCTCCAGGCTGCGAAAGCCGCCAAGGAGATCGCCGTCGAGGACATCCGGGACTCCTTCGCAGTCTCCTACGAGACCGCCGCGCACCGGTTCACCAACCTCGCCACCGAGCACCTCGGAATCCCCACCCATTTCCAGAAGACCCACCAGAGCGGGATCATCTACAAGGCCTACGAGAACGACGGCGTGACCTTCCCCCAGGACCACACCGGCGCAATTGAAGGCCAGCCCTCCTGCAAGAAGTGGACCTCACGCGTGGTGTTCGATGTCCCCGACCGGTTCTCTGCCTACAGCCAGTACACCGATACGCCCAGCGGCACCTACTGGTGTACCGCACGCACCGAGCGCGCCGCGGCAGGGGAGTTCTCGCTCAGCGTCGGTGTGCCCTACGCCCACGTGAAGTGGTTCCGGGGGCGGGATACTCCCATCCGTGGTGAGTCCCGCTGTCCGGAGGAATCATGCTGCAAGTTGCCGCCGTCGTCGTTGGCTCAGGAATGGTCCGGCTTTGCGTGGCCCAGCGCGCGGGCGCATTCGCACCTGTTGGCGGCCATGCCGCCGGGCGCCTTCCCGGGAGTGGACGAGACAGAGGTCTACTCATTCCTGCAGACCCACTCGGGCTAAGGTGGAGCCACCCGAACAGGAGCCCCATGCTTTTTGCCAATGACACCGAAGAGGGACTGCGCAGTGCCGCCGCGCTGGTGAACACCGAGGACGGTGAACAGCTGCCTGACGCCGATGCCCTTGAACGCTTCGCCCGGGACTGGAACTGGAGCGGCAACCTCGCGCTTGATGAGGCAGAGCTCGACGCCGTCCGGAACCTCCGCCCGCGCCTGCGCTCACTCTGGAGCGGCGACGAGGACGCGGTCGTGGACACGGTGAACGCGCTCCTGCGTGAGTTCAATGCCCTGCCGCAGCTGGTCCGGCACGACTCCTGGGATTACCACATCCACGCGACACCGTTGGAGGCGCCGCTGTCGGCGCGCATGGCGGTGGAGGCGGCGATGGCCTTCGTGGACCTCGTCCGCAGCAAGGAACTGGGCCGCCTGCGGACCTGTGCGGCGGAGGACTGCACCAACGTGCTCGTGGATCTGTCGAAGAACCGTTCGCGGCGGTTCTGTGAGTCGGGGTGCGGGAACCGGGCGGCAGTCGCGGCGTACCGGGCCCGGCTGGCCGAACGGGCTGAGGCCTCCGCGTAGAGTCATCCCCCGCGTTGAGTTGGCCCGTCCGCACGCCGCATTGAGTT
>NZ_KI914601.1:27143-32973 GCF_000520475.1 Arthrobacter sp. 35/47
GTGGAGTCGCGGGCCAGCAGGTCCGCGTTGCCGTCCCCGGAGAAGTCGCCCGGGCCAACCAGGGTGAAACCGTTCCAGCCCTGTCCCGCCTGCGTGCGGGTACCGAATCCACCGGCGCCGTTCCCCGGGTAGAGGAAGAGCTTCCCGGTGGTGTCGCGGGCCAGCAGGTCCGCGTTGCCGTCCCCGGAGAAGTCGCCGGGGCCAACGATCGTGTAGCCGGTCCAGCCCGAGCCGATAGGCGTGCGGGTACCGAACCCGCCGGTGCCGTTGCCCGGGTAGAGCCGAAGGGTGCCGTCACCGAGGCGGGCAATCAGGTCCACGTTGCCGTCACCGTTGAAATCACCGGGGGTGACGATCGCCAGTCCGTTCCAGCCGCTTCCGATGGGGACGCCGCGGGTGAGCGTTCCGCTTCCGGTGCCTGCATAGAGCCACAGCCTGCCGGCGGAGTCCCGCGCCACAACGTCAACATTGCCGTCCCCGTTCCAGTCACCCGGAATGTGGATGGCGGTCATCGAGTTCCAGCCCGTACCAATCACGCGGCTGGTCAGGAACCCGCCCGACCCGTTCCCCGGGTACAGCAGGAGCTGCCCCGCAGAGTTGCGGACAACGACGTCGGGAAGACCGTCGCCGTCGAGGTCCTTGTTGACGGCCGGTGCACCGGCTACGGAGATCGGGACAATCTCGTCCTTCTGATCCGTCGCATTGTGGTGATGCAGGAAGAGGGCCTTCGCGTCCGTCACGTTTTCCTGGCGGTTGACGTTCAGGGTGACGCCATCGGCCGAGATGAAGGACGCCGCGGCGGGCTCGCCGCCCTCGAACCACAGGGCGGGTTGGGTGACGTTGAAAGCGATCCAGTCGGTGGTGTCCACCGGGCCGGCCGAATTGCCGTTCTCATCAACGTTGAACGCGCTGGAGGTTGAGACGCGGTACTGGATGGGAGCCGAGGCGCTGAGCGCCGCCGCATCCATTCCGAGTTCCGTCACCGGTACGGGCAGGGTGATGACGTTGGTGTCGAACGTGTTGGTGTCCACACTGCCGTCCACGCCGTTGGCGAAGTAGAGGTCGGTGTCGAAGATGGGTGCTCCCGCATCGTCGATCGTGACAACCTCGAACAGGATCATGTCCAGTGTCGGAGCGGCAGGTCCGAGGTCGCCGAGCCGGAGCGTCTGCACCACGTAATCCACTGTGCTGTCGCCGTCGGTGTCGATGTCGATCGATACGCCGTTGTTGCCCCCGAGCTGCGACCAGTTCTGCCAGGTGCTGATCCCGAAGTTCAGCACGCCCGCGGTGCGGTCCCCGGCGGCATCGACCAGGGCCGGAACCGTTGACGCCGCGCCGACTGCCCGCAGGTCAAACGAATACAGGGATTCCAGCGGCCGCGTCGGCGCCTTCGGGCTCTCGGCACCGAGAACCAGCGGCGACACGATGGACTGATAGGCGGACTCGCCCGGCACACCCTGCGCCAGCCCGCGGCCGGAGAGCGCAATGCTGCTCTCCAGGTCCGCGGCGTCGTCATAGACGACTTCCGGCCCGGCCGAAATGTCCGACGTCGGCTTCGGAGCCGAGTAGACAGGAACGCGGAGTTCCTGGCCGTCGACGCCCAGCAGCTGAACCCGTCCGGACACATCCGCAAGGTACTGGCGAGGAATGCCCGCCTGGATTTCCTCCGCCGCAGGATCGATGGTCTTGGCGAGGGCGGCCGGATCCGCAACCGTCAGCGTGACGTTCAGCGTTGCCGGATTGTTCGCCGGAACCGTGATGATCGCCGGAGACACCGAGACGGACACACCGGGCATGGTCGACGCCGCAAGATAGCCGGCGTTATACGTCACCGGAACGTTTGAACGGTTCTGCACGGTGACCTGCTTGGTCACCGTCAGCGCCTCCGTCCCGAGCTCAAGGACCCCGAAGTTCACCGAGGTGAGCGCCGGTTGGTCCGTGGCGTACGCCAGGACCGGGGTATCCAGGGCCTGGATGGCATCAACGCGGCCCGACCCTACCCGGTTCGGTGCGTACTTGACGCCGTCGGCGGTCAGCAGGTCATGCGTCGCGGTGTTCATGATGACGCTCTTGGCCTGGTACGGGTTGTACTCATGCGCGGACAGGAGCAGTGCGGCGATGCCCGCTGTGTGCGGCGCGGCCATGGAGGTGCCGCTCTTCACGGAAGCGCCGTTGCCGGTGCCCACCTGGACGGATCCGATGGAAACCCCGGGAGCGGTGACATCGGGCTTCACCACGCCGTTGGAACCGTGAACACCGCGAGAGGAGAAGGCCGCAAGGGTGTCCTGCGCATTGGAGGGACCGGTGGCCGTTGCCTGGAAGGTGGGATCGAGCCGGATCTGGAGCGTGCCGGCCGCAGCAGCGGGCTCATGCGCCTCGGAAGAAGCGCGGTTGAACTGTACGCCCGGAATGGTGGCGTTACCGCCGATTCCTGCATCGAACACGTCGCGGGGGGAACTCAGGACCACGCCCGCACCGCCGGCTGCCTCAACATTGTCGAAGCGTGTCGCTGAGCCGCAGGGGAAGGGGGTGCCGAGGTCTTCCCAGTCCAGCCACACCCATTCACCGTTGAACGTTCCCGCGGGAAACGCCTGGCAGCCGAAGCGGTCCAGACCGGCCGGCGGCTTGACCACGGTACCGGTGAGCTGTGCCTCGGTGGCCTCGACATAGTTGAAGTTCACGCTGTACTGTCCCGAGGCGGTTCCGGGCTGGGGCGCCAGAACGTCGATACGGTCGAGGGTGACCTGGGAGCCTACGCTCGCCGCGACGGTGAGCGCGGATTCGGCGCTGCCGGGGGAGCCGCCGATGTCGTAGACATCGCCGTCGTTCCCGGAGGACACCACAGAGAGGACGCCCTGCGCGGTCAGCGCGTTGACGATGTCGTTTTCCGGATCGTCATAGGCTGGGAAGGAGGAGCCCAGCGACATGTTGACTACCTGGGCGCGGTCATCGAAGTTGCCGTCCCGGTTGGGGTCCAGGACAAAGTCCAGGGCCTGGCCTACAACCAGGCTGGAGCCCTCACAACCGAAGACTCGGAGGGCCACCAGGCCGGCTTCGGGAGCGGAGCCCGGCCCGATGCGCATGGCATTGACGGCCTCGGCAGTAAGGGTGCTGTAGTCGCCCTCGAAGGTGGTGCCGTCGTCGTTCACTCCGTAGCCGGCGGCGGTGCCGGACACGTGGGAGCCGTGGCTCTGGCAGTCGAGCGGGTTGAGGTCGGGCTGGGGCACGGAGCGAACCGGATCCGACGCGTCGTAGGCGTCACCCACCAGGTCATAACCGCCAAGGAACTTCGCCGGATCGTAGAGCGCCGGATCAGGCTCGGCATCCGCCCTGGCCTGTTCGAACGCCTCGATGGTGCCTGGACCGCCGAACCCGGCGTGAGTGTAGTCAAGGCCCGTGTCCAGTACGGCTATGGTGATGCCCTCACCGGTGTTGTCCCGCGCGGTCCATGCTTCAAGGGCGCGCGTGTCGATGTCAGCGCCCTTGTTCTCGACGGTCTTCGGCACGAGCCCGGTGATCTTCACGACGTCCGGGCGGGCAGCGAGGGCCTTGATCGCCTCAGCATCACCCTGGATTGCGACGCCGGGAAGAGTGTTGGTGGTGGTGTACAGCTCCGAAGCACCCGCCTGGGCTGCCACCTCGGCGGCCTTCGCCTGAATGCCGGCCCGGATCTCCAGAACGCGGTCCCTCCGGGGAACCGGGGCGGTGAATCCGTTGCGGCGGACTTCCGCGGGCTGTGTCTGTTCGAAGGCTCCCTTGCCGGCGAACTGGACGTATGCCGCCGTCGGACCCGTTTTTTCAGCGAGTTCGCGGCTGACCTTGGCATCGAAAGCCGGTTGCAGCGCGACCCCTTCAGCTGTAGGGCTGCCGGAATCCGGTGCTTCCACTGCCGACGCCGGTGCCCACATGCTGGAGGCAAGGACGAGGCCGGTCAGCGAAGCCAGCACAGCCTTTCCCGATCTCCGGCGGTATGACTTGCTCATGCTGCTCCTTCGAAGGAAGAGTCAAGGCCATACCGCTTGAGTCCATTCCTAGCCCCCTGCAGCTCTGCTGGCTCGGCCTGAGACCGGTGTGAGTGAAATTCCCTGTAGAGCGGTGGGTGCCAGCAGCATTGTGAAGCCCTGTCGGGCTTCACGGTTACAGCTTCATGTGGAAAGGGTCACATGTCAACGGGCACCGGCGTAGTACCTTCCCAGAACCTCGGCCTTCAGGTCGAAATAGGTGCCGTTGTTATGTTGTTGAGCAGGTAGTTCGCAGGGCAGTTGTACTGTCTTGGCTACCCCCGCAAACGCGCTGAAGGAAAAACCCACACTCAATCAGTACTCTCTCTGGCCCGACGACGACTCAACGTAATGTGGACCATGCTTCGCAACCGAACCGCCTATGAGGTCCAGCCGGCATCAGCTGTTCGGACCGTGTGATGCGTTTGGAGGAAAAATGCCCAGCATAAGGCACGGGGCTATCCGGCGGGCGTTGCCTTCCTGGAAACACTGCGTCCACGGTTGTGTAACGCCCGCCGTCGAGCCCGCCCCACCAGCGGAAAACCGGGCTCTCAGCTGGCAGGCACTGCCGGCATTTCTACGTAGACTCTGCCGCCGGAGGCCCTGAACTGGGCGGATTTCTCCTCCATCCCAACGATGGCCTGCTGCTGGGCGGTGCCGCCGAACTGGTCGCGAATGTCTTGGGAGATGCGCATGGAGCAGAACTTCGGCCCGCACATTGAGCAGAAGTGAGCGGTTTTGGCCGGCTCGGCTGGCAGTGTCTCGTCGTGGAAGGCTTCGGCGGTTTCCGGGTCCAGGGACAGGGCGAACTGGTCCCGCCAGCGGAACTCGAACCTGGCCTTGGAGAGGGCATTGTCGCGTTCGAAGGCACCGGGGTGGCCCTTGGCGAGGTCGGCGGCGTGGGCTGCGATCTTGTAGGTGATGACGCCGGTCTTCACGTCGTCCTTGTTCGGCAGCCCGAGGTGCTCCTTCGGAGTGACGTAGCAGAGCATGGCTGTGCCGTAGCGGGCGATCTCGGTGGCTCCGATGGCTGAGGTGATGTGGTCGTAGCCTGGCGCGATGTCGGTCACCAGTGGCCCCAGCGTGTAGAACGGGGCTCCGTTGCATAGCTCCTGCTGCCGCTCCACGTTCTCCCGGACGAGGTGCAGCGGGATGTGCCCGGGGCCTTCGACCATGACTTGCACGTCGTACTCCCAGGCGCGTGCGGTGAGCTCTGCCAGGGTGTCCAGCTCTGCGAACTGGGCCGCATCGTTGGCATCGGCGATCGATCCTGGGCGCAGCCCGTCGCCCAGGGAGAAAGCGACGTCGTAACGGGCGAAGATCTCGCAGAGTTCGTCGAAGTGGGTGTAGAGGAAGTTCTCCTTGTGGTGGGCGAGGCACCAGCCGGCCATGATCGATCCTCCGCGGGAGACGATGCCGGTGACTCGCTCGGCGGTCAGCGGTACGTAGCGCAGCAGCACTCCGGCGTGGATGGTCATGTAGTCCACGCCCTGTTCGCACTGCTCGATGACGGTGTCGCGGAAAATTTCCCAAGTGAGGGCGTTGGCCTCGCCGTCGACTTTTTCTAGGGCCTGGTAGATGGGCACTGTGCCGATGGGAACGGGGGAGTTGCGGATTATCCATTCCCGGGTGGTGTGAATGTCATCGCCGGTGGACAGGTCCATGACGGTGTCCGCACCCCACCGGGTGGCCCACTGCATTTTGTCGACTTCTTCGGCAATGGAGCTGGTCACCGCGGAGTTGCCGATATTGGCATTGATCTTCACCAGAAAAGCCTTGCCGATGATCATCGGCTCAGACTCGGGGTGGTTGATGTTGGCGGGGATGAT
>NZ_KI914601.1:33073-60990 GCF_000520475.1 Arthrobacter sp. 35/47
GATGATGGCCCGACCCGCCGCGAGCTCGGAGCGGACCAGTTCGACGTCGCAGTTCTCCCGGAGCGCCACGAACCGCATCTCCTCGGTAATGATCCCCGCTCGGGCGTAGTGCATCTGGGTAACGGTGCGGCCTTCCATGGAACGCAGCGGCACCGGCTGGGAGCCTTTCCATTCCTGGGATGCTGCACCACGCCGGATAGCGGAGCGGCCGTCGTCGAGCAAGTTCCTCTCACGGCCAGTGTAGGTTTCGACATCACCGCGTCCCTTGACCCAGGAGGCGCGTAGCGGGGGCAGTCCGACAACCGGGTCACTGCCAGGTCCAGCCGTACGGTAGACCTGCAGCGGGTTATTTGGGGTGCCGCCGGGACTGTCCTCCAGCGAAATCTCCGTGACGGGGACGTGGAGGTCGTGTTCCTGATTGTGGACGTAGGCCAGGGCGTGCTGAGCAGATGCGCTCATAATGGGATTCCTCTTCCTTCGCCGGCATTACCCGGACAGGTTCGACGGTCGCAGGCTGCATCAGCCCGATCTCAGCCCCTGCATCAGGGCTCCCGTGTGGACGTATCGACCATAACACCCGGGTGACAGCAGTCACGACCAGGCTTCTGCGGGCATGGTGGGGAGCTGACGTGGGCGACTGGCTTGATTCATGGGGGAGCGAGGGGATTACCGCCAGCCAAGCAGATAGTCCGTTGACAACATCATTGAAATTCCTCGAAGGAAGAGTCAAGGCGATACCGCTTGAGTCCATTCCTAGCCCCCTGCAGCTCTGCTGGCTCGGCCTGAGACCGGTGTGAGTGAAAATTCCCTGTAGAGCGATGGGTGCCAGCAGCATTGTGAAGCCCTGTCGGGCTTCACGGTTACAGCTTCATGTGGAAAGGGTCACATGTCAACGGGCGCCGGCGTAGTACCTTCCCAGGACCTCGGCCTTCAGGTCGAAATAGGTGCCGTCCTCGATCGCGGCGCGGGCGTCGTCGACCATCCGGATCACGAAGCGCTCGTTGTGGATCGAGATCAGCGTCGCCGAGACCATCTCCTTCGCCTTGAACAGGTGGTGGATGTAGGCCCGGGTGTAGTGGGTGCAGGTGTAGCAGTCGCAGCCCTCCATCAGCGGGGTGAAGTCCCGCTTGAACCGGGCGTTGGACAGGTTCCACCGGCCGTCGGGCACATAGAAGGCGGAGTTTCGGGCAACCCGGGTGGGGGAGACGCAGTCGAAGATGTCAGCGCCGTTTTCGATCCCAGTGAACAGGTCATCGGGCTCGGAAATGCCCAGGAGGTGGCGTGGCTTCGCCTCGGGCAGTTCGTCCGCACACCACCCGAGGATGGTTCCCAGGTTCTCCTTCTCCAGGGCCCCGCCCACGCCGAACCCGTCGAAGTTCATCGCCCCGAGGTCCCGTGACGCCTTGCGCCGGAGGTCCTCATACTGCGCGCCCTGGATCACTCCGAACAGCGCCTGGTACGGTTTGTCAGCCCGCTCGGTAGTCAGCCGCTCATGCTCGGCGATGCAGCGTTCCGCCCACAGTCGGGTCCGTTCCAGGGACTCCTCCTGGTATCCGCGGGAGTTCATCAGCGTGGTCAGCTCGTCGAATGCGAACATGACGTCGGCCCCGAGTTGGTGCTGCACCTGCATCGAAATCTCCGGGGTGAACCGGTGCCGATCGCCGTTGAGATGCGAGACGAACCACACGCCGTCGTCGTCGATGTGGGCCAGGCGCTCCTTGCCGACCGCCACCCGGTCGTCCGCACCGGCGTGCTCGGAAGCGGCGGCGGCGTCCATGGTGATGACCTTCTTGAACCCGGAGCCGAGGCTCATTACCTGGAACCCGCCGGAGTCGGTGAAGGTGGGCCCGTCCCAGTTCATGAACTTCCCCAGCCCGCCGGCCTCGTCCAGGACGTCAGCCCCCGGCTGCAGGTAGAGGTGGTAGGCGTTGGCGAGCAGGGCCTGCGCGCCGGCCTCCTTCATGGATTCCGGCAGCACCGCCTTCACGGTGGCCTTGGTTCCGACGGCAATGAACGCCGGCGTCTGGATCTCACCGTGAGGTGTGGTGATGGTCCCGGTACGGCCGTGCAGGCCCTCGCCTGCCGCGGTGGTCTCGCTGAGGCGTTTACCGATGGAAAACGAGAAGTCAGATTGTGGCACCCGCCCATCTTCTCAGCAATCGGCGGATGGTCTCCACGACGGTCAGTCGACCCTGGACGTCTCCAGCGGGTCGGAGGAGGGGTAATGCTCCTTGCGGAAACTGTCCCAGGTGTCCCAGGCCGAGCGCAGCGCGTGCGCGCCCAACCCGTAGGTGGAGATGACGGCAAGGCTTGACCCGGGACCGTCGAGGGACGGCTGGTCGGCCACGATGACCAGCCCCTCGCCATGGTCCGCGTACTCCGCCACGGTGAGGCCGAGCTGGTTCTCCGTGCGGAACCACACCGTGCCGGTCAGCTCGTGCCCGTTCGGGAGGCTGAGCGAGTAAGAGTCGCCGGGCTGCTGCAGCTGCTCGGCATTGAGCTTCTCGATGATGGACCCGCCGTCAGCGGGCGTACCCGAAAAGAACGCGGTACGCCGGGTGTTCGAAGGATGCCGCTCGAGTGCAAACCGCAGTTGCTGGAGGAAGGTGATCCAGCCCTCCGTGACCTCATCCGCTTCGGCTTCGACGCGTTCGATGGTGACCACGCAGCCGTCCCGGACCGGTTCGATCTGGAAGGTGTCACCGCCGTCGACCGTCACAAAGGTATGGTCAGGCCCCTCGATCACCGAGGGCGCGAAGTAGATGGAACGGATCTCGGCGTCCAGGGTGTCCGAGTCCCAGCCGTGCCACTGGCGGACCAGCCGGGGTTCGCGGAGCATGAGCCATACCTGCCGTGCATCCGCGTTGATGTGGACGCTGAGGGGGTTTGCGGGTGCAACGGGCTCATCCCGGGCGGGATGCTGTTCGGTGCTGGACTGTCTGAGGGAATCGGCCGGCTCACTCATGCGCGCCACTCTACTCCCGCATCTGCGGGTTAACCAGAGGCTGCGGTTTTCGCGCCCAGGGCACGGATGGCGAGCAGTTCGTGCCCGATGCGCCGGTCCAGCGCCTCGGCACTGAGGGTTTCCGAGCCGCCGTGCGCCCGCAGGTACAGCAGCACGGTCAGGCGTAGTCCGCGCCAGTCCTTTTCGGCCGCCGGGTCAGTGGTGGACCGCGCGATTTCCCGGTCGTACAGGTTCGGCTCGTTGAGCTGGCGCTGCCGCACCGCTGCGGCCAGTTTCGCCTTCAGCGGGTCTGTCTCGGCGTCGTCGGCCGTTCGCAGGGCAGCGGAATAACCGGCGGTACGGGAGGGGTCGCCGTCGTTCTGGGTGAGGTGGGCGGCGAGCGCAAGGCACCCCTCGATGAGGTTCCAGCGGCCAAAGTTGCCGTCGAACGGCTGGTCGGTCAGCAGGTCGCAGACCTTGAGCGCGCTGACGGCATCGGAGAGGTCCACGTAGAGGGTCATGGCGAGGTCGCGGATGTCCTGCAGGTTGCTGCCGGACTTGAAGTTCACGCCGCGGGTGAGCCGCTCGGAAAGCTCGTGGACCCGCGGGCTCTCGGGGTGCACGGCAGCCACGTGGGCAATCAGCGCCTCCGGCGATCCCTCATCGGTGACAATCTGCGAAAGTTCCTCGAGTGCCTCGGCCTGAACCGTTGAACCTGTGGCGATCCGCACTGTTTCACCTGATTCCAGCGTGGCCACTACAACCGCCGGAACACCGAAGTCATCATGCTCGACGGCGGTGTCCACCACTTCGCTGGTGCGCTCGCCTCCCGGAAGGAGGAGCCTGCGTCCGGCGCTCACTGCCTCCGCTGCAAGCGGTTGTACGCGCGCGTCCACGTCGCTGTCGATCATTGGAATGTCCTGCCTCACTGCACCTGTTGCCCCCGGTCCACGAACGAGTCCGGTCTATAAAGAAACGGTAACGCCTCAGCGGCCCCATCCGGCGTAGGCGAGCGCCTGGCGCAGCAGGCTGTCGCGGCCGCCGGAGAACTCGGAGCTCACTTCAGAGCTCAGCGCCTCCTCCGGTGTGAGCCAGGTCAGCTCGAGCGCGTCCTGGCGGGGGTTGCATTCCCCGGTCACGGGGATGAGGTATGCCAGTGCGACGGCGTGCTGCCGGTCATCAGTGAGCCCGGTTTCCGAGGGGGAGGGGAAGTATTCGGCGACTGTGAACGGCGTCGGGCACGGGGGCAGCTGGGGGAGGGCGAAGGGACCGAGGTCCTTCTCCAGGTGCCGCAGCAGCGCCGCGCGGATGGTTTCCCGGTACATCACGCGGCCGGACACGAAGGTCCGCACCATCTCACCCTGCTCGTTGGCCTGCAGCAGCAGCCCCACCTCGGTGACGTATCCCAGCGCGTCACACCGGACGGGGATGGCCTCCACGTAGACCATGGGGAGCCGGCGGCGTGCCTCGTAGAGATCGTCCTCGTTGAGCCACCCGGGATTGGGATCTGGTGTGCGCAGGTTCATACCTTCAGTTTTATAGCAGACCCGCTGCGGGGTGACCCGGACTCGCTGTACTTCGGCCATTGGCTGAATCGGCGGACGCTCTCAGGACCCGGTGTCCCGGGTGTAACCGTAGAGGTCCTCCTGCCACTCGTTGATCCAGATCCTGCCGCCGTCCGGGTTGGGTACTCGCAGCGATCGCCCGTAGTTCTCGTCGATCAGGATCGTGGCGGCGGGGGTGCGCTGCTGGAGGACGGTGATGTCCCCGGTGAACTCGAAGGCGAGCTGTGTTCCGTCCGTTTCCGCTTCATGGACAGCGACGAGACCGCCGTTCTTCGCCACGAAGTCGATCCAGGATCCCGTGCGGGAGCTGATCCTCTGACGGGCACCGATGTCGCTGAACACTTTCGCACCGGCCGCCGGGTCAGTGGTGTACCAGATGGGCATCACCGCCAACCCTTCCTTCACCGGCGCTGCATCGGCGAGCTGCGCCTCGTACGCGAGGAACGTCCGCCCGTCCGGTGCGGTCACCTGCGCGGCCGGCCCATCTGCCGTATCGACGACGACGGCGGCGGTCCCCGCTTCTGCTGTGCGTCGGGCGAACTTCGTGACCGACCCGACCTCAAAGCTGAAGCTCAGTGACGGCTGCTCCGCAGTATGCAGGGCAACGTGTCCGCTGTCCGCGGCGAAGACCCGCCAGCCCGGTGCATCCTCAACCTGGCGCAATCCGAGTGCTGTGAAGGTGTCGGTGAAGGCGTCGAGGTTCGGGGTGAAAACGATCGGCCGTACCCTGAGCATTATTTGTCCTCTACGTAGGTTCGAAGAACGCGCTCGACGAGTGCCGAAAGGCTCTGCCCTTCGTCGATGCTTCTGTGCTTGACTGCACGGACGAGGTCCGCCGGCAGGTAGACGTTGAACTGCACTTTGGCTTCCGGTGGCATGGCTAAAATGCTAGCAATCTAGCCACGGACGGTCCAGTACCCTGAACGCATGGCCGCCGAACTGCCCGAACTCCTTCTCCCCGACGCCCGCGAATGGCGGGCGTGGCTGGAAGAAAACCACGCGTCGTCGTCGGGCGTCTGGCCTGTCCTTCACAAGAAGGGCGGCACGGTGACGGCACTGACCTACGCTGCTGCACTGGACGAGGCACTGTGTTTCGGTTGGATCGACGGACAGACCAGGAGGCGCGACGGCGAGAGCAGCTTCCAGCGCTTCACGCCCCGCGGCCCGCGGAGTATCTGGTCGCTGCGGAACGTCGGCCACGTCGAGCGGCTGGAGGCCGAAGGCGCAATGCGCGATGCCGGTCGCGCCGCCGTTGAGCGGGCGAAGGCGGACGGGCGGTGGGATCGTGCCTATGCCGGGTCGGCGAGCGCCGTCGTGCCGGATGATCTGGCCGCCGCAATCGCGGCGAACCCCGATGCGCAGGCGATGTTCGAGGTGCTCTCCGCACAAAACCGCTACGCGCTGATCTTCCGCCTCGGTCAACTCAAGACGGAAGCGGGGAGGGCAAAGCGAATCGGCGCCTTCGTCGACATGCTTGCCCGGCACGAGGCCCCATATCCGCAGAAGCGGAAGCCTTGAAGGGCCAGAAACGAGGTTCGGGGCCCCAGCGAGCCGCGGTTCCGGTTCACGCTCCCGGGTGGGACCGTCTCCTCAGCCTGACCGCGACGGTAGCGAGCGCGATGGCGGCGGCGGCAAGGCCTGCGGTCACGGCCGTCGTCGTTGATTCCGGGGCACCGTTGGCGCGGCCCACCGTAATCCAGGCCAGCCCCCAGGCAATGGCCGCCGCCACCGCGAGCCGGCCGTTCCCGCGCAGGGCGAGGAAAACACCGACGACGGCGACCACGGCCAGGATGGCCGCTGCCCACAGTTCCGGAGGCACTCCGAAGCCGGCGAAACCTGCCGCGACCAGGGCTGCTGTGATGTTCGCGCAGACCGCAACGCACACCCACCCCAGGTAGAGGCCCAGGGTGCCGTCGGTGACGACGCCGTCGGCGGCGGTGACGGGTGCCCGGGACGTGTAGATGACAAAAGCGGCGGAGAGCACTGCGAGCAGCGCAAGGATGATCAGCACGCTGACGGCGAGCAGCCCGGCCTGGACGGACAGGATCCACGCAGCGTTCAGCAGCATCGACGCGGCGACCCACCAGCCGAGCCGTCGCTGACGGTGCGAGGCCCGCTGGGAGGGGAACCATTGGTAGACGGTGTAGGCGCCGAGCCCCGCGTAGATGACGCTCCAGATCCCGAACGCCGGGCCGGCCGGTGCGAGGAGCGTGGCATCGGCGCTCAGGGCTCCGCCTGCAGCCTGGTCGATGGGAGTGCCGCCGAATGCGCCGGAGCCGATTGCGGAACCGACCACACACAGGATGAACGCGGCCGTCACGCCGGCCTGCCGAACCGCATCCGAAGTCATGGCCACCATCTTCCCGGACCCTGCGGGGTTCCGTCGGCGACGCTCAGATGGCGTGCTCCAGGTAGGAGACCGTGCCTGACAGTCCGCGCCGGTGCTCATTGGCTACCCGTCGGTTCAGTTCTTCGGTCAGTTCATCTCGTCTGAACTCGGTTTCCATCTCAGCGCCGCCGCGCAGGTACTCGGCGTCCAGCTCGCGATGCACTTTGCTATTGAGTACGTGCAGTGCGCAATCGTCGAGTGTGCTCAGGTCTTCGGGGAATGGCTCTGTGGGATCTATCTTGCTGTTGTAGCTCATGACTTTCCTTGTCTGTTGGCCCGGTGCCCTGCTCCTTTGCGAGGTTGTGATCCTCGAGGAGGAAGGCCTCCGGGTCCGCGAAGTCACCCGGAACTGCGGTCGGTGACTTCGGACTTCTCTCATCGGTTCGCCAATAGGGGTGCCGATGACGGTTCACGCCGGGAGTGGCGTGGATGATGCCGGCTGTTTGGACAGCCGGAGGAAGGGACGAGGTTGGGCGGGCCGCCACCGTTCAGGTGGGGTGCGCGTGGCGGCGGATCCTGCTTGCTGAAGATTCGCCGGAGTGTCCGGTGGAGCTGTGCCGTGCGGTCAGACGGCGGTGGTGCGAGCGATTTGCAAAAGGGGTGACTCGACTCCCCTCCGTCCTCACGCTACAGCACAAAGCCTTGATGAGGGGGATCGGGGACCATTTTCCACTCAAGACACAGCGGCCGAGTGGGTGTTTGCGCGGGGGAAGACACCTCGGCTGAGCGTTGCGGCGGAACGGCAGGTCTCAATGGGCTAACGCAGTGTGCTGCCCACGATCCGGCGGGCAACCAGCTGTTCGATTCCCGGCAGATGTGTTGCCCGTATTATCCATCGGCGCAGGAGTTGCTTCGTCCGGTTGGCGGGGAGGAAGGTTGATGCGGCGCGCCTCCCGGCTGCCTGGGCCTCCTCGACCACGGGCCGCCATCGCCGTTCGAATTCGGCAAGGGCCGGGTTGATCTCCTCGGCTGAGCGGATGGGGGCGAGGATATCTGCCAGGAGAGCGGCACCGGCGATCGCGAGCGAGCCGCCCTGCCCGGCGAGGAGCGACACCGCCCCGCCGGCATCCCCGAGGAGGACGGTCCGCCCCTTCTGCCAGCGCGGCATGACAATCTGGGCGACGACGTCGTCGTACGGATATTCGGGACACAGCGCCAGCAGCCTGTCGGTTGTGGGCCCGAGCCCGGTAAATTCGCGGCGCAGCCGCTCTCTGGGGCTTTGGTTTCCTCGGCGCCCCGAGGCTTCCGAGGCATCCCGGTACGCAAGAAATACCGCGACCTTGTTGGAACGGAGACTGTAGAGGCCGGCCATCCGGTCGATCGTGTCGGTGAGGATGAAGCGGTTCCGGAATTGGGCGTTCAGGGCTGGTTCCGTCACGATGAAAGCGGCAGCGCGCATGCCCAGCGGGCGAAGGTACTCCGATTGGGGACCGAAAACCTGCGCACGCACGTCGGAATGGATGCCGTCAGCACCGATGAGTAGGTCTGCGGCCACCGTCGCCTCGGGCGGGCCGGCGACCGAGACACAGGCGCCGTCGTCGGTACTTCGGACGCTGGAAACTGCAGCGCCGTAGCGGATTTTCACCCGCCCGGAGGGCACATC
This sequence comes from Arthrobacter sp. 35/47, assembly GCF_000520475.1. Lineage (NCBI taxonomy): Bacteria > Bacillati > Actinomycetota > Actinomycetes > Micrococcales > Micrococcaceae > Arthrobacter > Arthrobacter sp. 35/47. The sequence goes on from NZ_KI914601.1 coordinate 41,575, forward strand.
GTCCAGCGCGGCGAGGGCGGCTTGCTCAATGTCGGGACGGAGCAGGCTCAGGAGCTTTCCGCCGGCAAACCGGGCGAACTGGTCATAGTCGAGGCGGGACGTGGTCCGACCTGTGGCATCGACATAGTCGACTGACCCGACGCGGTACGCCGCTGCTGCGAGCTGCGGATAGAGGCCGATCCGCTCTGCGGCTTCCACCCCCGGTCCGAAGAAATCCATCATGTAGCCTTCTGGCCGGGGTCCCCCAGATTTCTCCAGAAGCTCGACGTCCCAACCGGCCAGTCCGAGTTGGCGGGCGGCGACCAGGCCGGCAATGCCCGCACCGGCTATCACCGCCTTCATGCCCTGCCTCCTTAACGGGATATGTCGGTGCAGCTGAGGCCCCATCTGCTGGCCCATTTTTGACCTCTTCCTCGCAGGCTGTCCAGCGCGGGTGCGCCGGATTGCCTCTGGCCCGTCCTCGGGTTCGCGCCCCGGACCGGAAGCAACCAGACTGGTCCCCATGGAACGGGCGCGTGTAAAGGACTGGTTGATCGGTGCTGCCGGAATGATCCTGGTACTGGTAGCTGCGGTAGCGATCCTCTGGCTGGCGGTGAGCGCACCCGCCGGCAGTGCTGAACCGGATCCCGCGCCGTCGCCTGGAGCGGAGACCGAACCGACACCCGATGCGGCACCTCCGGGGGACCTGGGCGAGGAGGAGACCTGGCTGGCCGACCTCGCCCTGGACGCCGGGACAGTGGTGACTGCGGGTTCGACACTCCGTGACGTCCGTGCCGTCGGGCAGGATGTGGTGACCGGGCCGCGAGGCCTCATCGCCGGACGGCTCACCGTGGATGCCACCGTGCCGTTCGAGGTTGTCGCCGCTGAGCTCGGCGAGGGGACCGTGGTCCAAGCCGCCGGCGACGGTCAGGCAACGGTGGTCCGCACCGTCGAGGCACTGGGCCGTGAGCTGCGCGTGGTCGCCACCGGCACGGTGGAGGTCGACGCCGGCCGGCTCGTGATGGAGCCGCGCTCGATCGACTTCGGCGGACCGCACTTCCTCTCCGAAGCCGTCGCCGCCGTTGTGCGCACGTTCGTGACCATCGAACACAGCATCGAGGGGCTGCCCGAGGGGCTCGTCCTGCAGGACGTCACCGTCCAGGACGACGGCTTCCGCGCCAACCTCAGCGGCGAAGACGTGAACCTGGCTTCCTAGCACCCAGAGAGTGGGATGGTGGCCGGACAGCGGTCCGGCGATATGGTCGAAGCAATGCAACCCGAAACGCACGCTTCCGAAATCCCGCAGGCGAACCCGCTCACCGACGGCTTTGTCAGGGTCCGAGGCGCCCGGGAAAACAACCTGTGCAACGTGGATGTGGACGTCCCCCGCGACTCGATTGTGGCGTTCACCGGAGTGTCCGGTTCGGGCAAGTCCTCGCTGGCCTTCGGCACCATCTATGCCGAAGCGCAGCGGCGTTACTTCGAGTCGGTAGCGCCGTACGCCCGCCGGCTCATCCAGCAGGGGCACAATCCCAAGGTGGAGCAGATTACGGGCCTGCCTCCCGCCGTCGCGCTTCAACAGCGCCGCGGCGCGCAGAGCAGCCGCTCCTCTGTCGGCACAGTGACCACGCTGTCCAACTCCGTGCGGATGCTCTTCTCCCGGGCAGGCAGTTACCCGGAGGGCGCCGGGCAGCTTGACTCGGATGCCTTCTCTCCCAACACCGCTGCGGGTGCCTGCCCGGAGTGCCATGGCCTGGGCGTAGCGCACACGGTCAGCGAGGCGTCCCTGGTGCCGGATCCATCGCTCAGTATCCGCGACGGAGCCATCGCCGCCTGGCCTGGCGCCTGGCAGGGGAAGAACCTCCGCGACATCGTCACCCATCTCGGCTACGACGTCGAAACTCCCTGGCGGGAGCTGCCGAAAAAGGACCGGGACTGGATCCTTTTCACCGAAGAGCAGCCCGTGGTGGAAGTGACTCCCGAGCGCGACCGCGTTGCCAAGCCGTACAAGGGCAGGTTCTGGAGCGCCCGGAGCTACGTTCTCCACACCCTGGCCGATTCGAAAAGCGCCTCCATGCGGGAGCGCGTGCTGCAGTTCATGCATACCGGACCGTGCGAGCGGTGCGGCGGCAGCGGCCTGAGAGCCGACGCTCTCGCCGTGACGTTCGCCGGGAGGACCATCGCGGAGCTCAACGCCGTTCCGTTGACGGAACTGGCCGACATCATCCGGCCCACCGCGGAACTGACGTCAGCCGGGACGGCGTCGCGCAGGCGGGCCTCAGGCGAAGGTGACGAGGTGGCCGTCGCCCTCACGCGGGACCTGCTCCAGCGGATCACGGTACTTCTGGAATTGGGGCTGGGCTATCTCGCACTTGGCCGCTCCACGCCCACCCTCTCGCCGGGGGAGATGCAGCGGTTGCGCATCGCCACCCAGCTCCGGTCCGGCCTCTTCGGGGTCATCTACGTCCTCGATGAGCCCTCGGCCGGGCTGCACCCCGCCGACGCCGAGCCGCTTCTGACGGTTCTGGACCAGCTCAGGGTCTCCGGCAACTCGGTGTTTGTCGTGGAGCACAACATGGACGTGGTGCACCGCGCGGACTGGGTGGTGGACGTGGGGCCGCGCGCCGGCGAAGGCGGCGGCGAAATCCTCTACAGCGGCCCCGTGGCCGGCCTCCGCGACGTTCCCGGGTCGGTCACTCGGCCCTTCCTCTTCCCTGAGCAGGCGGACGGAACCGACGACGACGGCGACTCCTCCGAGCCTGGAAGTGGCAGAAATTCCCGCAACGGTTCCTACAGGGAAGCCGCCGGCTGGCTCGAACTGAGTGGCATCAGCCGGCACAACCTGCGCAGCCTTGACGTGGACTTTCCGCTCGGTGTGCTGACTGCGGTCACCGGGGTGTCCGGCTCCGGCAAGTCCACGCTGGTCAGCCAGGTTCTCGCCGAGGTGGTCGGTGAACGGCTGCATCCGCGGGATGCCGCACCGGAAGGCGCGACGACGGCGGAATCCCCGGTCGGTGCGCTGAAGGTGGGATCCTTCCCGGGGCGGAACCAGCTGGACCGCCTGGTCACGGTCGACCAGAAGCCGATCGGCCGGACTCCCCGCTCCAACCTGGCGACCTACACCGGGCTGTTCGATGCCGTCCGCAAGGAGTTCGCCGCGACGGACGAGGCCCGTGCCCGGGGTTACGGCGCCGGACGGTTCTCCTTCAATGTGGCCGGCGGCCGGTGCGAAACCTGTCAGGGAGAAGGTTTCGTCGCCGTGGAGCTCTTGTTCCTGCCCGGCAGTTACGGGCCGTGCCCGGAGTGCGGGGGCTCGCGGTTCAACCCGGAAACGCTGGAGGTCCTCTACCGCGGCCGGAACGTGGCCGACGTGCTGCTGATGACAGTCAGTTCTGCCGCAGAGTTCCTCTCCGACGTCCCCTCAGCGGCACGCAGCCTCCAGACGTTGCTGGAGGTGGGGCTGGGCTACCTCCGGCTCGGACAGCCCGCCACGGAGCTGTCCGGAGGCGAAGCGCAGCGCATCAAGCTGGCCACCGAAATGCAGCGTGCCCAGCGTGGGCACACCCTGTATCTGCTGGATGAGCCGACCACCGGACTGCACCCGGCCGACGTCGAACTTCTGATGGCGCAACTGCACCGCCTGGTCGACGCCGGCAATACGGTGATTGTGGTGGAACACAAGATGGATGTGGTGGCATCCGCGGACTGGGTGATCGATCTGGGACCGGCCGGTGGAGACGGAGGCGGCGAGGTGATGGCGGTCGGCACCCCCGCCGCCGTCGCGCGGTCGAAAAAGAGCCGGACGGCGCCGTACCTTTCGGCAGCGTGCCGGTGGGACACCGAGCCAGCCAGCTGAGGAACCGGGGGCGGGGGCTCCGAACCGGTCAACTCTGAGTCACACGACGCGCCAGCATCTTCCGCAGCGCCGTCCCGGAAGCGATGATTGGGCGATGACGACCTTTTCCGGCAGGGAGTTCGAAGGCGCCACCTTCGTCAAGGCGAGCTTCAAGGGCGCAACCCTGCGATTCTCCGATGTGAGCGGTGTGACGATGCGCGGCGTCGACGTGGACGGCCTCGATATCGACAGCCATGACCTGTTCTTCGGCAGTCTCCTCGTCAACGGGGTGGACGTGGTGCCGCTGGTGGATGCCGAGCTCAACCGGCAGTTCCCGGGCCGCGAGCTGCAGAAGGCGCAGACTCCCGGCGGCCTGCGCGAGGGGTGGGTCGCGGTGCAGTCCGCATGGCAGGCCACGGTTGCGGGCACGCCGCCGAACCTTGTGGACGCACACGTGGAGGGTGAGTGGTCCCTGGCCCAGACCCTGCGCCATCTCATCCTGGCGACCGATGCCTGGCTCCGCGGGGCAATCCTGCAGGTCCAGCAGCCGTTCCACGAGATCGGGCAGATCTTCACCGGCGCAGGCGAAATGGGCTTCGACATGTCAATCTTCCGCACGGACCCGCCCGCCTACGAGGAGATCCTGGCGGTGCGGGCCGAGCGGCAGAAGATGGTGACCGATTTCCTGGCCACCGCCACCGAAGAGCAGCTGGAGGAGGAACGCGAGAACCCGTGGGGCGGCGGTGACTGGCGTCCCAGCGTAGGTGACTGCATCCGGGTGATCCTGGAGGAGGAGTGGGCGCATCTGCGCTACATCCGGCGGGACCTCGCTCTATTGGGCTGACCTGGGTGAGGCGGGTTAGAGCTTCCACCCGCCTAACCCGAAAAGATCGCATGGGGTCCGTGCATAGATTCCTACCCGGGCGAGCGGTTGGCGCTTACCTCCAGTTCGCGGATCGTGAGATTCCGGTAGACCGCTGACCCGCCGTCCACATACAACCGGATGCTGTTGTCCTGGACGGGAGGGAAAGCACGGTGGGAGTGCACCATCCGCCCGTCGTCGAGGAACAATTCCACGCTGGCGTTGTCCACGAGTATCCGGAATGTCACCCGTCCGGTGGCAGGGTCGATGGGGGTTTGCGATTCACCACCGTCTCCGGGGTTGAAGGTGGGGCGCCGGTTCACGTACGCGTAACCGCCCTCGAGATAAGCGCCTACGGCAAGATGACGCGCGCCGCCGGGCGCACGGCGCAGTTGAAAACCGATGTTTGCCGGCTGCGCAGCGGGATCCCACGTGATGTCACAGGACAACTCGTACGCCGTGGACCGCACGTCCAGGTCGAGATGACCGGTGAGCTCAACGTCCCCGATATGGTGTTCAGCCGTCACGTAGTTCCTGAGGGCACCAGTTGGCTGGGAGGAGAGGTAGTACATGCCGTCCCGGTCGCGTTTCAGACTCAAGTCGCGGACGATCATGTCATCGCCGTTATAGCCATCGGTGACCATGCTCGGAGCATTGTGCGGGTAATCCCAGAAGTTGGCCCATCCAATAACCCGGCGGAGAGCAGCGTCCTCTGTCCCATCCGTGGAATGGTGGGGATAGGTCACGGCACCGTAAAAATCGAAACCCCAGTCAAGCCACTGCGGCTCCTCATGGTCCGGCGTGAATGTTGCACCATCGAAGGTCCCGGTCCAGTAGGCGTAGGTCGCGGGAAGGTCGCGGAACTTGGCATTTCCGCTGATCCCGAGGATCCAGTGGGAACTACCGTCTGCCGCCTCCATCTGGAAAAGGTCAGGGCATTCCAGCAGTCCGAGGTTGTCTCGCCGGAATTCGCCAACCTCGTTCCAATGGTGGAGATCCGGCGAAGCGTAGAACCCGATCCGAAGTCCTTCCGCATTCGCCATGAACCAGCGGGATCGTTCCGCATCCCAGATGACTTTCGGATCCCGGAAATGCTCAGTCCCAGGGTTGGCGAGGACCGGCGTCGTTCCTGCGGGTTGGAAAGTGCGTCCCCGGTCTGTCGAGTACCACAGGTATTGAGCCTGCCCTGTCTCACCGGGTGCCTGGGTGACCAGCGCGATGACCGCCCCATGACCGTAACCTGCCGTGTTGTCATGATCCACTACCACGCTCCCGGACCAGCAGTCGCCGTTGCTGTTGCTGTTTTTGGGAATCGCTACATCGTGGTCGGTGAAGTGCACGTGATCACGGGTGGTGGTCAATCTCCAGGCAGTGCCGAATCCGCCTTCAAGGTAGTCGGCGTTGTAGAGGTAGTAGTAGAGGTATTCACCGTCGATGTAGATCGGTCGCTGAGGGTCGTTTTTCCAGTTGTCGGGGACGCTGAAGTGGTATGCGGGCCGGTAGGTCTGAGCTTTGCTTCGCCCGGCCGGCGGCGGGGTTGCGGGTGCATGTCCGGGACGCAGCGCGGGTGCCTCCTTGGGTGTGCTCGCAGTGGCTGGGACGGCACCCAGTGCGAGGCCGCCTGCGCCGAGGAGCATGCTTCGACGGGGGATTGAGTGAGCAGGTGACATGGGGTCCTTTCGGTCGTTGCGGGAAGTCCGGTGGAAACTACGGCCTGAGTTTCCGAGGATTCGAAAAGATTCCAGCCATGCGCCAGGCGTCTCCCTTACGCAGCCGCACGGTGCCGGTAGCGGACAGTCGGATTGCATCGCCGTCGAGGGAGGGATAAACGCGCGCGGTAAGCGGTTTGCCGTTGGCGAAGATTTCCAGCGCTGAATGGTCCACCAGCACGCGTAAATGCAATTTCCCACCAGCCAGGGGAACCGGCCCGGACTTGTCCTCGGCATCGACGTCAGGATCGAGGCTGGAGGTGGAACGGTCCAGACGCAGGGTTCCCGCCTCGTCGCCGTCATAGCCGACCTCGACGACCGTTTCCTCAGCTGTGCTGCCGTCGCTGTTCACCGCGGCGAGCAGTCCCAGGCGGAAGCCGGCACCGGGCTCGAGTTCCAGGTCAAGCTCCAGGTCCAACTGGTTACCCGCGACGCCGTCAAGAATCTCGGTTGTCCCCAGGGAGCGCGGAGTCAGGGACCGGTGGTCCCGTCGCAGGGATGCAATCTCCGCAACCGGCGCGAAAGACAGTTCCCCCTGTACCTCCTCGGTGATCCTGGGCAGGCTCATCACCCCGGACCAGCCGGCGGCCCGGACGGCAGACTCGCCTCGGCCCTCCTGTAGCCAGCCGAACATAATCCGACGCCCCGCCTGGTCCTCGAAGGACTGCGGCGCATAGAAAAACCGTCCGCCGTAGTCCAGACGGAGCAGGGAATAGGGGGAGAACGTGTCACCGGTATAGGTGCCCGTCCAGTACAGCGGATGGCGGGTGTCGCCCTCATGCCAGGCGGAGAAAACGAGTATGTCGCGGGTTCCGGACCGGAATAGGTCCACACACTCCCACATAGTGCCCTGCCAGTCCGAGGCTTCGGGTTCCTGGGCCGCAGCGTTCCCGACCAGCAGCGGACCGAGGTAGGTCCAGTTCCTCAGATCAGCCGATTCATAGAGGAATGCCGCTCCTCCCTGGCCGGACACTCCGGACCCGATCACCTGACGCCACTTGCCGTCCTGCTTCCAGACGCAATGGTCACGGAAGGCGGGGACGTCCACACCGGGAGGGGGCGCTGAGATGACCGGGTTTTCGGGCAGCTTCGACCAGGTCCGAAGATTGGGTGAGCCGACGGCCACGCACGGCAGTTCAACGCCGTCGTGCCGTCCCGAATAGATCAGGGTGGGGACGCCGTCGTCGTCCACCAGGACTCCGGACCAGCAGCCCTCGGCGTCGGGGCCGGCAGACGGTTCCAGCGCGACAGGTTCGTCGTGCCAGTCCACCAGATTGGTGCTGGAGGCATGCCCCCACATGATGTTGCCGTGGAAGGGCCCCTCCGGGTTGTACTGGTAGAAGAGGTGGTAGGTGCCGTTCCACTGGGCGACACCGTTGGGGTCGTTGAGCCAGCCCGCCGGGGACACAAAGTGGAAGCGCGGCCGGTGCCGGTCCGCTTCGGCCAGCGCAACCAGCTCGTCCTGAGGCTGTGGGGATGCATTCCGGCCGGCGTTGGCCTGGATCAGGTCGGTCATGAGGCCTGCGTTTCTGTGAGTGCGGTGGAGGGCGCCACGGTGTGGCTGGTGGATGCATTTTGCGGGCGGTACCGGTGGCAGCGCACCCAGTGCGTGCCCGTATCGCCCACCAGGTGCCGGACCGGTTCGCTGGAGGAACAGGGCTGGTTGCGGTCCCCATCGAACGCGCACGACGGCGACTCCATGACTGCCGCACGGAGCCGCGCCCGCTCGGCCGGGTCGTAGGAGCCGCTGCGTGCCGGGTCGGGAACAGCGGATACCAACAGCTGCGTGTACGGATGGGCCGGTTCGGCGAGCAGCTCAAGGGACTCGCCTTCTTCCACCAGTTCACCGGCGAACATGACGGCCGTGCGGTCCGCGAGGTAACGGGCGGAGGCGAGGTCGTGGGTGATGTACAGCATCGAGATTCCCTGTTCATCGCGGAGCCTGCCCAGCAGGTTCAGGATGCCGATGCGCACGGAGACGTCCAGCATCGACGTTGGTTCATCGGCGAGGATGACCTCGGGCTCCACGGCGAGTGCGCGGGCAATTGCGACGCGCTGGCGTTGCCCGCCTGAGAGCTCGTGCGGGTAGGAACTGAGCATGTCAGCGCTCAACCCCACCGTCTGCAGGAGTCCGGCAAGCTGCTCCCGAAGCGCAGGGCCCTTGCGCGCCTTCCCGTGGAGTTCGAGGGACCGGATCAGGAAGTGCTCAATCCGGTGCGCAGGGTTCAGGGAACCAAAAGGATCCTGGAAGACCATCTGCACCTGTGAGCGGTACTGCCGTGAAGCGGAGAACCGGTCCCGGCGCAGGACATCCACGCCATCCAGCAGGATTTCCCCGGAGGTCGGCTTCTCCAGCCGTGCAACACAGCGGGCGAGGGTTGATTTTCCGGATCCGGATTCCCCCACCAGGGCAACGATCTCGCCGCGTCCGATTGAAAGGTTCACCCCGCCGAGGGCGCGCACGCCGGTGCGGGAGAAAAGCCCTCCGGAGGGGAAGTCCTTGACGAGGCCCCGCACCTCGAGCGCCGGGGTCTGTGGGATGTCAGGAATGGTCATAGCGATGCTCCTTGCGCGGAGGTGGTGGGCGCGGCGCCGTTGGCCGGTGCCACGTAGTGTCCTTGTGCTACCTCTTCGAGGTCGGGGATGTCCCCGAACTTCACGTCGTCGCCCAGCCCCCGCAGGGGCACCCGCGGTCCGGTCAGCGGCGGGAAAGCGTTCATGAGGGCCTGCGTGTAGGGATGCCGCGGCGTCGCATGGATTGTCTTGGCGCCGGCCGTCTCCACGATCCGGCCGGAATTCATCACCGCCATCCGGTGTGACAGCTCCACCATGAGGGACATGTCATGGGTGATGAACAGGACCGAGAAGCCGAGCTCCCGCTGCAGGTCCTTGATCTGGGCCATGATCTCCTGCTGCACGACGACGTCGAGCGCCGTGGTCGGCTCGTCCAGAATCAGCAGCGACGGCTTCAGGGCAACGGCCATGGCGATCACCGCGCGTTGCCGCATGCCGCCCGACAGTTGGTGCGGGTAGGAGCGGAGCCGGGCCGGATCGATGCGGACCAGTTCCAGGAGTTCCGCAGAGCGCCGGAGCGATTCCTTCCGGGAGTACCCCGCATGGGTTGTGAAGATGTCGACCATCTGGTCGCCGATCGTCATGACGGGGTTAAGGGAGTTCATGGCGGACTGGAAAACCATCGCGACGTCCTGCCAGCGGAACCGGCGCAGCTCGTCGGTGTCCATCGCCAGCACGTCGCGTCCACCGAAGGTGATGCTGCCGCCGGCAATGCGCGCGGGGTTGCGAAGTAGCCGCATGATCGAGTTGGCGATGGTGGACTTGCCGCACCCCGACTCACCCGCGAGGCCAAAAATCTCGCCCACGCCGATGTCGAAGGACACGCGGTCCACCGCTGTGACGGCGCGGGTGTCGCTGACGTACTGAACCACCAGGTCGCGTACCTGCAGCACGCTCTCATGGCTGCCGAACGAGGTCTGTGAGACGGTCATGCCGAAGCCTTCCGGGTAGTAGCTGAAGTGGATCCGCCGCGCTTGCCCGCACGGAAGGTGACCTTGCGCAGCCGTGGGTTGGTCACTTCATCCACCGCATAATTGATCAGGGCGAGTGAGAAAGCGACGAGCGCAATGCACAGACCCGAGGGGATGAACGCCCACCACGCTCCGACAAGGAGTGCGCCGTCGTTACTCGCCCAGTAGAGGTTTGTTCCCCAGGACACGGTGCTGACATCGCCCAGGCCGAGGAATTCCAGGCCTGCCTGCGCTCCAATGCCGTAAATGACGCAGGCCAGGAGCGTGCCCATGACGATCGAGGCCATATTGGGCAGGATCTCGCGGAACATGATGCGCAGGGGCCGTTCCCCGGCGACCACGGCTGCGGCGACGAAATCCTTGGCCCGGATGGAGAGGGCCTGTGATCTCAGGACGCGGGCGCTGCCTGCCCACCCCGTCACGATCAGCACCAGGACCACCGTGCCCAGGCCCGGCGGCAGGAATGCTGCGAGGATCACCAGCAGCGGCAGTCCGGGCAGGAGCAGGAAGACGTTGGTGAGCAGGGACAGCGCGTCATCGATCAACTTCCCGAAGTAGGCCGAGGCCAGCCCGACGAGAAGCCCCACGAAAGTCGCTGCGATTCCCACCGTGAAGCCCACGAACAGCGAACTGCGCGCGCCGTGCATTGTGAGGGCCATGACGTCCTGCCCTTTCGCCGTTGTGCCCAGCGGGTAGTCCGACGACGGCGGTTGCGAGGCGAGGGCGGTGATCCGTGACGGATCGTCCGGGTACAGGACCGGAGCCAGCAGCGCGGACGCGATGAAAACGCCGAGGATGAGGGCGCCGGTTGCAGCCTTGCGGTTGGTCAGCAGCCCATGCACAAGGCTGCGGCCGGGCCGGCGCGTCGGCTCGGCAACCGGCGTGGTGGCGCCGTCGTCGTTGTTGGGTGCGGGCGCGATGCCGTGTCCGGTTGAGCCCGACGGCGGGCGGGTGCGCTGGGGCACCGTGGTGGCGGTGCCTTCGATTGAGTTGGTCATCGTGACTCCTTAGGAGGTCCGCACGCGCGGATCGAGGCGGACGTACAGGATGTCCACCAGGAAGTTGGCGAGGAGAACGGCGGCGGTGATGGTGAGGAAGAGTCCCTGCATCAGTGGGTAGTCGAGGCCCTGGACCGCAGCGAGCAGCTGGTAGCCGACGCCGGGGTAGGCGAAGACCACTTCGGTGAGCAGGGCACCGCCCACCACAAAGCCGAGGCTCATGCCGAAGCTTGTGACGGCCGGCAGCATGGCGTTGCGGGCGGCGTAGCGGAACATGATGCGTCCGGGTTTGAGGCCCTTGGCCTCGGCCATGATGATGTAGTCCTCCGCATTGGTGGCGATCATGGTGTTGCGCATTCCGAGCATCCACCCGCCGATGGAAACCAGCACGATGGTGAGTGCCGGCAGCACAAGGTGGTGGGCGACGTCGAGCACGTATTCGCTCGTGAAACCGGGCTCGAGTCCGCTGGTGAAGGCGTGCCGGAGCGGGAACCAGCCGAGGACCACCCCGAACAGGTAGAGCGCAGCCATTGCCAGCCAGAAGTAGGGGAAGGAACCGATGAAGATCAGCAGCGGCGGGAGGCCGGAGTCGACCAGTCCGCCCCTCCTCCACGCAGCGAGGATTCCCAGCAGATTTCCGACGACGGCGGCGATCACCAGCGCAACACCGCCAAGCAGGAGCGTCCAGCCGATTTGTGAAGCGATGACCTCGGTCACCGGGGTGGGGAAGCGGGAGATGGAGACGCCCATCTGGCCGGTGAAGACGTCACCGATGTAGTTGATGTACTGCTCCCAGATGGGGCGGTCGTCAACCCCGAAGAGCCTGCGGAGCTGTTCGATCTGCTCGGGCCGCATGCGGTCTTGGGAACGGGCGAACATCCGGGAAACCGGGTCGCCCGGCATGAAACGGGGGAGGAGGAAGTTCAGGGTGATGGAGGCCCAAAAGGCAATGAGGTAGAAACCCAGGCGGCGCAGGATGAAGCGCACGGTTTTCTCCGTTCAGGAAGGAAATGGTGGGTCGGGGTGCGTGTCCGGCGTCCCATAGGGCACACCGGACACGCGTCCGACGTAGGATGCTTCGCCGCTACTGGGCGGAAGCGGGCGTCAGCGAGGTGAGCACCAGGACGGTGGTGGGTGCGCGGACCGACAGGGTGGCGTACGGGTTATCCTCGGTGGGCCAGCCCTCGAAGTTCACGTCGGTATAGGCGCCCCACTCAGGGCCGGGGAAGAGCGGCACGGTAGGTGCGTTCTCGCTGTAGACCTCCTGGAGGTCGTCCGCAAGTTCGCTCTGCTCGGCCTCGTCTGAGGTTGCGGCGAAGTCAGCGAGGAGCTGGTCGGCTTCTTCGTTGCCGTACCGGTGGTAGTTCTCGAAGGTTTTCTCACCCACCGGCTTGACCGTGGATGTGCCCATTATCCCCTTGAAGTACTGGTACGGGGTGGGAGCGTTGTTGCTCCAGACGATTCCGGTATCGAACTCGCCGAGCTCGTAGCCGGAAACCACGGTCGCCCAGTCGGGTGCGTCGACCGTTGCTGTGATGCCGACGTCGGCGAGGTTCTGGGAAATGACGTTGGCGACCGAGAGCCAGTCGGAGGACGCCGAGCCCACGGAGATATCGAACGTGAACGGACTGCCGTCCTTCAGGGTCCGCATGCCGTCTTCACCCTTGGGGTAGCCCGCCTCGTCCAGGAGGGCATTTGCCGCGTCGGCGTTGTACTCGGTCCAATCGCAGTCGGCGAGGACTTCCTCGCTCTTCCACTTTTCATAAGCGCCGGAGAGGCCGGTGCAGTCGGCAGGATCGGTGTAGCCGCTCATGCCGATGCTGGTGACCTGTTCGCGGTTGACCGCCATGCTGAGCGCTTTCCGGACGTCGACGTCGTCGAACGGCGCCTTGGCGGTGTTCAGCTGCCAATTGATCATGGCGCCGGTGGGCGGGAACCAGTAGGTCCGGTTTTCCGGGTCCTTGGAGATGAAGGTTTCCTCGATGTTGGGCATAAACTGCGGTGCCCAGTCGACATCCCCGTTCACAGCGGCGAGGTTTGCGCCGTCATTGCCGGCGAAGGCCAGCATACGGATGCCTTCGATCTGCTGCTTCTCGGGCTGCCAGTAGTTGGGGTTTTTCTCCAGAACGAAGGACTGGTCCTGGAACTGGGCAACTTCGGTGTACGGTCCGGTGCCGACCGGCGTCTCGTTTGTCTCTTTGGACGGGTCATCGATCGCGGACCAGATGTGCTTGGGCACGATGATCTGCTGGCCAACCTCGTAGAGGGCGGGCGAGAAAGCGGTGTTGAAAGTGAAGGTGACGGTGTTGCCGTCGGCCGTCACTGCATCCAGGTAGTCGAAGCCGCCGAGGAGTTCACGCTGGAGTTCGAAGGTGTAGGCCACGTCCTCACCGAGGAGAGGTTCACCGTCGGACCAGGTGACGCCGTCGCGCAGGGTGAACGTAATGGACTTGCCGTCTTCGGCGACTTCCCATTCCGTTGCCAGCCATGGCGTGGTGGTGCCGTCAGCGGGGTTATAGATGAGCATTGACTCGTAGATGGCCTGCTGGGTCATCGGCGCTACGTTGGGCGAGAATGGGTTGAAGTTCCGCACAAAGGTGCCCATGTCTTCACGCGGAATTGTGAGCAGGGTGCGCTCGGGGGCGTCCGCCCCGGGGGAGGACTGGTTCGCTGAGCAGCCGGTCAGCACCAGGGCGCTCACGGCGAGGGCAGCCGCCGCATTGCGGGCACGCCTCAGAAATTGGTGTTGTGTCATGATGGATATCTCTTTCTGTTCCGTCTTGCGGGGTTGGAAGGGCTGCTTTTCAGGTGTTGATTGGCGTCAGACTGAAAAGCGTTCTAGCAGCGGACAGTCGACCATCTGCTTATGCGCAGTGATCGGCTGTCCGGCTGTAAGTTGTGACAGCGACTGGACTCCCAGTGCGCCCATCTCCTCAAACGGCAGTGCAACCGTAGTGAGCTTCGGTCGAAGGTAAGCCGCAATCAGTTCCTGGTTGTCGAAGCCGATCACAGCGATATCTTCGGGAATGGATAGTCCCCGTTCCTTGATCGCGTCATATGCGCCCATCGCCATGCGGTCATTTCCGCAGAAGAGGGCCGTTGGAGGGTCTGTCTGGTCAAGGATCTTGTGGACAGCCTCGTAGCCGCCGTCCGCAGTGGCATGCCCCGAGGCGATCAACCCCTCGTCAAGCGCAATACCTGCAGAAGCGAGTTCCAGCCGGTACCCTTCAAGGCGGCCGACGGCTGCCGGGATGTCCGGATCAAGGTTGATGAATCCGATCCGCCGATGCCCGGCTTCCAGCAGTCGGCGCGTTGCCCGGCGACCACCGTTGACCTCGTCGGGGACGATGGAGGGTAGCTCGCCGTTCGCGTCGAAGCAGTTGATCAAGACGGTTGGCACCTCGCGGACGGCCTTGGGCACCTGCACCGCCCGGTGCCAAGTCGCTGCGTAAAGCAGGCCTTCGACGCGTTGCTCGAGAAGCTTTTCTATGGCGGCGTCTTCCAGGCTCCGCTGTTCCCCATCGGTGGTGCCGTCGCCGTCGGCTACACCCTGATCGGTGCTGGCGATGAGGAGGAAGCGGTGATCCTTCCAGGCGCGGTCCTGTGCTCCTTTGATGATGTCGACGGCGAATGGTGCGGTGACGATTTCGGTGACAAGTCCGTACCAGTCGCTGCGCTGGGAAGCGAGTGCGCGGGCACCGGCGTTCGGCCGGTAGCCAAGAAAATGGGCGGCTTCGGTGATCCGGCGGCGAGTTTCCTCGGAGATGCTTGCGTCGGCCCTATTGCTGAGAACGAAGGAGACAGCGGTGCGCGAAACTCCGGCATGCTTGGCGACGTCCGTCATGGTGGCACCTCGCTGCGCACGTCGCGAGGTGCCGGCAGCACCTGTTGTCCCTGCCACGATAGGCCTCCAATAGTCGACATTGACGCTGGCCCTGAGCCTAGCGAAAGTTAGTAACGCGCGTTAGCTGTGATCTAAGTTACGCGCGTTAGTAAATGAAGTCAATAGCTTTTCTCCACCTGCTACCAGGAGCGGCCGGCCATGGGTTTGTGCCGTGGGGCAGGAATGGACAGGGCTATTCGATGGCTCGCTCGCCGGCCCAGGCCTCCTCATAAAAACGCGCCGAAGCCGAGTCCAACAGCTCAGCGTAGGAATCAGGGGTCATGGCCTGTGCTGAGTCAGTGGGAACTGATGAGGCGAAGCCGGACACACCCAGGCCTGCCTCCTGGTCCTGGAGGGTCAGCCCGGCCGCCTCCAGTATGGACGAGTACATGTTTAGCTGGTCCACGTCAGCGCGCAAGCTGCTGCTGCTGTCCGCGCCCGGAATCCAGATCCGGTTGAAGATGGTGCGGTTGTGGTTGCCGCTTAACTGTTCTTCGAAGGGGTCGCCGGTGCTGAGCTGCTTGAGGTGGTCGCCCATGATGACCACCGCGGTGTCGTCAAGGTAGCCCTTTTCCTTCATATGGTTCACAAATCCGGCCACCTGGGTCATGGAGCAGGAGAACACCGAGGTGGTCGCGTTCTCCGTATCCACGTCGCAGTAGTCGAAAATGTGAAGCGGCGCGTGTGTGTCCAGCGTCAGCAAGGTGAGGTTGAACGGCTGACCGGACTTCTCCGCCTCGGCGTGCAGCACGTCGATCTCTTCCTTGGCGTGCGCCATCAGGCGTTCATCGCTCAGGCCCCAGTCGCGGAAGTTTTTCTCCGGTTCACCGGCTGTGCGCCAGGCGGAGAGGTCCTTAATCTCGGAGTAGCCATGACCGCTCAGGAAGACGTCCTTCGCTGCGAAGGAGGCGTTCGCACCACCCAGGAAGACGTTGGTGTAACCGTGCTCGTCCAGGACGTCACCCAGGCAGGTAACTCCACCCAGATAGGTATCGACTTCGCCGCCCAGATTGTTGAGCGCGCCGCTTCCCATAGCGGAACTTGTGCCTTTCAACGGGATGCCGCATTGTGTCGAAACGAGCCCGGCCATTGTCCAGCCGCCACCCTTGTATTCGCGCAGGCTTTCGATGGTTTGCCAACCCTCTGAGGCCAGGGTGGCCTCCCTGAGTGAAGCAAACGCGTCTTTTTCAAAGAGCTGGTCATCCGCGATGGTGCCTTCACCTGACTCGAGATAGATCAACACCAGATTTCGTTTGTGCGCATCGCTGGTGATGGTCGGCTCCACATAGTAGTTGCCGATGTCATAGGAGGAATTCAGCGCCTTGATGTAATCCCACATGCTGACTGTGCTGGCGAAGGAAGTGGTGCCGGCAATAACGAGCGCGGCCACCAGAGCGGTGAAGGCGGTGTGCGTGATCCGCTGCTGTCGCCGCGGGATGGCGCCGTACTTCCGACGCCCGCGGCGTCGGAAGTACGGCCATAAGGCGATCCCGGCGGTGATGAGCAGAGGGACTACGCCGATCACTAAGATGCCGACCCAGACGATTGCTCCGGCGCCGCCGTCGGTTTCGACGGCGACGAGGTTCAGGAGCATCTGACCCACAGAGATCTTGCCCCAGTAGAAGCGAATGCCGACAGCGGCTATGAGCAGAGTGAGTCCCGCCCAGATCAGGACGTAGACACAGGTTCGCCCCAGGACGGCGCCAGCCCGCCGGGCCACGTGAAGAGTCCGACCGGACATGGCATCACCTCGCGTTCCAGACGCCCAAACGCCAGTCGAAGGCCCCTTTGGGTTCCAATTCGATCTCTGGCCGTAGAAGCCTAGTCCCGCCATGTTACTCGTTCAACGATGGTTCACCCGTTCCTGTTCTGATGGATTGCGTGAGCGACCGGCACTTACTTCGGACTGATACCGCCGAAAGACAGTTCATTCCCATCAGGATCCTGATAGACGACCTTGCGCATGCCACCCTCGTAATGCTCCGACCGGAGGGGCTCGATGCCACGACCGGAGATCTCCGAGACCGTGCCGTCGACGTCCTCGACCATGACCATGCTCAGTGCCCCGCCGGCACGGTCGGGAAGAACCTCGAAATAGACATAGCAATGTTCACCGACCTCCCACACTGCCTCCCGGTCATTCGGATGAAAGCTAGGGTCCCGGCCCAGTAGGAGCCGATACCACTGCAGCGCCCGGTCATAGTCGGAGACCGCAAATCCAGCGAAAAGATCCACCATGGCCGCGATGGTACGCGCTTGGAGGAATCTCACTCAACGGTTGCAAATCCTGTGCTCCGTTGCACGCCAGGAGCATCCACTACCTCGCGTCGACCATGGCAGCGAGCGCAGTGACACGTAGCCCTTATTTGTACTCCGCTCTTGACACAAGCATGCGAGACGGCTTGTATTGCATCCCTGATACAAACCGTTTGAGGGGGACCCGTGGGATTTCTACCAATGGCAGTCGTCGTGGTCATCACAACAGTCGTGGCCGGGGGCTTGATCTTCCTCCTACGCCGGCTGAACGGCATGACTAGCGACGTCTCGATCAGAAGCGGTACGGCATCTCAGAACAGGGGGCCGGCCGCGTCCAAGTATCGTTCGGAGGCTCGCGCAACCGGCGCTGCTCTTCTGATCGGTTGCAGCGTCGCGATGCTCATGTCGCTTATCGCCTCATGGTGGGGACAAGGTTACGGCCTGCCGTTCGCTCTCGCCGGTGGCGCCGGAACGGTCGTAGGGTTGCTGGCATATTCGCTTTGGCCTCGTCCGGCGTGGACGGCAGAGGTAGGAACGCCAGTGGTCGCAGAGCTCGAACCGCGTGGAGTCACCACATTTGCCCGTGAGCGTGTATTCGTTCTGCCCCTGACGGCGGCGATCATGCTGGTGCTCGGGTTGCTCTTGGCCGGTATCTACTCGGCGACGGATGAGCATGGTCTGCACCGGGTATTTCAACGCCGAAGCCTCTCTGGCTGGGCGGTGGAGAATGGGCAGGTATCCGACGTCCAATACAACATCTCTTCGTCGGGGCCGTTCCCCGGCTGGTACTACGGCGTGCCGATGATCATCGGGACGGCGCTGATGATCTGCGTCGTGTACTGGTCTCTACGCCGTATAGCGGCCGCGCCGCGCCCACCGTCGGCAGACCTCTTCGACCTAGATCGGTCCCTTCGATCGCTAGCGACAACATTCGTCATGGCCGCGTCCAGCTCAGCCCTTGCATTCCAGATCGCGGGCCTCGGCATTATTACAGGAATAGTCCTGCGCTCATCCCACACTGATCCTGTTCCCACCATCGACTCATCGCTGCCTCCTGGCACGATCGCCGTTGAACCCGGACACTCGCTCGCACTGACCCTGATTCTTGTTTCGATTCTCGTGGGCATCACCGCCGTAGTCTTGCTCGTCAAAGCCGTCACCATCAGTACGAACCTGCAGTCCCTCGCCCGCACCATCAGTAACCCGAACCACGAACCAGCACGATGATAAACGTCGACCCCTCATCAACAATCTCACCCGTCGAACAGATCCGCTCCCAACTGGCAGCGCAGATACAGGCCGGGCAACTCACGCCCGACACGAAGCTCCCTCCGGTCAGGCAACTCGCCGCTGACCTCCGAGTAGCCCCCGGCACAGTGGGCAAAGCCTACAAAGAGCTCGAAAGTGCAGGACTCATCCGTACCGCACGCGCGGCAGGAACCCGGGTCAATCCTGGGCACGCCACCACCGAACCGCTCATCAAGGCAGCCCAAACACTGGCCGAAAGGGGGTGAAGTCCCGTTCCACCAGGTCATCATGAACCGGTGGTCCCGGTTTACGGTTCAGGCCTCGTTTCTTGGCGAACACCGACCAAATGCCATGGTCCCGGCACAGGCGCTGGACCCTGTTCTCACTGGCTGTAACACCCTTTTCCGGTAGTTCGTCGGCGATGAACCGGTACCCGAACGCCGGGTCGTCGGCGTGAATGTCCAGGGCGGCATTGATCAGGTGCGCGTCCGACCAGTCCCGGTCGGTCACCGGGCTGGCCCTCCACCGGTAATACCCTTGCTTACTGAACTTCAACACCCTGCAGGTCACCGCCACGGGAATCCCCTCGGCGGCAAGATCCGTGACCAGCGGGTAAGTCTGTAATGGTCATTAGCCGGCCAGAGGCTGGCTGGCAGGCTGGTCCCGGAGATCAGCGCGTGACTCAGGGTATATCCGACCCGCACTCCCCGCGGTGTCTTGAAAATGACTCGTCCACGCTGACCTCCTGGCACGGCCTGCCCGCACGGATGACCTGATCAGAAGATTGTCCACCCCCAAGGTGTGACTCGTTACAGATGCGTCTTCGAGCGAACAAAGCAGGCTCCCGCCAATCTGACCGGTTCACCGAAGGAGGACAAACATCCATGACGATCATTGCCGAAGACTTCGAGTTCGTCGTCGGAGTCGACACCCACGCCCGCACCCACACCTTCACCACCGTCCATTGCGCAACAGGGGCGGTGGTCGACACCGCAGCGTTCCCGACCACGGTGCCCGGAATGGAGCGAGCCCTCGGGTGGATCCGGCGACGCACGGGCGGAAAGACAGTCTTCGCCGCTGTCGAGGGAACCTCCTCCTACG
>NZ_KI914602.1:0-2716 GCF_000520475.1 Arthrobacter sp. 35/47
TTTTTGTTGCCTGGATCAATCCGTTCTGGGCTGTATCCGACGTGGAAGTCCACGCCTGCCTTGAGTCCGGATCCCTTCTCAAGGATCGGAACCAGCAGTTCCTCTGTGGTGCCCGGATAAGTAGTCGACTCCAGCACCACGGTCGCGCCGGCGGTCAGGTGGCTGGAAAGAGATTCGGCCGAGCGTTCAATGAAGCTCAGGTCGGGCAAGCTTTCTCGGAGGGGGGTTGGAACCGTGATTACTGCAATATCAAAACTGGAAGCGTCAGCATAGTCGGAAGTAGGAAGGTAATCGCCCGAGTGCAGGGCTGATGTGAGTTCGGCATCGGAGATGTCATCCACGTATGAAGCGCCATTGCGAAGGCTTTCGATCCGGTTGGTATCGAGATCGACTCCCACCACTCGATAACCGACGGCTAAAGCGCGCATGGCTACGGGCAGACCAACGTAACCCTGTCCCACCACGACGACTTTGCGTGCTGATTCACCCATCGAATTCCCCCGTTATATCCCAAAGTCCAGCGATCGGAACCGCCCCGGTATTGACCGCCTGCCGACTGGCCGCATGTGTCCTTCCTGAGGATACCGGCCGCAATTGGGGAACACGATTCAGCGGCGTTCCGTCTCATCATCATGCCGATACGCCAACGCGTACACAATCACGGTGCCAACCGCTGCACCCAGCGAGTTGGCGAGCACATCCTGCACGGTAGCGAACCGCTCCGGGCGGAACAGATTCTGTCCCACCTCAATGAAAATCGACGCAAAAAGACCCGCAGGCAACGCGTGCCACGCACGCCGTAACGGCAGGAACGCTGCAACCAGGATGCCGAACGGAACAAACAGGACAACGTTGGCTGAAACCTCCAGCAGACCGTATCCGGCCCACAGCGGCATTCCCCGCTCGTCCAGCCAGCCCAATACCCGGTGGATCATCCCTGACGCGCCCTCATCGACGGGCGACGGCCAGAAGGCGATGAGTGACAGCACCAGCAGGTAACCGGCCAGCAAGCTGGCAAGGACGCGTCGTCGTCGTACTGGTTTTGAAGGGCCAGCCGTCACCGGTGCTTTCGTTCCCAGTCCACCAACGTATCCACCGCCGGCACCAGCTCACGGACCATCTGCTGGTAGACGGAATCGTCGCGGCGGAAAGGGTCTACCACGTCGTCGCCGGAAGGGTCTGCCGGATGGACGGTGCGGGCACGCACCACCTTCGGGAGGATGGCACGCCAGCGCATCGGGGCGCAGAGGGACGGGTCGCCGTCGAGCGGTGTGATGAGCCTCGCGAACTCACGCAGGGTGAAGGTCTTCCGCAGCAGGGACGGCATCAGCTCGATGATCTGGCCGCGATGGTCGCGGGTGAGAGTCAGGACAAGGTCCTTGCCGTCGAGGATGCGCTCCTCGACCTGGCGTGCGGCGAAGTTGTTCGTATCCCCATTGAAGACGCGCACAAAGCCGGCCACCTGTGGGTCGATCTCCCGGCCCACCAGTGCACCCGTGCCGGCGCTGGAGACCTCGAACTCACCCGGCGCCAGCGCGTCGAAGGAACTCCGGAGGAGGCGCTCAACCATGGGGGAGCGGCAGATGTTGCCCGTACACACGGCAAGGATGCGGAACGGCGTATCGGTGGTCATGGCCTCTATTCCTGGAGACTACGCCTGGGCGGCGCGAAGGACGGGTCTACCTCGAAGCGTACCGGTCCCACAGTCCCGCTTCGGCCAGCCCACTGCCCATGCTGTAACATGGATCCTCGATGCCTAGGCGAGGGAGCGGTCTGGTGAACTCCAGAACGCGCTCCGTGATCGACGGTGGCTGGCGGCTTTCCTGACACGCGCACCTGTTTGCGCCGGGATGGTCCTGGGCTTTCGTCACTTCATCGCATGGTACGCCCAGAAGACCATAAACACTCAGGAGACATCATGTCCGAGCAGAAGCTCGCCGCAGAACTGCGCACCGATTTCGGTAAGGGCGCTGCCCGCCAGGCACGCCGCGCCAACAAGATCCCCGCCGTCATCTACGGCCACGGCGCCGATCCCATCCACGTACTGCTGCCCGCCAAGGCAACCACCCTGGCAGTCCGCCACGCCAACGCCCTCCTCAGCGTCGACGTCGACGGCGAAAACCACCTCGCCCTCGCCAAGGACGTCCAGCGCAACCCCCTCAAGCAGATCGTCGAGCACATCGACCTGCTGACCGTCCGCCGCGGCGAGAAGGTCACCGTCGAGGTCAACATCCACGTTGAGGGCGAGCCCAAGCCGGGCGTCGTCACCAACCTGGAGCAGACCACCGTGTCCGTTGAGGCCGAGGCAACCCACCTGCCCGAGTCCCTCACCGTCAACCTCGACGGCCACGGCGTGGGCGACCACGTCTACGCCTCCGACATCCGCCTCCCCAAGGGCGTCACCCTCCTGACCGAAGCCGAGACGCTGATCATCAACGTCTCCTCGCCGGTTGTCGAGGACCTGGGCGAGACCGCCACCGAGACCGGCGTTGACTCCGACGGCGGCGAAGCCACCACTGAAGAAGCTACCGGCGATGTGGTTCCGGAAGCCGTCGAGTCCTAAGACTCCACCGGTGTCAGACAACACCTGGCTGATAGCCGGGCTCGGGAATCCCGGGCCCGGCTATTCCGGCAACCGGCACAATGTGGGCCAGATGGTCCTCGACGTGCTGGGTGCGCGGCTGGGTGGCAAGTTCGGCACCTCCAAGGCACGCGC
>NZ_KI914602.1:2816-26585 GCF_000520475.1 Arthrobacter sp. 35/47
TCCCAGCTGGCAAAGTTCTACGGGATCGAGCCGGACCACGTGGTTGCGGTGCATGACGAGATCGACATCCCCTTCAACACCATCAAGGTGAAGATCGGCGGGGGAGAAGGCGGGCACAACGGCCTCCGCGACATCAGCAAGGCGCTCGGCACCAAGGAGTACCTGCGGGTGCGCGTGGGCGTCGGACGCCCTCCGGGACGGCAGGAAGCCGCCGACTACGTGCTGAAGGACTTCAGTCCCACCGAGAAGAAAGACCTCCCTATCCTGTTGGAGGAGGCGGCCGACGCCGTCGAAAGCGTTGTCCTGGACGGTTTGCTGACCGCCCAGCAGAAGTTTCATTCTGCGGGTAAGTAGCGGTAAACTGTTCACGCAGTTCCTCACCGGACTGCATGGCCTGATGGCCCCAAAAGCGGGGGCCGACGTTGGGCGGCCTCTGAGACTGGGCCACCCCCATCCCAACGTCGGTCCCTTTTTTGTACCCTTCTCCCTTTCCTCCATTTTATTGATTAATCAAGGAAACAATGGGTGCAACCCGGCCCGTCCGGGCGTAGTCTAAGGGCCTAGCGCATGACGTGTTGGGGCGGACTCGATGGATGATTGCTTGACGCTCGGTGCTGACGGGCCACTGTCAGCACCGCAG
Organism: Arthrobacter sp. 35/47; assembly: GCF_000520475.1. Taxonomy (NCBI): domain Bacteria; kingdom Bacillati; phylum Actinomycetota; class Actinomycetes; order Micrococcales; family Micrococcaceae; genus Arthrobacter; species Arthrobacter sp. 35/47. Next base: position 3,457 of record NZ_KI914602.1, read on the forward strand.
GGCGATGACGTACGGCCACCGGATGGAAACTTTCGACGAGCCGGGGTGCGGCGATGCTGAACGTCCACGGTGAGTGGCCCCTGGTAGGCCGGGACCCGGAGCTGGCAGAGGCACGCGACGCACTGCTGGACAGCGCGTGGCGCGGTGTGATCATCACCGGCCAGTCTGGCGTGGGAAAGACCGCCCTGGCCCAGCGGATTGCCCGCGAGGTGGATGACTCCTTTGAGCTGGTCTACGTCCGCGGCTCCGCCATTGCATCGAAAATGCCCTATGGGGCCCTCAGCTTTGTGCTCAGCGATCTCGACGACGCGATTGTGGGCAACCCCCTGATGCTGCTGCGCGGACTGCAGGAACTCTATGCCCGGCGCGAGGACGGCCGGCAAACCCTGATCCTCGCCGACAACCTCGAGGAACTCGACTCCTCCTCGGCGATGGCCCTCGCTCACCTCGTCCGGGTGGGGGCGGTGAAGCTCATCGCCATCTGCCAGTCCATCGATGCGTCGCCGGAGGAATTCTGCGACCTGTGGAAGGACGGTGTGCTGCGCCGGATCGACCTTGAACCGCTGAACCTCGCCGCCACCACCAGGCTGCTCTCCGCAGCCCTCGATGCCCCGGTGTCCCGGGCCGCTGCCGCGAGCATGTGGCACACCACCGGCGGCAACCCGCTCTTCCTGCAGGCGCTGACCCGCGAGCAGGTGGATTCCGGCGAGATGCTGGAACGCGACGGCGTGTGGGTGGCCAAGCCGCTCTCGGTGCCCAAGACACGGCGCTCCATGACCGACTGGATCATGGTCCGCCTGCGCCGCATGCCCGCCGAAGAGCGTGAGGCGCTGGAGCTCATTTCAGTGGTGGGTGTTGCACCGCTGGACCTGCTGCTCCGGTTTGTGCCGTCGTCGGCTCTGGATGCGCTGCAGGAGCGGAAAGCCATTGACGTGGAGCACGGCGACAGTCCCAACGTCCGGGTGGCCAACGGACTGGTGAGCGAAGTGGTCCGGTCACAGGTGCCGCTGGGGCGCGGCCGGGAGCTGATGCGGGCCATCGCCTCTGAAACCAGGGGCGCCAGCATGCCGGCGATCACACGGATGTCCTACGCCGCCTGGTGCCTGGAGATCGGCGCGGAGATCGACGCCGAGACCCTGATCGATGCCGCCCGGCTTGCCAACCGGCTGCGCGAGGGGGAGTCGGCGCTGCGCTTCATCCACGCCATCCCCAACTACTCCGCCATACCGCAGGCGGTCATCGAGGAAGCCCACGCGCTCGGAGTGGACGGCGACACAACTGGCGGCCTGCTGGTCCTTGACCAGTTCCTGAAAACCCACGCTGCACCGCAACTCCACGACTGGGTCGAGGTGGGTCTCCTCCAGTGCCGGCTCCTGATGAGGAACCCCTCCCGGCACGCCGAAGCCGAGCCGCTCCTGGCGGAGATCCGCCGCAGGCTGAGCGTGGAAACCGGCGCCCCGGACATTGAAGCCCTCGTGAACCAGACTGACATGCTGGCCGCGGAACTCGCCGTTCACAACGGCCGCTACGCCGAGCTGCTGGAGGAGTACAGCGACTTCCTGCTGGACCGGTCAAGCGAGCTGCAGAACCACGGGCTGCTGGGCTGGGTGGCGGAGGCGCTCGCCATGACCGGACGGCAGGACGACGGCGTCCGGCTTGCTTCCTCGATGCTGTCACGTCTGGTGGACAGCGGCGGTGACACCCTCCTGCAGGAGGCCGCCATGGCCCGGATTTTCAAACTGATGGTCCTGTCCGGCCGGTGGAACGAGTGCATCGAGATGGCTGCCTCACCTGCCAACCACGGCAAGGAAAGCGCCTATGACGGCTCGGCGTCGGAATTCGCAGAAGGGTGCCTGCTGGCCTACGCGGGACGTGGAACGGAGGCGCTGGACAAGCTGCTCCCCGCGCTCAGCCAGATCCGGGTGCGCGACCGGCAGCAGACCCTCCCCATCGCCGAGGCAACCACCGCCTACGCCTACGCCCTGGTGGGCGAAGCCCGGGCAGCCCAGGAGCACCTGGGACGGACCGACCACCGCCACAACCGCATGTCCTGGCACAACACCAGGGCCACCGAATACTTCGCCACGCTCGCCATGCTTGCCACCAAGGCTCCGGTGGAGGTGGCCGAGCGGATGCTGGAGCTCGCGGACGAAGACCACGCACTGGGGAACATCGGCCACGAACTGCTGTTCCTGTGCCAGGCGGTGCAGTTGGGGCTGGAGTCCGCGGCGGACCGGCTGTTCTCCTCCGCCCTCGCCTCGCAGGGGCCGTTCGCCGAGGTCTGCGCCCTGTACGGGAAGGGCATCGCCTCCAAGGACACGCACCAACTGCTGCTCGCATCCCAAAAGGCTCTGGAACTCGGGAACCACCGGCTGGCCGCCGACGCTGCCCGGCTCGCAGCCCACCTGGCCCAGGAAAGCGGCGAAGAGGTGGCCGTCACGGAAGCGGACAGGGTGCTGCGCGGAGTCGGAGCGCCCGGGGTCACAGGGCGGCGCGGCGCACTGGAATCCCTCACCGACCGGGAGCGTAGCATCGCGGTCCTGGCTGCCCAAGGCCACACCAACCGTGATATAGCTCAGGTCATGTGCGTTTCAGTACGGACCATCGAAGGTCATATCTATCGGCTCTACTCGAAACTCGGGGTGTCTTCGCGTAGCCAGCTCGCTCTCCTCCTGGAGTAAGGCGGACCATGGGGGAACACATCGACGGCGGGCAGGACCTGGTTGGGCGTGACGACCTTGTCGAGGAGGTCGTTTCTGCGCTCAGCGGCTCCCAGTATCTGGGCGCCATCCTCATCGGCGAGGCGGGCGTCGGGAAGACCGCGCTTGCCCGGACCGTGGCGAAGCAGCTGGACGGCAACGTGTCCCTGCTGCCCGTCTCCGCGAGCCCCTCACTGCGCAAGGTCCCTTTCGGGGCGCTCTCGCCCTATCTGCACTCACTGTCAATCAACGACGTCGGCTCCTCCATTGCGGTGTACCGCAGCCTCATGTCGCACATCGAATCCAGTTCCAACGGCAGCAAGAAGACGCCGCTGTTCCTGGTGGATGATTCCCACGAACTCGACGACAGCACCAGCGTGCTGCTGTCCCAGCTGGTGGCCGGCAGGCGCGCCCGGCTCCTGGCGCTGGCACGCGACAAACCCGGCCCGACGTCGGAATTCAGCGCCATGCAGCAGGACGGGCTGCTGCGCCGGTACGACGTCCGGCCGCTGACCGATCTGGAGGTACACGAGCTCTGCCGGCGGGAACTGGGGGGCGACGTCCTGGCAAGCGTCAGCGCCACTCTGGCGAAGATGTCCGGCGGCAACCCCATGTTCCTGCTGGCGCTCCTGCGGCAGGGGAAGCGTTCCGGCTATCTCGGTGTGCGGAACAAGGTCTGGCGCCTGGTGGGTCCGGCGCCGCCGCTCGATGTCAGCCTCATCGACCTCATCAAGGCCCGCTTCCGCCGCAGGACGCCGTCGCAGATGTCGGTGCTGGAGACCCTGGCGCTCGCGGAACCCATGCCCTTCGATGCACTGGTGCACTGCACCGACCGGCTGGGCGTCTCGGAACTCCACGATGACGGGTTGATCTCGATCGCCGATGGCCGGGAACGCTTGGTCACCCTCAGCCATCCGCTGTACGGGGAGGTGATCCGGCAGGATGTCCCCGCCGGGCGCAGCCTCACCATCCGACGGAAGGTGCTGGACGTCTTCGACCAGGAATCGAGCACCGCTGACGGCTTCCTCCGCTTTGTGGCCTGGGGGCTTGACTGCGGGCTCCCGCCGGATGACAAGACGCTGCTGCGGGCGGCGGTGGTGGCCAACCGGCTGCACGACGCCGACTTTGCGCTGCGTGCCTCACGCGCCGTCCACACCCCGGAGCTGCGCGGCAATGCCCTCGTGGAGATTGCGCGTGCCCAGATGACGCGGGGGCACCTTGCCTACGCCCGCGAGATTGTCGATGAAGTGCTGGACCAGTGCACCGGCTTCACCCTGGCCAAGGAAGCGTCACTGCTGTCCATCGCGCTGCGGGTCCGCGGCGAGGATGCCCCCAATCAGATCAGGGCCGACGTCGTCCGCTGGGAACACATCGCCGAGCGCATCGCCGCGGCAGCGGATTCCCCCGACGATCCGCAGATCAGACTAGGCCTGGCCGTGTCCCGCAACGGGTACCGGATCATGGAGGGTTTTGCCCTCAACTATGAGGGCAGGTTCCGTGAGGCGGAGGCGATCCTACGCGACGTCCTCGCCGACCGGTACTGTACGGACGAGGTCCGGCTTGCCGGCCTCAGCCTGCTCGGAGAGGCACTTGGATCCACCGGCCGGGCGCTCGAAGGGACCCGCGCCAGCGGCGAGGCGCTGCAGATCATCGCGACCCACGGGAACCAGTTCGTAGGGCACACGGAATTTGTGCTCACCCGCCACTTCACCTCCCTGGCGCATGCCGGCCTGTGGGATGACATCGAGGAGCTCCTCGACACACTGGTCCGCTCCAAGCCGAGCGGGCCAACCTCCTTCACCGGCATCACCGAACTGTCCGAGGGGCTCATCGCGCTGCGGAAAGGCCTCATGTCTAGCGCGCGCACCTCGTTGATCCTCGGGGTCGAGGGCCTGCGGGAGTCCGACTCCAACCAGCTGATGCCCATGGCGCTGGGCCTTGCGGCGTTCTCCTGCACCATGGTGGGGGACACCACCCGTGCCCGAGGGTACGCCACCGAATTCGAAGGGTGTGCCAGCCTGGGGACCATGCAGGCACGGCTCCTCGGCAAGGTGCACGTTGTCGCTGCCAACGCGCTGTTCCAGGGCGCCGCCCGGAGCATCGAGGAATTGCATGTGCTGGCCAGGAAGGCGGAGGCAGACAGCATGACTGTGCTTGCCGTCGTCGCGCTTGAACTTGCCGGGCGGCTGGGAGACGAGCGCTGCTTCGAACCGCTGGCGCGGCTGGCACGGACGTTCGAGGGACCGGAAGGGGCTGTGCTGACGGCGATGGCCAACGCCGCGGTCCGGAAAGACCCCGCCGCGCTGATGGACGCCGCCGAGCTTGCCCAGTCCTGCGGGTATTTGCTCATCGCCGCCGAGTGTCTGGGCAAGGCCGTGCGGTACCTCTCCCAGCGTGGGGAGGAGCACAAGTCGCGGACGGTGCAGCAGAAGCTCAACACCATCATCGGGCAGCTCGAGGGTCTGCAAAGCCCGCAGTTCGAGGCCGTGCGTTCCACCGCCAAGCTCACGCAGCGCGAGCGGGATATCGCCAAACTCGCCGGCAAGGGCTACTCCAACCGGGAGATTGCGGATGCTCAGGGCGTCTCCGTCCGCACCGTCGAGGGCCACCTCTACCGGATCTTCGCGAAGCTCGGAATCACCCGCCGCGAGGAGCTTCCGGGGGCCGATTCTTCGAGTACCGGGTGAGTACTTTTCGCCCCAAAGTCGGGTACCTAGTACTCAGGTAATGGGTAGGTAGTCTCCCTAGAGTTATCAGTGGAGCCGGCGACGTCGAAGCCTTCCCCAGACTAAGGCTCGTCCCCAGCCGTCGTCGGCTCCGTCACCCCTCGGGGGCCCCCACCCCTCGGGTCCGCCACCCAGTGAACTAGTCAGCTTACTTACGGTTCGTTATGGTGGAATCAAGGAACCGGAACGTGTGGGGGTGAATTACTCGTGAGGAAGGCGCAGAACGGCGCAGCGCCCGTTGTCCGCACCATCCTGCGTGCGGTGCTCTGCTTCTCGCTCCTGGTCGCCTTCACCACCTCTGCCGCCGCAGCGCTCTGCCTCCAGATGGAGCACCACGGCGCACCGACGGCCAACGATGCTCGGGTTGCCATGGACATGCCCGTCCCTGCTGGATCGCCGTCGGCGAAGGCATGCTGCTACCAGCAGTCCGATTCGCCGAACGCCGTCGTCGTCCAACAGCGGGCACTGCCCGCTGAACCGGCTGCCTTCCTCCCGGCGGTGGAAGCGTTGCTGACAGCGCCCGACGACGGTGAGCCGCCTCCCGGGGCGTTCACGCCCGCACTGGAAAAACGCGACCATCTCACGCCGTCGCTGACGGCCCTGTCCATCTGCCGGACATAAATTCTCTCCTGCGCGCTTTTTCCGCGCGCCCGCCACGTATCAACCGACACTGGATGAGGAGAATGAAATGACCCACCATGTAGCAGCCATGCTGGACACCTACCCCAAGGATCTCGGGGGAGTGGACCGTGCGAAGCTCGCCGAATGCATCGAGGCGTGCTTCGAGTGCGCGCAGACCTGTACGGCCTGCGCCGACGCCTGCCTCAGCGAGGATATGGTCGCTGAGCTGACCAAGTGCATCCGGACCAACCTGGACTGCGCGGACATCTGCGCCACCACCGGCAACGTCCTCTCCCGCCACACGGGGTATGACGCCAACCTCACGCGTGCGGTCCTCGAAGCGTGCCGCACTGCCTGCAAGGCCTGCGGCGACGAGTGCGGAGGCCATGCCGAAATGCACGAGCACTGCAAGGTCTGCGCCGAGGCCTGCCGCCGCTGCGAGAAGGCCTGCGAGGAACTGCTCGCGACACTGAACTAGAGGAGGCGCCATGCGGATGTACGTAAAATTCGGCATCATCCTCCTGGTCAGCCTCGCGGTGATGTGGACGCTGTCGATGTCAATGGTCCGCACCGTCGACCACTTCTATTACAACCTGAGCAACTTCTGGATGGCGTTGCTCATGGTGTCCGGAATGGCAGTGGTCATGGTTATCGGAATGTGGGCGATGTTCCAGAACAGGAAAGCGAACATCGCCATGCTGGCCGGCTTCGCGTTGCTGTTTGTCGGCGTCTTCGCGCTGGGACGGACCGAGACGTTCGTCGGGAACGAGCAGTTTCTGAAGTCGATGATTCCGCACCACTCCCGGGCCATCCTGGTTTGTCAGGAGTCGGACATCACCGACCGGGAAATCGAGGAGCTGTGCACAGAGATCGTGGACACCCAGCAGAAGGAAATAGCCCAGATGAAATCCATCCTTGAGCGGTACGAATCCGAGTAGTGAGAAAATGTCAGGGGCCGCGGTGCTGAACCGCGGTCCCTGGCGTTCACCGCCTCCGATGCATCCGACACTGAAGGGTTCTCCGTGCTTCCACTGTCCCGCCCCTGGCGGGTAACGCGATCAGCCGGCGCCGCCGTCGTCGTGCTTTTTCTTGCTTCCTGTTCCGCGGCCGCGCCGCAGGAGGCACCGACCGAACACGCCGCCGACGGGCACAGCTACCCCGCAGGCCACATCCACGGCATGAGCGTGGACCCGGGCACCAACCGGGTGCTCCTGGCCACCCATGACGGACTGTTTGATGTCTCGGCGTCGCCGGTCGTTCAGATTGGGCCGACGATCGACCTGATGGGGTTCACGCAGGCGGCCAACGGCGACTTCTACGCTTCCGGGCATCCCGGCCCGGACTCGGACCTCCCGGATCCGGTGGGGCTGATCCGCTCCACGGACGGGGGCAAAACGTGGGAGCCCCTGTCGCGGCAGGGTGAATCGGACTTCCATGCGCTCGCCGCGACGGCGTCGGCAGTGGTCGGGTTCGAGGGCGAACTGCTCGTGAGCGACGACGGCACGGAGTGGGAGGCCGCGGAGTCGGACTTTCAGCCCTACCACCTGGCCGGCGCATCGCGGGAAAGCACGGTCCTTGCCACCACCGAGGAAGGCCTGCAGCGCTCAACCGACGACGGCGCCACCTGGTCCGCCGTGCCCGACGCACCGCTGCTGATGCTCACCGCCCTGTCCGAGGGACAGGCCGCAGGCATCACCCCGGACGGCCGGATCTTCACCAGCGAGGATGCGGGGCTCACCTGGGCCGAGCAGGGAACCGTGCCCGGGGAAGCCTCGGCCATCGACGCCCAGATGCTCGACGACTCCACGCTCCGAATCTGGGTGGCAACCGCGGACAGCGTGCAGGTGTCCAATGACAACGGCCGCACGTTCACGAATATCAGGTCAAGCCACCAGTGAGTGCAGCGTCCGCCGGCCAGGATCCGTCCGCCAACCGGGGTCCGTCCGCTAACCGGGGTCCGTCCGCTAACCGGGGTCCGTCCGCCGGTCGGCGGGCAGTGCTCTCTCGCCGCATCCGGTTCTTCGTTGCCGCGACCATCAGCTACAACGTGATCGAGGCGCTGGTGGCGCTCGCCGCCGGGGCGGTGGCGTCGTCGAGCGCGCTGATCGCCTTCGGGCTGGATTCCGTGATTGAGGTGGCTTCCGCGGCTGCGGTGGCGTGGCAGTTCTCGGCGCCGGATCCCGAGCGGCGTGAAAAGACAGCCCTGCGGTTCATCGCGTTCTCCTTCTTCGGGCTGGCGCTGTTTATCGGGTTCGACGCGGTCCGCGCACTCGTTACCGGCGCCGAGGCCGATCCCTCACCGGTGGGGATTGCACTCGCCGCCGTGAGCCTGGGCGTGATGCCGCTGCTGTCCTACTTCCAGCGGCGTGCCGGCCGGGAACTCCGCTCGCGGTCCGCGGTGGCCGACTCGAAGCAGACCCTGATCTGCTCCTATCTCTCCGGGGTGCTGCTGGCCGGACTGCTCCTCAACAGTCTCTTCGGCTGGTCCTGGGCTGATCCGCTGGCAGCGCTGGTGATTGCCGGGTGGGCTGTCAAGGAAGGGCGGGAGGCCTGGAAGGGAGACGCGTGCTGCGCGAACCCGCTCGCTCCCGTCGAGCGCGATGCGGAATCCGGGGGCGGCTGCTCCTGCTGCGGCTCCTGACCGCCCAGCGCCGCACAGCGGCAGTAGACTGAATAGCGCACATTCGCTGTCGAGGGAGTTTCATGCCCATCCTGTCTGCACCATCACACCCGCTCTCGAACGACGAAGTGAGCCGCATCCGCAACGACTTCCCTCTGCTCTCCTCCGATATGAACGGCCGGCCGCTGATCTACCTCGACTCCGGAGCCACCTCCCAGAACCCGGTGAGCGTGCTCGAGGCCGAGCAGGAGTACTACGAGCAGCGCAACGCCGCGGTGCACCGCGGCGCACACACCCTCGCGGTTGAGGCGACCGACGCCTATGAGGCCGCACGCACCACCGTTTCCTCCTTCATCGGCGCCTCGCCGGAGGAGATCGTCTTCACCTCCAACGCCACGGAGGCCCTGAACCTGGTGGCCTACAGCCTCTCGAACGCCTCGCAGGGCCTGGGCGGCGCCGACGCCCGCCCGTATGCGCTGGGCCCGGGCGATTCCATTGTGGTCACCGAAATGGAACACCACGCCAACCTGATCCCCTGGCAGGAACTCGCCGCGCGCAGCGGCGCCTCCCTGCGGTTCATTCCCGTGGACGACGACGGCGCCCTCCGCCTGGAGGAGGCAGCCTCCGTGATTGACGGCAGCACCCGGCTGCTCGCGTTCACACATGCGTCCAACGTCCTCGGCACCATCAACCCGGTGACGGAACTGGTGTCCCTGGCACGCGGTGTCGGCGCGCTCACCGTCCTGGACGCCTGCCAGTCGGTGCCGCACCTGCCCGTCGATGTTGCCGCACTCGACGTGGACTTCATGGCGTTTTCCGGGCACAAGATGCTGGGCCCCACGGGGATCGGGGCGCTGTACGGGAAGTCGAAGCACCTGCACGCCATGCCGCCGTTCCTCACCGGCGGGTCGATGATCACCACCGTCACCATGGAACGCGCCGAGTACCTGCCGCCGCCGGCACGCTTCGAGGCTGGCACCCAGCGGATTTCCCAGGCGGTGGCCCTGGGCTCGGCAGTGAACTACCTCGTGGAGACCGGCATGGACCGGATCGAGGAATGGGAGCGGCTGCTGGGGGAGCGGCTGGTCGCAGGCCTCGAGCAGATTGACGGGGTCCGGGTGCTTGGTCCACGTGCCGGGCAGCCGCGGATTGGGCTGGCCGCATTCGACGTGGACGGCGTGCACTCCCATGACGTGGGCCAGTTCCTCGACTCCCGCGGGATCGCCGTGCGGGTGGGCCACCACTGCGCCCAGCCGCTGCACCGGCGGCTCGGGCTGACCGCCTCAACCCGCGCCAGCACCTACCTGTACAACACCACGGACGAGGTGGACGCGTTCCTCGCGGCCGTCGCCGACGTCCGCTCGTTCTTCGGAGCGTCGGCATGAGCGGCGGCCTCGAGAGCCTGTACCAGGACATCATCCTCGACCACTCCAAACGGAGGGTGGGGCAAGGGACGTTGGAGCCGTCGTCGGACGCTGATTCAGCGTTGTCCAGCTTGTCGACAGGGGAATCTCATCAGCTCAATCCCATCTGCGGGGACGAGATCACCCTCCGGGTGTGGCTCGCCGAATCCCGGATTGAGCGGGTGGCGTGGCAGGGTGCGGGGTGTGCCATCTCCATGGCATCGGCCTCCGTGCTCACCGAACTGGTCAGCGGGGGCACCCGCGACGAGATGATGGAGCAGTTGGACCGGTTCCGGGAACTCATGCGCTCTCGCGGGACGGTTGTCCCTGACGAGGAGGTCCTCGGGGATGCAGCCGCGTTTGCCGGGGTGTCCCGCTTCCCGGCCCGCGTGAAGTGCGCCATGCTCGCCTGGGTGGCCCTCGAGGAAGCGGTTCTCGCGGCCAACGGGTGACCCGTTCGCTCCGTCCGTCCCGCTCGGTTGACGCGCGCATGTCCCGTCGATCCCACTGAATCGGGTTGTTCGGTGGGAATGGACAGACATTTCGCACCGAAACCTGCGCTTCGGTGGGCATGTCTGGTGCGGCTAGCGGCGGTTCCCGTCCTCGAAGAGGTCCGGGATGCCGTCCTGGTTGGCGTCCACCTTCTCGGCTTCCTCGATCCGGCGGTAACGCTTGTTGCGGGAGCGCAGAATCACGGTGGCCAGGATCGCGGCCGTCAGGGACGCGGCCAGGATGGCGACCTTGGCATGGTCATTCTCCGGGGAACCCTGGGGGAAGCTCAGGTCGTTGACCAGCAGCGACACGGTGAAGCCCACGCCGGCCAGAAGCCCGACGCCGAGCAGGTCCACCCAGCGCAGGTCCGGATCCATGGTGGCCTTGGTGGTCTTGGTGACAATCCACGTGGTCAGCAGGATGCCGATGGGCTTGCCCAGCACCAGACCGAGCACAATGCCGAGGGTCACCGGGTCACTGAAGGCGGAGACAAATCCCTCCACCCCGCCGATAGCCACGCCGGCTGAGAAAAACGCGAAGACGGGGACAGCGACGCCGGCCGACAGCGGACGGAACCGGTGCTCGAAGGTTTCCGCCAGTCCCGGCTTGTTCGGCTTGGGCATGACGGACTTTCCGCCCTTGCCGATGCGCAGTACGGGAACCATGAAGCCGAGCAGCACGCCGGCCACCGTGGCGTGGACGCCCGATGCGTGCATCAACGCCCACGCGACGAACCCGATCGGCAGGAGGATGAACCAGGCTGCAGGGGTCTTTTTCCCGAAGAACTTAGGGTTCTTCTGCGCGAGGAAGGCGAAGAGAGCCAGCGGCACCAGGGTCAGGAGCAGGAAGGTGAACTCCACCTCTTCCGTGTAGAAGAAGGCGATGATCGCGATGGCGATGAGGTCGTCCACCACGGCCAGCGTCAGCAGGAAGATCCGGAGGGCGCTCGGCAGGTGGGAACTGATGACGGCGAGGACCGCTACCGCAAACGCGATGTCGGTGGCGGTGGGGATGGCCCAGCCCCGCAGGGTCTCGGGGGAGTTCAGGTTGACCAGGACGTAGATCAGGGCCGGGACGATGACGCCGCCTGCGGCCGCGGCCACCGGGACTATTGCCCGGGAGGGGCTACGCAGGTCGCCGGCAACGAATTCCCGTTTGAGCTCCAGGCCGACCAGGAAGAAGAAGATCGCCAGCAGGCCGTCCGCCGCCCAGTGGCCCACGGAAAGCTTGAGGTGCCATGGCTCGTAGCCGAACTCGAAGTCGCGGAGCGCGAAGTAGCTGTCGGCGAACGGAGAATTGGCCCAGATCAGGGCCAGTGCGGCCGCGATGATCAGCAGGATGCCGCCGACCGTCTCCTTGCGGAGGATCTCGCTGAGCCGCTGATATTCCAGCCAACTGGAACGGCTGAACGCGCGTTTGGGCTGGTTCGGCTGCAGTTCTGACACGGGCTACTCCTTCGGGGCACGAAAAATTACTGCCGACCAGACTTCCCGGCGCACCAACTGCTAAAACCCTAGCAGGGGAGTCTGGTCGGAGTGACGCATGTTACTCAGGCGGCGCTCACTCAGGCAGCGGTTCCCCCAGGCGGCAAGGGTGCTGCCCAGGGCGGCGCTTACTTAGGCAGCCAGGGTGCTGCTGCGGCCAGAGTGTTTACTCAGGCAGCGAGGGTGCGGAATCCGATCACCAGGGTGGCGGCTCCCAGGATCATCGAGGTGCTCACCAGCATGAAGTGGACCTTGAGGAAACGGGTGGCAGCGCCGCGCTCGTCCCGCGACCGCGGGTCCTTGAAGACCCGCCGCAGGAACGGCGGCCAGACAATCAGGGACCACAGGCCCGAGACGATCAGGACAATGGACAGGGGAAGGGGAAGCTCCATCAGCGGCTCTCCAGCCAGTTCTTCGCCTCGGCGGCCTGGATGTTGAGGGCCTTGCCGATGTACGGCTCCGCAGCGGCGGCGATCTTCGCGCCCATGAACGGGATGGAGGAGGTTACATTGCCCTCGACATCCACGCGGGTGGAGGTGCCTTCGGCGATGAGCCGCTGGACGGCGTCGACATTCACGGGGGCACCGGCAACGCTCATGGACACCTTCGCCTCACGGGAGCCGTCCCCCAGGGGAGCGCTCCAGTTCTCGGTCTGCGTGACGGTCAGGCTGTCGCCGACGAACTTGCGGGCGAAATCCGGCAGACGGGTGGTGGGCAGCGTGCGCACCGCGGTGAGGGTGAAGGCGGCGGAGGTATCGCCGTCGACCGTCAGGGACTTCAGCTCCCCTCCGACATGCTCGCTGGTGTGCTTCAGGAACGCTTCATCGGTGAAAACATCGGTCACCGTTGCAACGTCGTAGGGCAGGGTGGTTGAGGCGCTGAGTGCCACGAATCCTCCGGAGGTTGTTGGTCTTGAGTCCCGTACATCCTATGTGAGCCTGCCCGGCAGCCGGTTCCCCGGGCCGTCGTCTGTCACCGCTGCGCGGTAGTGTTAACGCCGACTCCCGGGATTCTTTGAGAATTTCGGGCTTTCGTGTTGTCTTTTTGTGCTGCCCACGACCCTGAAGGATCGCCATGGCCCCCACCGGACCCACCCTCAACGGTCTCCGCGCCGCCCTGCAGGAGGACCCCTCCTTTGCCCGGGTGCGCGCCAACGCGTCCCGTTCCGGTTCCAGACGCAGCACCGACCTGCAGATCGGCGCCCCCACCGGGCTGCGCGCCGCGCTGCTCGCGGAAATGGTGGACGGCCTCGCCGAGGCACACGACGACGACGGCGGCACCCCGGTTGTCGTGGCCGTCACCGCCACCGGGCGGGAGGCTGAGGACCTGGCGGCTGCCCTGCGAAGCTACCTGCCGGCGTCGTCCATTGAAGAGTTCCCCAGTTGGGAAACCCTGCCGCACGAGCGGCTCTCGCCGCGTTCCGACACCGTCGGCCGGCGGCTGTCGGTGCTGCGGCGGCTGGCCCACCCGGGGGCCGATCCGATCCGCGTGATCACCGCGCCGGTGCGCGCCGTGGTGCAGCCGCTGGTCGCCGGTCTCGGACAGCTGGAGCCGGTCGCCCTGAAAGTGGGGGAGGAACGCGGCTTCGACGACGTGGTCCGTGCGCTCGCCGACGCCGCCTACTCGCGCGTCGACATGGTGTCCCATCGCGGCGAGTTCGCGGTGCGCGGCGGCATCATCGACGTCTTCCCGCCCACGGAGGACCATCCGCTGCGCATCGAGTTCTTCGGCGACGAGGTGGATCAGATGCGCTGGTTTGCCGTCGCTGACCAGCGCTCGCTGCCGGTCGACGGGGACCGGGGCGCGCCCACCGAGCTGTACGCGCCGCCGTGCAGGGAGCTGCTGATCACGCCGTCGGTCAAATCCCGGGCCGCCCACCTGCGCCCCCAGCTGCCCGCCGCGGCCGGGATGCTCGAGAAGATCGCCGGCGGCATCGCCGTTGAGGGCATGGAGTCGCTGGCGCCGGTGCTGGTCGATGCCATGGTGCCGTTTGTCGGCGAGCTGCCGGCCGGGTCGATTGCCGTCGTCGTCGAACCTGAAAAGGTGCGCACGCGCGCCCATGACCTGGAAGCGACCAACGAGGAGTTCCTCCAGGCCGCCTGGGCCACAGCGTCCGACGGCGGTGCGGCGCCCGTGGATCTGAGCGGCCAGTTGGGCGCGGACCTGGAGGCGGCGAGTTTCCGGTCTCTGATGGACACACGCTCCTCCGCGCTGGCGAACGATGTGGCCTGGTGGTCGATCACATCCTTCGGGTCCGATGACCTGCTCACCGACGTCGACAGCTTCACCGTCGCCGCGCGTGAACCGCGCGGGTACCAGGGCGACGTCGCGGAAATGATGGAGTTTCTCGGCGGCAGGGTGCGCGACCAGTGGCGCGTCGTCGTCGCGACCGAGGGTCCCGGGCCGGCCCAGCGCCTGGCCGAACTGTTCCACGATGCCGACATTCCGGCGTCGCGCGTTGACTCCATCGACGGCGCGCCGCAACCGGGCATCATCGAGATCACGACGGCGGCTGCCGGCCGTGGATTTGTCCTGGACGGGCTCAAGCTCGGGCTGCTGACCGAGGCCGACCTGCTGGGCCGGACGTCGGCCGCCGGTACCCGGGATATGCGGAAGATGCCCTCGAAGCGGCGCAACGCCGTCGACCCGCTGCAGCTGCGCGAGGGCGACTTTGTGGTGCACGAGCAGCACGGTGTGGCGCGGTTCGTCGAGCTGATCCAGCGGTCCACCGGCGCGGGGCCCACGAAGACCATCCGCGAATACCTGGTGCTGGAGTACGCGCCGTCCAAGCGCGGTGCCCCGGGTGACCGGCTGTTTGTGCCGACGGACCAGCTGGACCAGGTGACCCGGTACGTCGGCGGGGATACGCCCGCGCTGTCGAAAATGGGCGGCTCCGACTGGGCGAAGACCAAGAGCCAGGCGCGCAAGGCCGTCAAGGAGATCGCCGGGGAGTTGATCCGGCTCTACTCGGCGCGGATGGCGTCGCGCGGGCATGCGTTTGCCCCGGACACACCGTGGCAGCGGGAGCTGGAGGAGGCCTTCCCGTATATCGAGACGCCCGACCAGCTGACCACCATCAACGAGGTCAAGGCCGACATGGAGCGGGAAGTCCCGATGGACCGGCTGGTCTCCGGCGACGTGGGCTACGGCAAGACGGAAATCGCCGTCCGCGCCGCGTTCAAGGCTGTGCAGGACGGGAAGCAGGTGGCCGTGCTGGTGCCCACCACCCTGCTGGTGCAGCAGCACTTCGAGACGTTCTCCGAGCGATTCTCCGGTTTCCCGGTGCGCATCCGTGCGCTGTCCCGGTTCCAGACCTCCAAGGAGTCCAAGGAGACGGTGGAAGGGCTGAAGAGCGGTGCGGTCGACGTCGTGATCGGTACGCACCGGCTGCTGTCCACCGAGGTGCAGTTCAAGGATCTCGGGCTGGTGATCGTGGACGAGGAGCAGCGGTTCGGCGTCGAACACAAGGAAGCGCTGAAAAAGATGCGCACCAATGTGGATGTGCTGGCGATGAGTGCGACCCCGATTCCGCGGACGCTGGAGATGTCGCTGACCGGGATCCGCGAGACCTCGACGCTGGCCACGCCGCCGGAAGAGCGGCACCCGGTGCTGACCTACGTGGGCCCGTACACGGACAAGCAGACGTCCGCGGCGATCCGGCGCGAGCTGATGCGCGAGGGGCAGGTGTTCTTTGTGCACAACCGGGTGTCCTCGATCGACCGGACGGCCTCACACCTGCAGCAGCTGGTCCCGGAGGCGCGTGTTGCGGTGGCGCACGGGCAGATGAGCGAGTCGCGGCTGGAGCAGATCATCGTGGACTTCTGGGAGAAGAGGTTCGACGTGCTGGTCTGCACCACGATCATCGAGACCGGCCTGGATATCTCCAACGCGAACACGCTGATCGTGGACCGGGCGGACAACTATGGCCTGTCCCAGCTGCACCAGCTGCGCGGCCGTGTGGGCCGTGGCCGCGAGCGGGCATACGCGTACTTCCTGTACCCGTCGGAGAAGCCGCTGGGTGAGGTGGCGCTGGAGCGGCTGAAGGCGGTGGCGTCGCACAACGAGCTCGGCGCCGGTATGCAGCTGGCCCTGAAGGACCTCGAGATCCGCGGTGCGGGTAACCTGCTGGGCGGGGAGCAGTCCGGGCACATTGCCGGCGTCGGCTTTGACCTGTATATCCGGCTGGTCGGTGAGGCGGTGGCGAACTACCGCGGCGAGGCCGAGGAGAAGGCCGCCGAAATGAAGATAGAGCTCCCGGTCAACGCGCACCTGCCCCACGACTATGTGCCGGGGGAGCGGCTGCGGCTTGAGGCGTACCGGAAGCTCGCGTCGTGTGTGACCGATGCCGCGATTGACGAGGTGGTCGAGGAGCTTCGGGACCGCTACGGCGACCTGCCTGCGCCGGTAGTCAATCTGGTGGCCGTGGCGCGGTTCCGGGTTCAGGCGCGTGCTGTGGGACTGACCGACGTCGCGATGCAGGGCAACTTCATCAAGTTCGCGCCGGCCAACCTGCCCGAGTCCAAGGAGATGCGCCTGAAGCGGATGTACCCGGGGGCCTCCGTGAAGCCGGCGATGAACGCGGCGCTGATCCCGAAGCCGAAGACGTCCTCCGTGGGAGGCCGGGACCTGGCCGACGCCGCGATCCTCGAGTGGGCGCAGGGCGTAGTGGATGCAGTGTTCACGGGGTAGCTTTCCCGGTCCTCTTCGGGAACTTTTGCGCACGTCCGGTGGCTTCGGGCCGTCGGAAGCCGCCAGACGTGCACGAATCTTCCGGGGTTTGCCGTTGCGCGTCCGGTCCTGAGAATGGGGCTTCGGGCTTTCGTTGAGCAGCCGAAACCCAAAGCTTCGCCGAACATTCGGTATTCACCCAACTTTTCCTTGAAGTTTCATCCATAGGTTTGCTTATAGGCGTCAGGGCACTGGGGACGCTTTGAACAGTCGGCAAACTTCAGGAAAAGGTCTCGGTCATGAATAAGGTAACCAAAGGAACCCTCGCAGCCGCTGCAGCGGGCACGCTTCTTCTCGGCGGCGTCGGCACGTACGCCACCTGGAAAGATCAGGAGACAGTGGACGCAGGCGACGTGTCCACCGGTGTGCTCGACCTCGAGTTGGAGAATGCAGCTTGGGCGCAGGACGGCACTGCGATCAGCATCGCTGACTTCGATATGGTTCCCGGCGATGCCCTGACATACACGGTGGACGCCATTGTCACGGCCGAAGGTGACAACCTGGAGGGAACATTCAGCGTCACTGATGGACTCACCGCGATTGCCGACTCCCAAGATGTATCGCAGTACGTCACAGTCACGCTGGGCGAACCGGATTACGCAGCAATCACCGGGACAAACGTGGACAACA
Source organism: Arthrobacter sp. 35/47 (assembly GCF_000520475.1). NCBI lineage: Bacteria > Bacillati > Actinomycetota > Actinomycetes > Micrococcales > Micrococcaceae > Arthrobacter > Arthrobacter sp. 35/47. The sequence goes on from NZ_KI914602.1 coordinate 20,860, forward strand.
AGCTCGCGGTGGATGGAACGACCGGTGTGGTTTCCTTCGACGAAGCCGACACCTACAAGATTCCGCTGACGGTCACGGTCTCCCTGAATGCGGATCTTCAGAAAGCCCAGGACCTGGTCGTTGACCTTGGCACTGTGGGCGTCGTCCTGACGCAGTCCTAACCACACACCACCGGCAGTCGGGGCGAGGAACGGTGCAGGATCATGGGCAAGATCGGGATTGCAGCAGCCGGCGCGGTGCTGCTCGTCGTCGCTGGGACGGCGGGCGGCACCGGAGCCCTCTGGCAGGATAACGCGGCGCTGAACCCCGGATCCGTGACTACCGGAAGCCTCGAACTGCTCGCCGGCGGATCTCCCGAAAGCTACGTGTTCACCACGCTGAGCACCGACAACCTCGCACCCGGCGCCTCGGTCAGCGCGCCTCTGGCCCTTCGCAACGGAGGGACCGCGGAGATGCTCTACCAGCTCGCGGACGTGGCAACAGCAACATCCACCACGGCCGACAGCCTGCTCGCCGCAGCGCTCACCCTGATCGTCACCGATGACCCGGTCTGCAACGGAACCACCCCGGCGAGTGCCGCCACCCTGTACCTGGGTCCGCTCACAGGCGGAGCATTCGCTGGGAGCCGGCTGGCGCCGTCGTCGGCTATTGATTTGTGCATCACGGTCGCGATGAACGCCGACGCACCGATCGAAGCGGCCCAGGGCACCACCGCAGCAACATTCACATTCAGGGGGGATCAGGTCCAATGAGGCAGGAAACCGGGGGAATGTGGTGGGTGCGACAAGTGCTGTCCTGGACCTGCCTGCTGGCGGTGCTGGGATTGCTGGCGGCCATGGTGGTTCTTCCGAAGACCCTCGGATCCGGTGCCTACACCGTCCTGACCGGCTCAATGCAGCCCGGCATGCCGCCCGGCAGCCTCGTGGTCACCAGGAACGCCGACGCCGGTGAGCTGCGAATCGGGGACGCCATCACCTACCAGATCCGCTCCGGTGAACCGGCCGTCATTACCCACCGGATCATCGCCCGGACCTCCGGCAGCAACGGCGTCACCTTCACCACCCAGGGCGACGCCAGCCCCGTGCCGGACGCGGAGCAGGTGCGGCCGGAGCAGATCCGCGGCGTCGTCTGGTACAGCATCCCGTTCGCCGGATACGTCAACGGCTGGCTGACCGGTGAGCAGCGCATCTGGGCTGTGGGCACCGCCGTCGTACTGCTGTTCGGATACACCGCGTCAATGTTCACCGGTGCGGCGGTGGAACGGGCCCGCAAGCGTTCAGCGGCCGGCACCGGAAACAAAACGACCGAAAACACCACGACGGAAGAGGAGCGCAACCATGCGACAGCTTGACTCAGTGCGCCTCCGGGCGCTGCTGTCCCTCGGGATCGTGGCCGGGTTCGGGGCTGTAGGCACCCTCGCAGCATGGACGGACTCCGCCACCGCCACCGCCCAGTTCTCCGCCGGCACCCTTGACCTCACGCTCAACGGCGAAGCGGACGACGCCGTGGACCTCACCTCCCTCACCATGACCAACATGTACCCGGGATCGGCGAAGGCCGCCGTGCTGACGGTCGCGAACACCGGCTCACTGCCGTACGCCTACAACTTCGCCACGACGGCCACCGGCAACGCCGCCCTGGCTACGGCGCTCACCATCTCCGTAGCACCCGGCGGCCTCGCCGCGGACGGGATCAACTGCGCGGGCACGGCACTGCCGCTGGGATCGGCCTCCCTGGCGGGCAGTTCGTTGGCCTCAGCCCGGACGCTGGCGCCCGCCGCTGCTGAACAGCTCTGCATCCGCGTGAGCCTACCGGCTGCCGCCGACAACTCCCTGCAGGGAACCAGCACGACGGCGACACTCACCTTCACTGCCAACCAGGCCGGCTGACATGGGCCTCAACCGGATCCAGAATGCGGCGCTCACCGTCGGGGCGGTCCTCGGATCGCTGTGCCTGCTGGCGGCGCTCGCGGCCGTTCTCTTCGGGATCAAGCCGCTCATCTTCACCTCCGGGTCGATGGATCCCACCATTCCCACCGGCGGTCTGGCGCTCAGCATTCCGGTTGAGGCTTCCGGTATTGGTCCGGGCGACATCGTCAGCACCGAGAACTCCACCGGAACCCGGATTACGCACCGGGTTGTGGCGGTAGAGCCGGCTGCCGGGTACGCGCAGCTCACCCTGCAGGGCGACGCCAATGACGTCGCTGACGCCGAGGTCTACCCGGTCACCGAAGTGGACCGCGTGTTCTGGTCCGCGCCGCTGCTCGGGTACGCGGTGGCCTGGCTCAGCAGCCCCACGGCCGTGTTTGTGGGCGGCCTCTTCACCGCCTACCTGCTGTATGTGGCGTTCGGGGTGAAGCGGGAACCGAAGCCGGGTTTGCCCACCGCCAGTGTTGCCACGGCCGGTGTGCTCTTGCTCGCTGGCGGCGCCCTGTATGGCGGTGCGCTGCACGGTGCGGATCCCGCCAGTGCGGCGTTCACATCGAAGGCGACGGCTGCGGCTTCATTTTCGGCGGCCTCGCTGCCCGCGCCCTACCAGCCCGTGTGCTCGATTCAGAATCCGGGCGGTTCCGGGCCGAAGATCCTCCTCGAATGGTCCTACGCCGGACCAGGGAGCGCCTACTCCGTGCGGGTTGACGGCAACCCCGCCGTCCAGACCACAGTCCGGTCGATCCTGCTGGACCGGGCCAGCGCCACCGTCACCATTCAGGCCGGCTACCTGGGCTGGACGTCCACAGCCCTGCGCGTCAATGTCCAGAACCAGGGGCAGGGGATGGGCGGCAGCGTGACGTGCACGGTGCTGTAGCTTGCCTGTGGACAGGGCGCGCCGCCGCGGTTACCCGGTGGTAAAGTCGTAGCGTCCATGCGGGTCCGACCACCTGTCCCGGCGCTATCGATACCCAGGCTAACCACCAACAGAGGGTGCGGCGGGAACCGTTCCGTGCATGGCAGCGAGTAGAAGTATGGAGAACCTGTGACCATGGAAACCACGCGCGCCGGAACCACCGTTGCACCGGCGTCGAGGGCCCTGGAAGTGATCGGTGGCGATCTCACCGAACGCAGCCTGCGCCGCTACCTCGAGGGCATTCCGGGCGTTGATGCCGTGGGCCTGGAGGCCCGCGCCGCCGCCCTGGGAACCCGCTCGATCAAGACCACCTCCAAGGCCTGGGCGCTGGATACCATCATCCGGTTGACTGACCTGACCACGCTTGAGGGTGCTGACACGCCGGGCAAGGTGCGCTCGCTGGTGGCCAAGGCCATGGTCCCGGATCCCGATGACATGTCCACTCCGCGCGTCGCCGCGGTGTGCGTGTACGGCGATATGGTGCCGCACGCTGTGGAGGCGCTGGGTTCCGCGCACGACGACGGCGCCCCCGGCCGCATCAACGTCGCTGCGGTGGCTACCGCCTTCCCGAGCGGCCGCGCGTCCCGGTCCGTGAAGCTCTCCGACACCTCCGACGCCGTTGCTGCCGGAGCCGACGAGATCGACATGGTCATCGACCGCGGCGCGTTCCTCTCCGGCCGGTACGGCCAGGTGTTCGACGAAATCGTCGCCGTCAAGGAAGCGTGCAAGCGTCCGGATGGTACCTATGCGCACCTGAAGGTCATCCTGGAAACCGGTGAGCTGAACACGTATGACAATGTGCGCCGCGCGTCCTGGCTGTCGATCCTGGCCGGCGGTGACTTCATCAAGACGTCCACGGGCAAGGTCACTCCGGCGGCCACCCTGCCGGTGACGCTGTCCATGCTCGAGGTGGTCCGTGACTGGCACCGCCTCACGGGCGAGAAGATCGGCGTGAAGCCCGCGGGCGGGATCCGGGCGTCGAAAGACGCCATCAAGTACCTGGTCACTGTCGCGGAAACTGTGGGGGAGGAGTGGCTGCAGCCGGACCTGTTCCGCTTCGGCGCCTCGAGCCTCCTCAACGATGTGCTCCTGCAGCGCCAGAAGCTCACCAGCGGCCGCTATTCCGGCCCGGCCTACGTCACGATCGACTAAAAGGACCTGCCATGACTTTCCTCGACTACGCTCCCGCGCCCGAGTCGGCAGCGATCCTGAACCTTCGTGATGAGTACGGATTGTTCATCAACGGTGAGTTCGTCCCCGGCAACGGGGAGTCCTTCACCACCATCTCCCCGGCCACCGAGAAGCACATTGCCACCGTGTCCTGCGCCAATGAGCAGGATGTGGATGCCGCCGTCGTCGCCGCCCGCCGTGCGTATGAGAAGACGTGGTCGCGGATGTCCGGTGCTGACCGCGGGAAGTACCTTTTCCGCATTGCCCGGCTGGTGCAGGAGCGTGCCCGCGAGCTCGCCGTCGCCGAGAGCCTGGACAACGGCAAGCCGATCAAGGAAAGCCGCGACGTCGACATTCCCCTGGTGGCTGCCTGGTTCTTCTACTACGCGGGTTGGGCGGACAAGCTGGAGTACGCCGGGCTGGGGCCGAATCCGCGGTCGCTCGGCGTGGCCGCGCAGGTGATCCCGTGGAACTTCCCGCTGCTGATGCTGGCGTGGAAGATCGCCCCGGCTTTGGCTGCCGGGAACACGGTGGTGCTCAAGCCCGCCGAGACCACCCCGCTGACGGCGCTGCTGTTCGCGGAGATCCTGCAGCAGGCGGACCTGCCGGCCGGCGTCGTCAACATTGTCACCGGAGCCGGCGCCACCGGGTCCGCGCTGGTGAACCACCCGGACGTGAACAAGGTTGCATTCACGGGCTCGACGGCGGTGGGCCGGCAGATTGCCCGCTCCACGGCAGGCTCGTCCAAGAAACTCACCCTCGAACTCGGCGGGAAGGGCGCGAACATCGTGTTCGACGACGCCCCCATCGACCAAGCCGTCGAGGGGATCGTCAACGGCATCTTCTTCAACCAGGGGCAGGTCTGCTGCGCGGGTTCACGTCTGCTGGTGCAGGAGTCCATCCATGACGACGTCGTCGAGCGGTTGAAGTCCCGCCTGGCCACCCTGCGCGTGGGGGATCCGCTGGATAAGAACACCGACGTCGGCGCGATCAACTCGGCCTCGCAGCTGGGCCGGATGCGCGAGCTCTCCGACATCGGTGAGCAGGAGGGCGCCGAACGCTGGAGCCCGGCCTGCAACCTGCCGTCGGAGGGATTCTGGTTCCCGCCGACCATCTTCACCAACGTCTCCACGAGTTCCCGGATCGCGAGGGACGAGATTTTCGGGCCGGTGCTGTCCGTGCTGACGTTCCGCACCCCGGCCGAGGCGATCGCAAAGGCCAACAACACCCCGTACGGCCTTTCCGCGGGGATCTGGACGGACAAGGGCAGCCGCATCCTTGCGGTCGCGGACAAACTGCGCGCCGGCGTCGTCTGGGCCAACACGTTCAACAAGTTCGATCCGGCGTCGCCGTTCGGCGGGTACAAGGAGTCCGGTTACGGCCGCGAGGGTGGCAAGCAGGGCCTGCACGCGTACCTGGCGCCGTCTGCTTTTGCGGGGTCGTCTGCTTTCAAGGGAGATGCTCGATGAGCCGGCTGGCTGTTCCGAAGACCTACAAGCTGTATGTCGGCGGCAAGTTCATCCGGAGCGAATCCGGGCGTGTGTATGAGGTGGCAACCACAAAGGGGAGCTTTTCGGTGAGTTCAGTCAACGCCGCGAAGGCCTCCCGGAAGGACGCCCGCGACGCCGTCGTGGCCGCCCGCGCCGCCGTCAGCGGCTGGTCCGGGACCACCGGGTACAACCGCGGGCAGGTGCTGTACCGGATCGCGGAGA
>NZ_KI914602.1:26685-32871 GCF_000520475.1 Arthrobacter sp. 35/47
CGGGTACAACCGCGGGCAGGTGCTGTACCGGATCGCGGAGATCCTGGACGGCCGCCGGGCGCAGTTCGCCGAGGAAATCGCCGCGTTCGAGGGTGTTTCGGCGTCCGCGGCGCAGGCCCAGGTGGACGAGGCGATCGACCTGTGGGTCTGGTACGCCGGCTGGGCGGACAAGTACGTGCAGGTCGCGGGCAACGGGAACGCCGTGTCGGGTCCGTTCTTCAACCTGTCCGTGCCCGAGCCCACCGGTGTGGTGGCTGTGATCGCACCGCAGACGGGAAGTTCGCTGCTCGGCTTTGTCCGCGCGGTGGCGCCGGTCCTCGTGAGCGGGAACACCGTCGTCGTGATTCCTTCCGAGAAGGCGCCGCTGGCGGCGTTGAGTCTCGGTGAGGTGTTCGCGACCAGTGACGTGCCGGCCGGCGTCGTCAATGTGCTCAGTGGGTCACCCGCGGAGATCGCGCCGTGGCTCGCCGCGCACGCCGACGTCAACGCCCTGGACCTCCTAGGCGCCGGGGAGCTGGACTGGGTGGACCTGCAGATCGCCGCCGCAGACTCCCTGAAGCGGGTGCTCCCGCCGGAATCAGGGCCCGACGCCGGTGCCCCCTCCCTGGAACGCATCGCGTTCTTCACGGAAACCAAGACCGTATGGCACACCAAGGGTCTGCTGTAGGTCCTCATCTCCGCGGGACTGCCCACTGAGCCGACGTACTCACCGGGCAGTTCACGCGTGAGCCCACCGAGATCTGCAACCCGGTGGGCATTCGTGGTGAGCTAGAGCGACTCCGCCTTCGCCGCGATTTCCGCGAGGTCCTTCGCGAGGGCCTTGCGCGTGGCGAGCAGGCCGAGCTTCCCGAAGAGCGCCATCGCGATTTTGGTGGCCCGCGAGGGATCGACCATCTCGGCGCCGAAGGTCATGGTCAGGTCCGTGCCGCCGTCGCGCTCGGTGAGGGTCATTCGGGAGGTGTAGTCGGCCTTGCCCTGGAGTGCCTTCACCGTGGTGCTGCGGGGCGGGTCCGCCTGCGACACCCACATCTCAACGGTCTCTGACCGGCCCATCATGGTGCGCGTTTCCTTCCAGCGGGTCCCTTCACCGTACGGGCCGTCGCTGAGCATCTCGATCCGGTTGACGCCGGAGAGGGTGTCGGCCGAGCCCGGGATGTCGGTGATGACAGCCCAGACCTTTTCCGGGGGAGCGTTGACATGCTGGGTCAGGCTTACTGTGTGGTCCATGGCATCGAGCCTAGCCGCCGCCGGTCCCATTGAGCTGCTACGCCCAGCGGGAAGGAACGGTTCGTTCCCACTGGAACGCGCCACTCAGTGGGATTAACGGGCCCAGGGTTGAAGAACCCGCCTAAAAGGGGTGGAGGAGCCGGTGCACAAAACGCCTGGTCCGCTCCTCGGACGGGTTGCGCAGCACCCTCTCGGGCGGACCGTGCTCAACCACCACGCCGCCGTCCATGAACACCACCTCGGTGGCCACCTCGCGGGCGAACGCGAGCTCGTGGGTGACGAGGACCATGGTCCAGCCCTCGTCGGCCAGCTCCTTGATGACGGAGAGCACTTCGCCCACGAGCTCCGGATCCAGTGCGGACGTCGGCTCGTCGAACAGCAGCAGCGTCGGCTTCAGCGCCAGCGCCCGGACAATACCCACGCGCTGCTGCTGCCCGCCGGAGAGCTCATGCGGGTACTGGTCCTTCTTCTCCGCGAGGCCCACGCGGCGCAGCAGGTCCTCGGCGTCACGCACGGCCTCGGCCCGGGGGCGCCGCTGGACCTGCACCGGTCCCTCGATCACGTTCTCCAGCACCGTCATGTGCGGGAAGAGGTTGTAGTGCTGGAACACCATGGCGCTGCGGTCGCGCAGGGCCATGAGCTGGCGCCTGGGCACGTTGGAGCCGAAGTCGACGGCGGGGTCGCCCTCAAAGGTGACGCGGCCGGCGTCGGGAATTTCCAGTCCGTTCAGGGAGCGCAGCACGGTGGTCTTGCCGGAGCCGGAGGGGCCCACCAGCGCAACCACGCCACCGGAGGCAACCGAGAGGTCGATCGAGCGGAGCACCTCGTTGTCCCCGAAGGACTTCCGCAGCCCCTCGACTTTCAGCACATCAGTGGGCGACATAGCGGTCCAGCCTCTTCTCCAGTCGGGACTGTCCAGCCGAGAGGACCAGACAGAAGACCCAGTACACGGCCGCAGCCTCAATATAGAGCAGCATGAACTGCTGGCTGAACGCGGCAATCTCCTGGGCCTGGCGGAACAGCTCGGTGACGAGGATCAGTGACGCCAGCGAGCTGTCCTTCACCAGTGAAATGAAGGTATTCGACAGCGGGGGGACCGACACCCGTGCCGCCTGCGGAAGGATGATCCGGCGCAGCGCCAGGGTACGGGACATGCCGATGGTGTGCCCGGCCTCCCACTGCCCGCGGGGGACGGACAGGATGGCGGCGCGGATGATCTCGGCCGCGTAACCGCCCACATTGAGCGAGAACGCGATGATCGCGCTCGGCCACGGATCGATGGTCAGCCCGATCGAGGGCAACCCGTAGAAAATGACGAACAGCTGAACCAGCAGGGGAGTACCGCGGATCACCGACACGTACGCCCGGCCGATTCCGGACACCAGCCGGTTGGCGCTGAGCCGCATGAGCGCCACGAGCAGGGCCAGCATCAGGCCGAAAGCGAACGACGCCAGCGACAGCGGAATGGTGCCGGTGAGCCCGCCCTGGACCAGCGGCCAGAGTGAGGTCAGGGCGAGATCCCAGTCAATGTCCATGAGTTCCTACGCTATCGAAGGTGGGCGGGTAACGGGTGTCCGCACAGACTGACGGCGGGCGCCCCGTCAAGGTGCCCGCCGTCGTCGTCGTGGTGGTTATTCTGCGCTGACGTCTTCGCCGAAGTACTTCTCGGAGATTTCAGCGAGGGTGCCGTCCTCGCGCAGCTCCTCCAGGGCCGAGTTGACGGCCTCGACCAGGTCATCGCTGCCCTGACGGAACGCCAGCGCGCTGCGGGACTGCTCCTCGGTCTCCGCGGCGATCTTGATCGCGTCGTTCGGGGTGGACTTCTGGTAGTCGAGGAAGGTCAGCTCATCGTTGATCGTGGCATCCACGCGGCCCTGCTCGAGGAGGGTGACGGACTGCGCCCAGCCCTCAACGGCCTCGATCTCGGCGCCGCTTTCCTCGGCCAGCTCGTACCAGTTGCTGGTGAGCGACTGCGCGGTGGTCTTGCCCTCGAGATCCTCGAAGGACGTGATCTCGCTGTTGTCAGCCGAGGTCACGATGACGCCGTTGCTGTAGGTGTACGGCACGGAGAACGAGTAGGTTTCCTCGCGCTCCGGGGTGATGGACACCTGGTTGGCGATGACGTCGAAGCGGCCTGCCTCAAGCCCGGCAAAGATGGCGTCCCACTGGGTCTCCTCGAACTCAGCCTCAACGCCGAGCTTCTCCGCGACGGCGGTGATGACCTCGACGTCGTAGCCGGTCAGCTCGCCGGCGCCGCCCTCGTGGAAGGTGAAGGGCTTGTAGGTGCCTTCGGTTCCGACGGTCAGTACACCGGACTCCTGAATCTCAGCGAGGGTGGTGCCGCCGGTGGACTCGGAGGCGCCTTCGGACGCGGTGTCGGAGGAGGCTGATGAACCGCAACCGGCAACCGCAAGAAGGATGGCGGTCGCGGCGCCGAGCAGCGGAAGACGGCGAGAAATCATGGGGATATCCTTTGACGCTGTGAATGGGATGCCCGAGTGCGGGCAGCTATCCATTCCAGCAGTCGACGGCGCCCACTTATTCCCCTCTGTCACACTGCGTAACATTTGGGCCGGGTGCACCCGCAGACGCGACTGGGGGCCCGCACAGCGGACCCCCAGTCGACCAATTGCCGGATTCAGGCCTTGCGGTCGCCCTTCGCCATCCGCGGTCCGGTGTCGGACCGGCCGAGGATTGTCTGGGGAATCCAGAACGCCAGGAAGAAGAGTGTGAGACACACCGCAAACGGCCAGACGTTGGTCTTCTCGAAGAACGTCAGCGAGTAGATCGACAGCGCAAAGAGAATGAACATCACCGCGAAGGCGACGATGTTGGTCAGCAGGTGTCCATCGCCGGAGTGGGTCGGGCGCTTTTCGCGCGGTTGGCGTACCGGGTGTGCCATGAGTCTCCTCGTGTCTGATGCGTGGCGTGTTTCCCTAACTCTATCGTTCGGCGCGGGCCGATGCTGCGCCGCGGTTCACCCCAGAATCAGCTTGATGGCAAGGCCCAGCATCACCACGCCGATGATGCAGTCCACCACCCGCCAGGTACGCGGACTGTTGAGCACTCCGGACAGTGCGCGGGCACCGTAGCCGAGAGCGCAGAACCAGAGAATGCTGCCGACGACGGCGCCGGCCGCGAACACCCACCGCGTTCCGTTTTCCTGCTGGTTGGCCAGGCTGCCCAGGAGCACCACGGTGTCCAGGTAGACGTGCGGGTTGAGGTAGGTCAGCGCGAGGGTGGTGGCGACCACGGATCCCCGGCTGCGCGGTGCCTCGGCCGCGAGCGCCGCCGGTTTGAAGGCCGACCTGAAGGACCGGACGGCCCACCACGTCAGGTACGCGGCGCCGCCCCAGCGCAGGAGGTCCAGCGCAACGGGGAAACGGGACACGAGCGCGCCGATTCCGGCTGTGCCAACCAGGATCAGGAGCGCGTCACTGACGATGCAGAGCGCCACCACAACGCCCACGTGTTCGCGGCGGATGCCCTGGCGCAGCACAAAGGCGTTTTGTGCTCCGATGGCGATGATGAGGGCGAGCCCGGTGAGGAGGCCGGTGCCCCAGATACTCAGCATGGCGTCAACGGTAGCCAGCGCACCGGATGTAGACAAACAAAAGAATTGCAAGATGCATTAGATTTGCTTCATGCAATTCGAACAGCTGCGGGCCCTGGCGGCAATCATCGACGAGGAGTCCTTCGAGGGTGCCGCCGACGTTCTGCGGGTCACGCCCTCGGCCGTCAGCCAGCGCATCAAGGCGCTCGAAGCGTCGGTGGGCCAGGTGGTGGTGCGCCGGGGGACACCCTGCACCCCGACGGAGGCAGGCTCCGTGCTGCTGCGCATGGCCCGGCAGGTACAGCTCATCGAGGCGGAGACCCGTGCGGCGCTGGGCCAGGGTGTTGCGGCCCGGAGCGTCACCCCGGTGGCCGTCAACGCCGATTCGCTGGCCACCTGGTTTGTGCCCGTGCTGGGGGAAGCGGCGGGTTGGGCGGACACCACGCTGGACCTGCGCGTCGAGGACCAGGACCACAGCAGCAGGCTTCTCCGCCAGGGTGACGTTCTCGGTGCTATCACGTCCGATCCGGCTCCGGTCAACGGCTGCCGCGCGGAACTCCTCGGCTCTATGCGCTACCTGCCCGTGGCCACGCCGGACCTGCACCGCCGGTTCCGGAACAACGACGGCGCCGACTTCACCTGCCTGCCGATGATCCAGTTCAACGCCAAGGATGACCTGCAGCAGCGGTTCCTCCAGACCCGCGGCGTCAGCCAGCCTCCGCCGCGGCACCTCATTCCGTCCTCCGAGGGTTTCCTCGCAGCCCTTCGCGCCGGCCTGGGCTGGGGCATGATTCCCGAGCTGCAGCTGGAGGCAGACCTGACGGACGGGACCCTGGTGCTGCTCGAGGAGGACGCCGAAGAAAATGTGCAGCTGTACTGGCAGACCTGGACCCTGAACTCGGAGCGCCTGAACCGGCTTACGGAGGCGATCCGCAGGGCGGCGCACCTCCTGCGTACCGGAACTTCTGCGCAGATCCGGTGAGCTGACGCCGTCGCATCCCGCCATAGACGCACAAAAGTTCCGGTGCGGGGGTTAGAGCTGCAGCCGGTACCCGCGCTTGATGACTGTCGCCACCAGGTTCGGCTCCGGCAGGGACTTCCGCAAGCGGCTGATCGTCATGTCGAGGGCATGTTCACCGGCGTCACCGGGCAGCACCCCGACAAGCTGCTCGCGGGACAGGACCGCGCCGTTGGCCTCGACCAGTGCCCGGAAAAGGCTCATCGGAGCCGGCGCCAGCTCCACGGCGTTCCCGTCGATCCGCAGGTTCTTCCCGCGCAGCTCGATCAGCCCGTAACGGCTCGGATACTGCAGCACCCGGTGCTGGCCGAGGTATTCACACACCAGCCGGATCAGCGCGCCCATCCGGTACCGCTCCGGAATCAGCGGCGAGATACCCGCCTCCACC
>NZ_KI914603.1:0-5302 GCF_000520475.1 Arthrobacter sp. 35/47
TCGCGGAATCAGTGGCGGTCGCCTTGACGGAGTCCATGGCCTGCTGCGCGGGTTCCTTCAGGTCCTCGGCAACCTGCTTGGCCGCGTCGGTCGCCTCGGAAACCAGCGGTTGAGCCTTCTCCTTGACGGCCTGAGCCGCCTCTCTCTCCTTCTGGCTCGCCGGAATGAGCGACGAGACGAGGAGGCCCGCGCCGAACGCGATCAATCCTGCGGCGAGCGGATTGCCCTGCGTTTTCGCGGTGACCCGCTGCGGTGCGTCGTGAAGTGCATCGCCGGCGTTCTGTGCTGCGTCCTTCACCGACTGGGAAGCATCATGGGTGCCGCCCTTGGCCGAATGGCCGACGTCGTGTGCAGAACCCATCACGCTGTCCTTGACGTTGCCAAGCGCGTTCTTGACCTTGTCGGTCTGCCGGTGGGCGATGTTTGACGGGCTCACCTTGTCGGCGACAGCGTCTACATCAGTACCCAACTCCTGGCGGGTGCGTTCGATATCCGCGCGGATCTGATCAGGTGTCTGGTTCATGGCGTGTGCTCTCCTGGTTTCAACGTAGGCGGAATTTCCTTGACTGTCTCAGCGGTCTGCGGCATGCCCTTGATCGACTTCATTTCCTTCTTGCCGGTCAATGCGAGAACGGCGGCAATGATGCCCCAGATCACGGCAACGATCACGGATGCCCAACCAAGGCCCACAAGCTCGGCCAGACCCCACATAAGGGCAAGTGAGAGGAAGAGAAGTACAAAGTGCCCGGCGACGGCGGCGCCGCCGAACATTCCCGCGCCCTTGCCGGCGCGGGTTCCTGACTCGCGCAGCTCGGCCTTGGCCAGCTCGAGTTCCTGGCGCATCAGCGTCGATAGATCACGCGTCACTTCGCCGAGGAGATCTCCGAGCGATGCGTTGGAGCTGCGATCGTTGTCCGGGTTCGGCGGCGGCTGGGCCGCATGTGATCCGTGGAGATGTTGGTCAGTCATTAGCGGAAGTCCCTCCCTGTCTCAGTTCCGGTAACCCCAGGCTGGCTGAGGGGGGTGGTGGGGGTGACGGCCGGCGTCGTTGTCGGCGGTGCCGTCGGAGGTGAGTCGATGCCGGCGCCATAGGCAGGCACGTCGGTTCCGAACTCATCCGGGACCGGCGGGTAGGTTGCGACGTGCTGTCCACGGGCGGCTGACCCGGAGGGGGTGCCGGCCGATGGCGAGCCGTTCGAGTCTTGGCCACCGGCCAGGCCGCGCGTCATCCGTCCGGCGAGCAGGCCGGCACCCGCGGCGATCAGCAGGAATGTTCCGGGACGGCGGCGGGCGAAACTTGTCACCTCGTCCAGCAGCGATCCCGGATCCCGGCCGTCGAGCCAGGATGCGGCGCTGCCGGTACGCTGCGCCACCTGCTGTACGAGCTGCTGGGCGGTGCCGCCCTCAGCGTTCTGCGCCATGGAGTTCAGCTCGTCGCTGATGGAGCGCAGTCCGTCGGTCACCCGCTGCTGCTGGGTGCCGGCCTGGCTTTTCAGGGTGGCTCCGGCCTCGTCCAGGAGGTTCCTGGCCTGGGTTCCGGCTTCATTCGCTACATTCTTCGCTTCGGAACCTGCGGTGTGTGCAACGCCCTTGGCTGCGTCTACGCCCTGCCGCCCTACATCCTTGGCTTCACCCTTTGCAGCAGACGTAGTGGATTGTCCCGAGGACGAGGGGGTCTGCGTGCCCGGCTGGGTCTGTGCCCCGGGCGTTGAAGTTACCAGCGGGTCTTCTGACCAGTTCTGTGTGCTCATAATGACTCCTTTATTGATGTGGAGGACTTCTGGGAAGTAAGTCATCGCTTCTACACAATAAGCATGCTTAGCATATGATCACAAGACCGCAACGAAAACTCCCAGCCTGTCCGACCGATCCGCCGGGCCCTGCGTGAACAGCCAGCTTAGTATTTGAAGCGAGACACGGCTAGGGCAGCAGGGTACAACCGAGGAGGCACCATGACTTCACCCACCGAATCATCCAGGAACGACGACGTCAGTATCGTGGCGTGCCCCGACGGACCCCTGCTGGTGAGGGGCGAGGTGCCAATTGTCACCCCGGCCGGTGAATCCGTGCCCCGACGGCGAAAGACTGTGGCGTTGTGCCGATGCGGCGCCTCCACGATCAAGCCCTACTGCGACGGCACGCACAAGCTGATCAACTTCCGTACTGAGCCGGAGCTGCCGGCAGATCAGCGGTAACGACCGGGCAAACAGAAAGGCCGCCGGCTCCGCTCTGGAGCGGTACCGGCGGCCTTTCTGAACGGAATGACTTTCGCTACTCAGCCAGGTACATTCCCTGCCAGCCCTGGCCAATCTGCTGGGCGCCGCTGAAGCGTCCGGCGCCGTCGCCGCTGTACAGGACCAGGTCACCCTTGCTGTTCCGTGCGATCAGGTCGGCGTTGGAATCTGCTCCCCAAGGGCCGGGCCCGACGAATCCAGTCATGGAATTCCACCCCGCGCCCGGCTGCGACCTACCGAGGAATCCGCCCTTGCCGTTCCCTGCGTACAGGTAGAGCGCACCCTCCGAGTTCCGGGCCAGGAGATCGGAGGTTCCATCACTGTTGAAATCACCGGTGCTCAGCAAGGCAGTCATCCCGCCCCAGCCGTTTCCGATTTGTGCTTTGCTACCCCAACCGCCCTTGCCATTGCCGGGATAGATGTAGAGGGCTCCATCACCCGTGCGGGCCAAAAGGTCAGGGTGGCCGTCGCCGTCGAAATCACCGGGTGTGACCAGCGCGGTCATGATGCCCCAGCCGTTTCCGATCTGTACGCCAGCTTTGACGGTGCCGGTGCCCGTACCCGTGTAGAGCCAGAGGCGGCCGCCGCTGTCCCTGGCCAGGATGTCGGAAATGCCGTCGCCGTTGAAGTCGCCCGGAAGCAGGATCATGTTCATTCCGCCCCATCCGGATCCCAGCTGCACCTTACGTCCGAAGGTTCCGGTGGCAGTGCTCGGGTATAGCCAGAGGCCACCCGTGGAGTCCCGCGCAACAATATCCGGGTACCCGTCACCGTTCATGTCCGTGCGTCCATTGCGTTCCGTCGGCTGCGGAGCAACAGGCTCAGGCTCAACCGGCGCCGTTTCCACCGGAGCCTCGGCTGCGGCCTGGACCGTCACGGAGGCGATCAGCAGGTTGTTCCACCCGGAGCCCGCTGCGACCTTGCCCGCGAATCCGCCGGTGCCATTGCCCTTGTAGAGCCACAGTGCCCCGCCGCTGTCACGGGCCAGCAGGTCCACCTTGCCGTCTCCGTTGTAGTCACCGGATCCGACGATCGCGCTCATCACGTTCCATCCGGTACCGATCTGGCGCCGCGGAGCGAATCCGCCGGTGCCGTTGCCTGCGTAGAGGTAGAGATTGCCGGCGCTGTCCCGCGCAATGATGTCCGACTTGCGGTCGCCGTCGAAATCGCCGGGGCTGAGGATCGCGGTCATGACCTGCCACCCGGATCCCGGCTGTGAGCTGGACTTCCAGCCGCCGGCGCCGTTCCCCGAGTAGAGGAAAAGTGCTCCTGCGCCGTCGCGGGCGAGGACGTCCACATTGCGGTCGCCGTCGAAGTCGCCGGGGGTGATCAGTTCGGTCATGCCCTTCCAGCCGGATCCGATCTGCACGCCGGACCGGACGGTACCGGTGCCTGTTCCGGCGTAGAGCCACAGGCGCCCGCCGCTGTCACGGGCGAGGATGTCAGCGAAGCCGTCACCGTTGAAGTCACCGGGCAGGACGATAGAAGTCATCCCACCCCAACCGGAACCGATGAGCGTCCGGGTACCCAGGGCGCCGGTGGACGTCGTCGGATACAGCCACAACTGGCCGCTCGCATCACGTGCCACCACATCCGGAACTCCATCGCTGTTCATATCCGAAAGCGAAGACGCCGGGAACGGATTGGTGTCGATCGTGACGGAGGCAGCTGAGTCGGAGACCGAGTTGATCCGGACAGCGGTTCCGGCGTGGGTCATGAACGTACTGCCGGCCTGCCAGGCCGTGTTGGTTGCGTAGTAGCCCGAGTAGGGCTTGCTCGAGGGCATCAGGAGCAAGGACGAGGCCGTTGTAAGCCCGCCGCTCTGCACTACCTTCACACCGCGGTTGCCGTTGGTAGCAGTATTCGCGTCAAACCCTACGGGGACGCGCAGTTCCAGATAGTAGACCTCATTGCTGCGCGGATCCGTGAACTTCACCGCCCGGTTGGAGGCGGTGCCGGCCCAGGGCCTGAGGGTGTAGGTCTTGCTGCCGGACGCAACGCCGACATTGAGGATTTCGTCTCCCCGACCAAAGCCGCCGTAGTCCCAGAAGCTCGAGCTGATTGCCGGAGTGTCGAACCAGCGGGAGATGCCCATGAGGTCGGACGTGTCACCGTAGTGGCGTATTGAGCAACCTGTTCCGGAGAAACTCGCGGTATCCGGCTGACCGCTTGCGCACTCCAGTGAGTCTGAGTGCATCAGGCCCAGTACGTGACCGAACTCGTGGGTTACAACGTTGGTGGTGAAGTTGGCCAGTTCCGAGGTGTACGGCATCAGGATGCGGCCGCTCGTGCCGCTGCTGCTCCAGCCGTAACCCAGGTATCCCTCTTTGAGTGCCTTGGGAGTGAAAACGACCAGCGCGGTGTACGGGCTGTAGGACCACTTCAGCTCCGCAGTGACCTTGTTCATGATCTGGTCGTAGGTGTCGGTTGACTTCGCAGTCGTCTTGAAGTTGGTGACCCTGGAAGCAACCGACATTGAAAGCCGGCCGTTGGACATACTCTTCCAGTACTTGGAGGAAACGCCGATCGCCTCCTCGGCCACGGTCATGGGCACGGTTGCGGTGCTGTCCGCAAGATCCAGGGTGACCAGCCTGACCTTGATATCGCCCGCACGGGAAAGCGTGCCGCCGGCGCCGAGCGGCGACATCGCTGCACCCTCCGTCGTCGAATCCAGGCTGCGGCCGTCGGTCGACGTCCGGCCTTCGTAGGTGTGGTCCGG
Source organism: Arthrobacter sp. 35/47 (assembly GCF_000520475.1). NCBI lineage: Bacteria > Bacillati > Actinomycetota > Actinomycetes > Micrococcales > Micrococcaceae > Arthrobacter > Arthrobacter sp. 35/47. Next base: position 4,954 of record NZ_KI914603.1, read on the forward strand.
GTGGTTCGGAATGCCGCCCGCGAAAAGCTCTTCGAGCCCCGCCGGCGCCTCCACTGCATGCGTTTCCTCTGCGTGCACGTCCTCTGACGGGGCCGGCTCGACGGCGGTCGCCGTGACAGGCGCCTCTTCCACCGGTGCGGGAGTAGCAGCCTCACTCGGTTCCGCACTAGCGGTCGATTCCTGGGTTGCAACCGTCGTCGGCTGGACCTCCTGCGCGGAGGCGGAATGCACCCCGGCGGAGAGGCTGGCAGCCAGAAGAAAAACGCCGGTGAGCGCAGCGGTGGAACGCTGGAATAAGAGCATGTTGGTCCTTGATGGTGCGAGTGGGGTGGGGCTGGCGCCGCCGTGT
>NZ_KI914603.1:5402-21820 GCF_000520475.1 Arthrobacter sp. 35/47
CGCCGTGTCCCCGACCGCGGCGCCGGGCCGTCAAAACCTACGACCCTCAAAAGCCCCGCATCAAGTATAGGTTTATCAATCACCGGTAAATCGCCGACAATTCACAAAGGATTACCCAAAGAAGCTCAGTTTTTCCGCAAGATCAGCACAGGAAAGTTATGATTTCGAAATCAGCTGCAAATCCAATTGCCTGGAGAAACTAGCGCGCTGAATAAAGCGAAATAAATTAGGACGCGTTTCGTGTGGCACGGACTGGGCGGACGCCCGTTTGGGTGTGTGCATCAAGCCGTACAACGACGGCGGAAGTCGGCATGGGCGTGGGCCGGTTCAGCGCCATCTGCGCAAGGGCAAGCAGGAAAACAGGGAAGGAGAGCAGAACGAACGTGAAGAGCGCGTACATGGCAACGATGGCATGCAGCGGAGAGTGGAACAGGCCGGCAAGAAATGAAGCGCTGCCCAGCCACGTCCACAACCAGAACAGTACGACGGCGTACGTCACTGTCCGGGCACGCCGGTATTTCAACGGATAATAGACCCGCCGCCGCTTCATTCTATTTTGACCCCCGGGTCTCGCGGATCCCGCGCCCCGCGAGTTCCTCCCATGATGATAAACCCCGGGAAAGGTTTTGTCGCGCGGCGGTTGCCGGAAAGGAAATGAGGCACCGAATTGTCTTCAGCGCGTGACGGGGGAAGTGGGCTTTTAGCCCTCGCTGCCTCGGTCCTGCACGGCATGCAGGTCCGGCCGGCCGCGGACGTGGCGGTGAGGTTCGGCCAGCTCCTCGATGGCTGCGCGGAGGTGATCGCGCAGTTCGGGGGAGAGCAGTGCCTCGTCCGAGACGAGGGTCCGTTCTATGTCGCGCCCCAGCTCGAGGATTGCACGGCCCTTGTCCGTGATTCGTACTGTCTGGCTCCGCCTGTCGTCGTCGCCCCGCGTCCGCTCGATGTATCCCCTGGACTCAAGCCGGCTGAGGGTTTTTCCGATGGTCTGCGCCTGCACATGCACCAGCTCGGCGAGCTGGGCCTGCCGGAGCGGGCCGACTGATGCCAGCACTCCGAGAGCCGTAAACCCGGCATGGGTGATGTCGAGCTCGGCAAGACGCTGATTCCATGATTGCTCCACCAGGCGGGCCGCCGTGGTGAGGAGTCGCCCTGTGGACCAAGCTGAAAGATCGGGCATGCGATGTAGCCTTCCCTGTTAGCTGTTTATCCATCTAATGATCAGCTTACTTATTATTCACGTGGAATCAACCGTGCAATCCCGGAGTGGTAGCTGTCAACCCCCTAGCGGGTCGCGAGGTGGGCCTTCAGGACGGTCTCCGCGGCGTCGGCGGCATAGCGCCAAGCGTCCGTCATAGCGGCTGAAACGGAGGGCGCAGTGTCGGCCAGGCTGCGGGCGCCGACCACGCCGTGGGCGCTCAGCTCGCTATCCGACAGGGTGATGCGGCCAGCCACGGCGAGGACGGGGAGGCCCAGGTTGCGGGCTCGCTCCGCCAGTCCCAGCGGAGCCTTCCCGAAGGCCGATTGCGCGTCCAGCGAACCCTCGCCCGTAAATACCAAATCGGTCTCTGCAAGCTTCCGGTCCAGCCCTGTCAGACCGGCAACCAGATCGAAACCCGGCTCCAGCGACGCCCTGGTGCAGGCGAGGAACGCCGCGGGGAATCCGCCGGCGGCTCCCGCGCCGGGCTGCTGGACATCAACGCCGGTCGCGTCCAGCAGAACCTGCGCCCACCGGGAGAGCGCGGCATCGAGGGCGTTGCGGAGTGGGGCGTCGGCGCCCTTCTGGGCACCGAAGATGTGCGCGGCGCCGTCCGGGCCGCAGAGCGGGTTCTGTACGTCGACCGCGATGCGCAGCTGGACGCCCTCGAGACGAGAGTCCAGCCCCGAGAGGTCGAGCGACGACGCCCGCGCCAGTGCGAGCCCGCCCAATGGGAGTTCCGCGCCGTCGTCGTCCAGTACCCGTGCGCCGAGGGCGCGGAGCGCCCCGGAGCCGCCGTCGCTCATCGCTGACCCGCCCACGCCGAGCACGATCTCCGAGGCGCCGGCGTCAAGCGCGGTCGCGAGTAGTTCGCCGCTGCCGTAGCAGTGTGCGTTTCCCGCCGCCTCAGAAGTCGGGGTGATGAATTCCAGGCCGCTGGCACGGGCGGTCTCAATCACGGCAGTGGTGCCTGTCAGCGCCCACGGAGCCGTCACCGCGTCCTCGAGCGGACCCCGGACCCGCGTTTCCCGCCGTTCTCCGCCTGCCGCGAGCACGGCCTCCAGCGTTCCCTCGCCCCCGTCTGCGATGGGCTGCACGGAGATTTCGGCATCGGGCAGGACCCGGCGGATGCCGGCGGCCATCGCCTCAGCGGCCTCCGCGCCCGTGAGGGTTCCCTTGAATTTGTCCGGTGCAATGAGAATTCTCATGCTGTTCTAGGCTCCTGCCGATTCGCGGATGATGACTTCACCGGGGATGGGGTCCGGCTGCGCCTGATCGGGGTTCAGGGCCAGGTTTGCGGCCTCCTCGCCCAACTGTTCGAGCGGCAGATGGACAGTGGTGAGCGAAGGGAAGTAGTCGCGCAGCGTGGGGATGTCGTCGAAGCCGGTGACGAGGGCATCCGCCGGCACCGATACCCCGAGTGCCCGCAGGCCGGCGATGGCGCCGATCGCCATGACGTCATTCACCGCGAGCAGGCAGACCCCGTGCTCGCCCTGGAGCTCCTCCCAGCAGCGCTGGGCGGCGTCGAAACCGCCCTCGCGGTTGAAAGCGCTGACGACGACGGCGGTCGGCTCCAGTCCTGCAGTTTCCAGTGCGGAGGTGAATCCGTTGACGCGGTCCCGCGCGGTGTTCAGCTCGGGCGGCCCGGCCAGGATGGCGAACCGCCTGATTCCGAGGGAGACGAGCCGGGTGACGAGGGCGGCGGCGCCGTCCGCATTGCCCACGGGCACCGTCAATCCGGATCCGGGGGAGCCGCCGATGGTCACCACGCGCCCGCCGTTTTGCTGGTACCGGGCGAGCTCCTGTTCCAGGTCGGGATCGGGCTTTGCCCGGCGGGAACCGGCAAGGATGATCGCGTCGGTGCGGTGGGAGGCAAAGGCGCTGACGGCGTCGTGCTCGGCGCTTTCGGAGGGGTCGGTGCTGGCCAGCAGCACCTGGCGGCGGTAGTTCCGGGCGGCGTGCTGCACACCCCGCGCGATTGAGGAGAAGTAGGGGTCCGAGATGTCGTGGACAACCAGGCCGACGAGGCCCGTGGAGGAGCGGGCAAGCGCCTGGGCCTGGGCGTTGGGAACGTAGCCCAGTTCCAGCGCGGCGGCGCGTACGCGCTCCGCGATGTCCTCGGCCGGGCGCCGCGAGGAGCCGTTCAGGACCCGGGATGCCGTGGCGAGGGAAACGCCCGCATGGCGGGCTACGCCGGACAGGGTTACAGCGGCCACCTGGCTCCTTCGGTCGGTTGTTCCGGGTTGTCAGTCGCACGCCGGAGGGGGTTGACGTGGTCCCGGTCACCACTCTATATTGGAAAGCGCTTTCCATACACATTTGAAGTTTTTGTCCCCTATCTGCTGTTAACAGAGCCGCTAAGCAGCAGATAGGCGACAAAAACTCGAACGGCCAACAGGAGTACACGTGACAGAGACCAAGACCATCCGCATCGCGATGAATGGCATCACCGGCCGCATGGGCTACCGCCAGCACCTGCTGCGGTCCATCCTGCCCATCCGGGACCAGGGCGGCATCACGCTCGCTGACGGATCAAAGGTGCAGGTGGAGCCGATCCTCGTGGGTCGCAATGAAGCGAAGATCCGCGACCTTGCCCAGCAGCACAAGGTTGAGCACTGGACCACGGATCTTGACGGCATCATCAACGACCCCACCATCGACGTCGTCTTCGATGCCTCCATGACCTCGCTGCGCGCAGCCACCCTGAAGAAGGCCATGGCCGCCGGCAAGCACATCTACACCGAGAAGCCGACGGCGGAGACCCTCGCCGAGGCCGTCGAGCTGGCCCGCATCGCACAGGAGGCCGGCATCACCGCCGGCGTTGTCCACGACAAGCTGTACCTGCCCGGCCTCGTGAAGCTGCGCCGCCTCGTGGATGAGGGCTTCTTCGGCCGGATCCTCTCGCTGCGCGGTGAATTCGGCTACTGGGTCTTCGAGGGCGACCACCAGCCCGCCCAGCGCCCCTCCTGGAACTACCGCAAGGAAGACGGCGGCGGCATGACCACGGATATGTTCTGCCACTGGAACTACGTGCTCGAGGGCATCATCGGCACCGTCAAGACTGTCAACGCCAACACCGTCACGCACATCCCTGCCCGCTGGGATGAGCAGGGCAAGGAATACAAGGCAACGGCCGACGACGCCGCGTACGGCATCTTCGAATTGGAGACACCCGCCGGCGATCCCGTGCTGGCGCAGATCAACTCCTCCTGGGCCGTCCGGGTCTACCGCGACGAGCTCGTCGAGTTCCAGATCGACGGAACGCACGGCTCGGCGGTCGCCGGCCTGAACAAGTGCGTTGCCCAACAGCGCGCGCACACCCCCAAGCCGGTGTGGAACCCGGACCTGCCCGTCACCGAGTCCTTCCGCGACCAGTGGCAGGAAGTCCCCGCCAACGCCGAACTGGACAACGGCTTCAAGCTGCAGTGGGAGGAGTTCCTCCGCGACGTCTCGGCCGGCCGCGAGCACCGCTTCGGTCTGCTGTCGGCGGCCCGCGGGGTCCAGCTCGCCGAGCTCGGCCTGCAGTCCTCCGCCGAGCGCCGCACCCTCGACATCCCGGAGATCACGCTATGACCTCGCTCTACCTCCCCACCGCCACCGGTTCGCTGGAGCGCTACGAGCTGGCTCCCGCCGTTGAATGGGCCAGGCCGACGGCGCCGCTCACGGCCCGGCACGCGTACGCCGCTGCGCACGTGATCCCGGAGGTCACCGCTGACAATACGCCCGGCGCACCTGCCGTCCTCGACTGGGACACCACGCTCGCCTACCGCCGGGAGCTGTGGTCCTACGGGCTCGGCGTCGCCGACGCCATGGACACCGCTCAGCGCGGCATGGGCCTGGACTGGCCGGCCACGCAGGAACTGATCTGGCGCTCCGGGGCGGAGGCGGCCGCCGTCGTCGGTTCCAATGCGGACGCGACCCGCGGCAAGACCGTCCGCGACCTGCTTGCCTGTGGTGCCGGCACCGACCAGCTGGACCTGGCGAACCTGCCCTCCGGCAGGGCGGGACTGAACGCCGTCGTCGAGGCGTACCGCGAGCAGATCAAGGTGGTGTCCGACGCCGGCGCAAAGGTCATCCTCATGGCTTCCCGTGCGCTCGCTGCAGTCGCGCAGAGCCCGGCCGACTACCAGTACGTGTACGGGATCCTGCTGGCCGAGGCCGACGAGCCCGTCATTCTGCACTGGCTCGGCACCATGTTCGATCCCGCCCTCAACGGATACTGGGGCAACAACGACGTTTCCGCCGCGACGGAGATCTTCCTGGAGCTCATTCGGGCGCAGCCGGAGAAGGTGGACGGCGTGAAGGTGTCCCTGCTGGACGCTTCCCACGAGACGGCGCTGCGCGCAGCCCTCCCCGGGAGCGTCCGCCTCTACACCGGCGACGACTTCAACTACCCGGAACTCATCCACGGCGACGGCACGCACTACTCGGACGCCCTGCTGGGAATCTTCGCGGCGATCTACCCTGCCGCCTCGGCTGCCCTGCAGGCCTACGACGACGGCGAAGCTCACCGCGGGCGGGAAATTCTCGACTCCACGCGGGAACTCGGCAAGCACATCTTCAGCTCGCCGACCTTCTATTACAAGACCGGCGTCGCCTTCCTGTCCTGGGTCAACGCGCACCAGCCCGGGTTCCAGATGGTCGGCGGCCTGCACTCCGGCCGCTCTGCACTGCACCTGGCCGAGACCTTCCGCCTCGCCGACAAGGCCGGGCTGCTGGCCGATCCTGACGTCGCCGCGCACCGGTTCGAATGGCTGCTCGCGAGCTACGGGGTGGGCGCATGAGCCGCCTCTCGCTGAACACAGCGACCACCAAGAACATCACCCTGGCGGACGCTGTCACGCTGTCCGCCGAGGCAGGGCTCACGCATATCGGGCTCTGGCGGGACCGCGTTGCCGAAGCCGGCCTGGACAAGGCCGTGCGGCTCGTGTCCGACGCCGGACTTTCCGTTTCCAGCCTGTGCCGCGGCGGCTTCCTCACCGCCCCCGATGAAGCGGGCCAGGCGGCAGCGCTCGCCGACAACACCCAGGCGATCGTCGAAGCGGCCACGCTGGGCACCCGCGAGCTGATCATGGTGGTGGGCGGGTTACCGGCCGCTGCCGGGCTCATCGGGGGCACCGCCGTCGACCCGTCCGCTCCCGGTGCAAAGGATGTCGCCGCGGCGCGTCAGCGGGTTGCGGATCGGATTTCGGAACTGGTTCCGGTGGCGCAGGAGCACGACGTCCGCCTGGTGCTGGAGCCTCTCCACCCGATGTACGCGGCGGACCGCGCCGTGCTCTCCACACTGGGCCAGGCGCTCGATCTTGCCGCGCCGTTCCCGGCGGAGACTGTCGGCGTCGTCGTCGATACGTTCCATGTGTGGTGGGATCCCGCGCTGGAGGCGTCCATCCGGCGGGCCGGCACCGAGGGCCGTCTGGCGTCCTACCAGGTGTGCGACTGGAACCTGCCGATCGCCGCCGACGCGCTGCTCTCCCGCGGCTACATGGGGGACGGCTACATCGACTTCGAGACGATCACCCGGTGGGTTGCCGCGACCGGGTATGCAGGGCCCGTCGAGGTGGAGATCTTCAACCGGGAGATCTGGGAATCACCGGCAGCGGACGTGCTGGCCACCGTCAAGGCGCGGTACGAGGCGCTCGTGGAGCCGCACCTCTAGCCTTGGCCGTGCGGCCTGTAGCCCTGGCTGCGCGTTTCGAGGGAGCAACCCGGACATTGGTGAGCGACATACCGCATACCGCTCACCGAGGTCCGGCTTCCTCCTTGTCGTGTCCGGGTTGCTCTGACCAGGCACGCCGATCGCTCCGGTGCCCGTCCCTCGCGCCGGCGAGGGCCGTGCGCCTAGGCTGTGCGCATGAGTGAACGCGACGTGTTTATCGAGGCCTTCGGGCGGATCCCCGACGCTGTGTCACAGGCGGTGGAGGGGCTCGACGCCGGCCAGTTGGCCTACCGTCCGGTCCTCGCCGACGGCTCGGGCAGCCCAGGCAACAGCATCGCGTGGCTGATCTGGCATCTCACGCGGGTGCAGGACAACCACGTGGCCGACGCCGCCGGCCGCGGAGAGCTCTGGCTCACCGACGGCTGGGCTGAGAAGTTCGGCCTCGATCTGCCGCGGGAGGACACCGGCTACGGTCACCGGTCCGACGACGTCGGCAGGGTCCGTGTCGACTCCGCCGGGCTGCTCGCTGAATACCACAGGGCGGTCCACGGACGGTCCCTGCAGTTCATCGGCGGGCTCAGCGAGACCGACCTGGACCGGATCGTGGACACCTCCTGGGAACCGCCTGTCACCCTGCGGGTCCGGCTGGTCAGCGTGGTGGAGGACAGCCTGCAGCATGCCGGCCAGGCCGCGTACCTGCGGGGCCTGCTGGTCTGATTGCGTAAAGGCGCCGAGACGCAAAAGCGCCGGGTAGGTGCAGGATCGCCGGGTAGAAGCGGCGACCCTGCACCTATCCGGCGTCTTTGTGATGGTGCGGCGTGACGGCGGCGAGGTTCACAGCCCCGTGACCCGCAACGTGATGTTGAGCCGCCCTTCAAGGCCCAGGGCGGGGTCGGCCGTCCCGGGGTACGTCTTCATCACCCCGTGGTACGCCAGCCGCGATTCACCGCCGAACACGAACAGGTCTCCCGACTCCAGCCGCACGTCCGTCCAGGGCCTGTTCCGGCTCTCGGTGTTCCCGAACCGGAAGAGACAGCTGTCTCCGATGCTCAGCGACACCACGGGTTGAAGGGACTTCTCCTCCCGGTCCTGGTGCATGCCCATCTTCGCCGAGGAGTCGTAGAAGTTGATCAGTGCGGCGTCGGGTTCGTAGCTCTCATCGCGCGCGCCGTACGCGGCCTCGACGGCGTCCCGTCCCAACTCTGCCAGCCACGAAGGGAACTCAGCGACCTGCCCGCCGCCGACGTCGTCCGCTGTTCTGCTGTAGCGGTAGGGCACCCAGTGCCAGCCGAGGCAGACGGTCTGCACCGACATGGTGGATCCGTTCGGCATCCTCGTGTGCCGCATCGGAACCGGGCCCGCGGCCCACTGCCGGCAGGCGGCGACGAGTTCGCGCTGGCGGTCAACGCTCAGCCAGTCGGGGACGTGGACGGCGCCGGGAGCGACGACGGCGGTGTCACGGGGCAGCAGGAAAGCCATGGTTTTATTGTGTGCCATTGTGCGTCCAACCGCCGGGGGATACGCTCGCTTCGACCCGGAACGCCGGAAGGAGACAGGATGCCCAGCCGAGGGAGCTTTCGGGACGGAATGCCCTGCTGGATTGACCTCACCAGTCCAGACACGGCCGGTGCCGCGCGCTTCTACAGCGCCCTGCTGGGGTGGGAAGCCGAGGACCTTGGCGCGGACTACGGGCACTACACGCTGTTCCTCCGGGAGGGCCGGGCCGTCGGCGGGCTGATCGGCAACTCGGAGGGCTCAGGCTTCCCGGACGGCTGGGTCACCTATTTTGCGGCGGCTGACGTGTCGGTGCTCACGGAACTGGCCACGCTGTCAGGAGCCGAGGTCCTGGTGGCTCCGTTCGCCGTCTCGGACCAGGGCAGTGTTGCCCATCTGGCCGACCCCTCCGGTGCAACCTTCGGGCTGTGGCAGGGCAACAAGCTCCGCGGCTTCGGGGTCCACGGTGAGCCGGGTGCTGCCGTGTGGCATGAACTGGTGACCCGTCAGTACCGCCAGTGCATCGACTTCTACACCCGCGTCTTCCAGTGGGAACCCCAGTCGGAAGCCGACACCGAGGACTTTCGGTACACCACGGCGCTTCTGGACGGCGAGCAGCACGCCGGCATCATGGACGGCGCCACCTTCCTGCCGGAGGGCACGCCGTCAGCCTGGGGAGTCTACTTTGGAGTGGCAGACGCGGACGACGCCGCGGCCCGGGTTGCTGAGCTCGGCGGCACCGTAACCGTGGAGCCGCAGGACTCGCCCTACGGCCGGGTCTGCACGGCTACCGATCCCACCGGCGCGGCATTCAGGCTGATTGCGGGCTGACCTCACGCCTGCTGCGTTCGTGACCGCTCACCGGTCGCCTCTTCCCGCAGATAATGCAGTTGCGCCGCCACCGACTGCTCAGCAGCCCGGCGCACAGAAGGGTCGACGTCGGCATATACGCGGTCGGTGACGGAGCCGACGTCGGCGGTCGAGGCTGAGAGGCCCAGCGTCAGGAGCGCTGCACGCACCTGGTCGAGCCGGTCCAGGCGGTGTGCGCGGTACGCGCCGGCGATCTCCGCGAGGTCCGGCAGCACCGGTCCGTGCGCGGGCAGGACCGTTGCGCTGCCCAGCGACTGAAGGAGGTCCAGCGAACGGAGGTAATCACCCAGCGTCCCGTCCGGGTAACTGAGCACCGTGGTGCCGCGGCCGAGGATGGTGTCGCCGGTCAGGACGGAACCGTGCGGGCCGTCGTCGGGCAGGTGAAAGCACACGGAATCGGCGGTGTGCCCCGGTGTCGCGAGGACGTTGATCCGCACCCCGGCTGCCGCGATCACCTCACCGTCGGTGAGCGCCTCGCCGCCGTGGCAGAAGGCCGGATCGAGGGCGCGCACGGGAGCGCCGGTCAGCTCATGGAAGCGTGCACTGGCCTCGGTGTGGTCCGCGTGGTGGTGGGTGATCAGCACCAGCTCCACGGTGCCCGCGGCGTGCAGGGCGGCCAGGTGTTCCTCGTCGAGCGGGCCCGGGTCAACCACCACCACCGCCGGCGAACCGGGGGAGGAAAAAACGTAGGAGTTGGTGCCGTCGAGGCTCATCGGCCCCGGGTTGGGAGCCAGCCGGAAGCGGGTGAGCGGGCTGCTCGGAGTGAGGCCGCCGTCGTCGGGGTTCATCCGCGCTCCGGGCGATCCATCATGGTCCCAAACTACGCCCGCGCGCCTCGAGCAACAACCGCCGGACCTCTTCGTCAGGCACCTGCCCGAAGGCTTCGTAGGCGCTGCCCACGGCCGGCAGGTTCGGGGCCAGCCAGGGGCTGACCACCTCGTCAACCTGCTCGCTCACAACCTGCGCACCGGAGCCGAGAAAAACAGGAGCGGCCGCGACGATCCGCGCCGCACCGGCCTTCCGGAGGGCGGCGACACCGGCGAGCATCGTGGCTCCGGTTGCCACGCCGTCATCCACCAGCACCACCGTCTCACCCTCGACGAGCAGGGGGCCCATGTCCTGGCGGTACAACTGTTCGCGGCGGAGCAGCTCCGCCCGTTCGCGTTCGGCGACTGCGCTGAAGACGGTCTCGGCGTCCCGAACGCCGGCGAGGACCTCCGCGTTGCGCACTGTCTCGATGGTGCCGCCGATCGAGGCGATGGCGCCCATCGCCAGCTCGGGATATTGGGGCACGCCGACCTTCCGGACCAGAACGACGTCGAGCGGGGCGCCAAAGGCGTCCGCGATCACTCCCGCAACCGGAACACCGCCCCGCGGCAGCGCAAGAATCAGGGGTTTGATGCCGCGCAGGACGGCTTGCAAGGACGCAGCAAGCTGCCGACCGGCGTCCTCACGATCGGCGTAACGGTTAGGCTCCTTTTGCGTTCTCAGCATCTTTTACCCTGCTCAACCGAAGGGTCTTTTATTCGAGCTCGGAGGATGATAGACCGACTGTAACGCTATCAACGAGGAGGCGCAGTGACCAGCACCCTGCACACGCTTGCAGAGCTTTACCGGAAGCCCGGCCCATGGGTGACCGTCTATACGGATGCGAGCACCGGGACCGTCGATTCGCTGCATGCAGACGACGTCCGCCCCGAGAATATTGCCACCGCACTTGAGGCTGCGGGCGCGTCGAAGGATGACCGCAAGGCGGTGGCGGAAGCGCTCCGCCAGTCCGCGAAGGGCATGCCGGATCCGGTGGCGCGGTTGATTGTCGCAGCGAACGGAACCGTGGAACTCGACCAGTTCCTTCCCGGCCCGCTTGCGCTGCCGGAGTTCACGTCCGTGAACGGCGTGCCGAACCTGTGCCCGCTGTTGTGGCACCGGCCCGACGACTTCGCCTATGTGGTCGCCGAAGTAGGACGCGACGGCGGTGAAGTCCACCTGCGGCGCGCCAACGATCTGCAGGACGCCAACATGCTGCACATCGAGGGGGATACCGAGAACCTCAAAAAGGTCCCCGGCGGCGGGTGGTCCCAGGGCCGGTACCAGCACCGGACCGAGAACATCTGGAAGGCCAACGCGGCGGATATCGCAGGCGAGATCGACCGTGTGGTCCGCAGCTCCCGGGCCCGGCTCCTGATCGTTGCCGGTGATATCCGTGCCCGCAATCTCGTGGCGGAGCAGCTGAGTGAACAGTCCAAGGAGATCCTCTCCGTCGTCGAAAGCCACAGCCGCACAGAAGGGGCTGACAAGGAGGCCTACGCCCAGGAGATCGAGAAGCGGGTGGCCGAGTGCATCGCGCGCCGGCAGACCCAGTTGCTGGAACGGCTCAACAACCAGAAGGGCCGTCCCAACCCGGAGTCGGCCGAGGGCATCGGATCCGTGGTCCACGCGCTCCAGCAGGCGCAGGTGGACACGCTGTTCCTGGAGACGGCGGGCCTGAACGGCCACCGGCTCCTCGCCCTCGATGCGGAGCCCTGGACCGCGGAAATTGACGGGGAAACAGCGGGAGCGGGCGTGCTCGGAGAAGTGCAGGCGCCGTCGTCGTTGCTGCGTGCTGCGGTACTCACCGACGCTGAGGTGGCACTGTTCCCCTCCGGAGCGCTCGACGGCGGCCCCGTCGCGGCTCTGCTGCGCTGGCCGGTTGGGCCTCCCGTTCCCACAGCGGGCTGATGGCCGGGCGGCTGGTTGCCGACGTCGTCGTGGAGCGGTTGACAGCCTGGGGCGTCAACCGCGTCTTCGGTTACAGCGGCGACGGCATCAACCCGGTGCTCGGTGCGCTCCGGCGTGCCGGTGGACCCGGGTTTGTGCAGGCGCGCCATGAGGAAAACGCCGCGTTCATGGCGGTGGGGCATGCCAAGTACACGGGCGGGGTCGGCGTGGTGCTGGCTACGCAGGGCCCCGGCGCCGTTCACCTCCTCAATGGCCTGTACGACGCGCGGATGGACAGCGTCCCGGTGGTCGCATTCGTGGGCCAGCAGAGCCAGACTGTTCTGGGATCGGCGTACCAGCAGGAAATTGACCTGCTGAGCCTGTTCAAGGACGTCGCTTCCGGGTTCCGGCAGCAGGTGGCAAGCGCGGACCAGGCACCGATGGTCATCGACAGGGCCTTCAAGGCTGCCCTGGCCACCCGGTCTCCCGCCGTCGTAATACTTCCCCACGATGTGCAGCAGGAGCCCGCGCCGGAACTGGAACACGAGCACGGCGTTGTCCCTTCCGCGCCGGTGTGGAGTTCCGGCACGCTGATGCCGCAGGAGCAGGACCTGCACGACGCCGGCACCCTCCTGAACGCCGGATCGAAACTGGCGCTGCTGGTCGGGCAGGGCGCCCGCGGTGCGCAGCCGGAGGTGGAGGCGCTGGCCGAGAAGCTCGGAGCCGCCGTCGTCACCAGCCTGCTCGGCAAGCCCTACGTCAACGAGGCGCTGCCCTATGCGGCGGGCACCATGGGCCACCTCGGCACCAGTGCCAGCGGCTGGGTGATGGCCAACTGCGACACGCTGCTGATCGTGGGGTCCAATGACCCGTGGACCGAGTTCTATCCGCCACCGGGCGCCGCCCGCGCGGTCCAGATCGACCGGGACGCGAAGGCCATCGGCAACCGGTACCCGGTGGAAGTGGCCGTGAACGGGGACGCCGCGGAATCGCTGCGAGCGCTCCTTCCGCTGGTGACCGAGCGCATTGGGTGGCGGGCCGACGTCGAACGCCATGTGGACGCCTGGCGAAGGCTCAGCGAGGCGCGCGCCCTGACCCCGGCCGATCCCATAAATCCGGAGCGGGCTGTGCGGGAACTGAACGGGCGGCTTCCCGGGAACGCGCAGGTGGCGGTGGACGTCGGAAGCTGCGTCTACTGGTACGCCCGGCAGTTGCACCTTCCGCCGGGGGTGCCTGCGCACCTGTCCAGCACGCTCGCGAGCATGGGGTGCGGTCTGCCGTACGGCCTTGCGGCGAAGCTGTCCGAGCCCGGCCGGCCGGTGGTGGTGCTGAGCGGCGACGGCGGCATGCAGATGACCGGCATGGCCGAGCTGATCACCGTCGGCAGGCTATGGAGGAGCTGGGAGAACCCGGTGTTCGCCATCTGCATCCTGAACAACCTGGACCTCGCCGAAGTCAGCTGGGAACAGCGGGAAACTGAGGCCGAGCCGCGTTTCGACGACAGCCAGGACCTCCCGGACGTTGACTACTCCGGCTACGCGAAGCTGCTGGGCCTGGATGGGGTGCGGGTGGAGAATGCTGACGACGTCGGTCCCGCCTGGGACCGGCGCTCGCAGCCGACCGGCCGTTTGTGCTCGATATCCGCACGGATCCGGCGGTGCCGCTGCTGCCGCCGTTTCCCGCGGGGGAGTCGCTGGCGGGGTCGATGGAGGAAGGACTCGCCGCGGAGGGCAACGCGCATGCGCTCATGCTGCTGCGGGAATACGTTCGGCTGGAGCGGGAGGCGCAGCCGTAGGTGCCGCCTGTAGTGCGACGCTAGGCCCGCCGCTCACGCCGGTAGTTCCGGAACGTCAGCAGCAGCCGGTGCGCCGTAATCACGAGCGCCAGCCAGGCCAGGCCCAGTGTCCAAGCGACCGCGACGTCCGTGACCCAGTGGTGCCCGAGATACACCCGCGTTGCCCCCATGATGAACGCGAAGACGACGGCGGCAAGGATGGTCAGCGCCCGCGCACGCTTGGAATGCTGCCGCAGTACCAGCAGGTAGGCGATGATGCCGGAGATGACGACGGCGTTGAGGGTGTGTCCGCTGGGGAACGAAGGCGAGAGCTCGAACGGGGGTACTGCGTATTGCAGGTCCGGCCGCAGCCGTCCGATCGCGTCCTTGCCGAGGACTGTCATGAGCAGCGACCCGCCGGCCCCGACGGCCGTCAGGATGAGCGGGGTGAGGGACCTGCGCACCGCGGTCAGCGCGAGCACGGCGCACACGGCGAGGATGGGCATGCCAACGGGTCCGCCGAGGTGGGTGAACGCCGTCGCCGCGCCGTTGAGCCAGGGTGAGCGCAGGCCGAGTGCGGCGTCGAGCGCGGGCCGGTCCAGGGCCGCGATCCCGTCTTCGTCCGACACCGCTTCATACACCTCGGCGGAGGCCACCGTCAGGGACACCGCCGCGCCAATGCCGACGGCCAGCAGCAGCAGGAGCGTCCAGCGTGGCCCGATCCACTGGGCCACGCCCCGCACGCCCCTGACCAGGAGCCGGCCGACGGGCGTCCTCCACAGGGTCAGGTCGCGGGTGCCGACGTGGTGGTCTTCGTTCTCCGGATCCTGAAACGACATCCTTCGAGGTTAACCCCTTGAACTTTTTGTCGCCTATCTGCTGTCTTGACGGCGTCTTTCCAGCAGAACGGCGACAAAAACTCCAAGGTGGGGGGCCGGTAGGCTGTCGGCATGAGCGAATCCGTCCGTAACCTGCTGCGCGGAGTGCCCGCATTTCCCGGCGGACTGCCGCCGTTTGACCCGGCCGCCGCCCCCGATTCGCCCCTGCGCCTGTTCACCGAGTGGCTCGCCGCAGCGGTCGACGACGGCGTCCCCGCCCCGCACGCGATGACCCTTTCCACAGCCGACGACGACGGCCGGCCCGACGCCCGCATTGTCATCCTCCGGGACCTCGACGAACACGGTTTCTCCTTCGCCACCAGCAGTGACAGCCCCAAGGGCAGGCAGCTGCAGGCGATGCCCTGGGCCGCGCTGACGTTCTTCTGGCAGCCGGTGGGCAGGCAGATCCGCGTCCGCGGACCCGTGACGCAGGGCTCGGTGGAAGAGAACGACGCCGACTTCCGCCGTCGTCATCCCGCCGCACGTGCGCTGGTACTCGCCGGGGAGCAAAGCGCGGTCCTGGAGGAGGGAGAGTCGGTGAGCGCCGCCGTCGAACGTGAGCTGGCGGGAGTTGACCGCAAGGGTTCGCCCACGTGGACCGTCTACACCGTGGCGCCGGAACGGGTGGAGTTCTGGCAGGCGGATGCGGAGCGCCGCCACACCCGGCTGCGCTACGAGCGTGCCGGCAACGGCTGGCGGCGCGAAATCCTCTGGCCGTAGCCCTCCGGGGGGAGTTTTTGTCGCCCAGTTGCGGTTATGGGGCCGTCATAACAGCAGAACGGCGACAAAAACTCGGGAAGGGACGGGTCAGTGGCCGAAGGAGTCCGAGTCGGTGATGTCGGCGTCGCCGCTGTCCAGCGCGGAGAGCGACTCCACCTCATCGGGGGTCAGCTCAAAACCGAACAGGTTGATGTTCTGCTTGATGCGCAGCGGGTTGGCCGACTTGGGGATCGCAACCAGCCCGAGCTGGAGGTGCCACCGGAGGACAATCTGCGCCGGAGTCATGCCGTACTTGTCGGCGAGCCGGTCCACCGCCGGATCCTGCAGGAGGTCGCCGCCCTTCCCGAGCGGGCTCCACGACTCGGTGACAATGCCGTGCCCGGCATGGAAGCTCCGCGACTCAGCGCGGGTATGCCGGGGATCGAGCTGGATCTGGTTGACGTCCGGCACCAGGCCCTCGTCGAGGACCCGCTGCAGGTGCGCGGGCTTGAAATTCGAGACCCCGATGGCCCGGATCAGACCCTCCTCGCGCAGCGCAGCGAGCCCCTTCACCGCATCGACGTAACGGTCCTGGTCCGGATTCGGCCAGTGCACCAGCAGCAGGTCGATGTACTCGACGCCCAGCCGCGCCGCGCTCTGCTCGAACGCTTTCCGCACGCCGTCGACGCTGTGCCACTGCTTGTTGAACTTCGTGGTGATGAAGACCTGGTCCCGCTCAATGCCTGAGCGCCGGATCCCTTCCCCGACGCCGGCCTCGTTGCCGTAATTCTCCGCGGTATCAAACAACCGGTAACCGGCGGAAACAGCCTGTTCGACGGCGGTGGCAGCCTCATCGTCATCGAGCGGCCAGGTGCCGAGACCCAGCACCGGAATGGACACGCCGCTGAGAAGCTTGATGGTAGGTGCCGGTGCGTCAGTCATGGTCTCCTCGTATCGGTTAGTGGTGTCTTCCTCCCCAGCTTTCTAGCTGGGACGGTGATGCGTCAATCCGGACGGTGCCTCTGCAGGCGGGTTGGTGCACACTGGGAGACGTGAGCCACGGCGAAATCCCCTGGGTGCTGCACGTCGATCTTGACCAGTTCATTGCGGCGGTCGAGGTGCTGCGGCGCCCTGAACTGGCGGGCAAGCCGGTCA
>NZ_KI914603.1:21920-23938 GCF_000520475.1 Arthrobacter sp. 35/47
GACCCCACCGAACGCGCGGTGGTCTCGACAGCGTCCTACGAGGCTCGCGCATTCGGCGTGGGCTCCGGAATGCCCCTGCGGATCGCCGCCCGGAAGGTACCCGATGCCGTGATTCTGCCGGTGGACCATGAAGCCTATCTCGCCGCGTCGGAGCGGGTCATGGCCACCCTGCGGGCCCAACCGGGTGCCACCGTCCAGGTACTCGGCTGGGATGAGGCCTTTGTGGGGGTGGTCACCGGTGACCCGGAGGCCTACGCTCGCTGTCTCCAGAAAGCTGTACTCGAAGACACCCGGCTGCACTGCAGCGTCGGGGTCGGCGACACCCTGGTTCGCGCGAAAGTGGCGACCGGATTCGCCAAGCCGGCAGGCGTTTTCCGGCTCACCGCCGACAACTGGCTGACGGTAATGGGAGCCAGGCCGACAATTGACCTGTGGGGCGTGGGGCCAAAGATCTCCCGGCGCCTCGCCGCTTCCGGCATCAGCACGGTTGCCGAACTCGCTGCCTGCCACCCGGAGGACCTCGTGCAGGAGTTCGGTCCGAAGATGGGCCCCTGGTACGCGCAGCTGGGACGCGGTGACGGCGAACGGACGGTCGATGACACCCCCTGGGTTGCGCGGGGGCACAGCCGCGAGACGACGTACCAGCAGGACCTCACCGAGCCGTCACAGGTCGAGGATGCGGTCCGCGAACTGGTGGCGCGGGTTCTGGAGGATGTTGTCGCTGAGGACCGCCCGGTCATCGGGCTGACGCTCAAGGTGCGGTACGCGCCGTTCTTCACCAAGACCTACGCCCGGCGAATTTCCGAGACGTTCGACCGCGAAGCGGTGCTTGCCGCCGCCCTGGCCCTCCTCGGGAAGGTCGAACCGGGACGGCCCATCCGGCTCCTCGGGTTCCGTGCGGAGATGGCGATGCCCGAAGAGGCACGGAAGGGGCACACCCCGACGCGCAGCGGATGGTGAGCCGCCGACGGCCTGATGTGAGCCGTCGTCCATTGTGGGCGGCCGCGGCGACCCCACCGAACGCGCGGTGGTCTCGACAGCGTCCTACGAGGCTCGCGCATTCGGCGTGGGCTCCGGAATGCCCCTGCGGATCGCCGCCCGGAAGGTACCCGATGCCGTGATTCTGCCGGTGGACCATGAAGCCTATCTCGCCGCGTCGGAGCGGGTCATGGCCACCCTGCGGGCCCAACCGGGTGCCACCGTCCAGGTACTCGGCTGGGATGAGGCCTTTGTGGGGGTGGTCACCGGTGACCCGGAGGCCTACGCTCGCTGTCTCCAGAAAGCTGTACTCGAAGACACCCGGCTGCACTGCAGCGTCGGGGTCGGCGACACCCTGGTTCGCGCGAAAGTGGCGACCGGATTCGCCAAGCCGGCAGGCGTTTTCCGGCTCACCGCCGACAACTGGCTGACGGTAATGGGAGCCAGGCCGACAATTGACCTGTGGGGCGTGGGGCCAAAGATCTCCCGGCGCCTCGCCGCTTCCGGCATCAGCACGGTTGCCGAACTCGCTGCCTGCCACCCGGAGGACCTCGTGCAGGAGTTCGGTCCGAAGATGGGCCCCTGGTACGCGCAGCTGGGACGCGGTGACGGCGAACGGACGGTCGATGACACCCCCTGGGTTGCGCGGGGGCACAGCCGCGAGACGACGTACCAGCAGGACCTCACCGAGCCGTCACAGGTCGAGGATGCGGTCCGCGAACTGGTGGCGCGGGTTCTGGAGGATGTTGTCGCTGAGGACCGCCCGGTCATCGGGCTGACGCTCAAGGTGCGGTACGCGCCGTTCTTCACCAAGACCTACGCCCGGCGAATTTCCGAGACGTTCGACCGCGAAGCGGTGCTTGCCGCCGCCCTGGCCCTCCTCGGGAAGGTCGAACCGGGACGGCCCATCCGGCTCCTCGGGTTCCGTGCGGAGATGGCGATGCCCGAAGAGGCACGGAAGGGGCACACCCCGACGCGCAGCGGATGGTGAGCCGCCGACGGCCTGATGTGAGCCGTCGTCGGCCTTTAACGCAGATCGG
>NZ_KI914603.1:24038-28240 GCF_000520475.1 Arthrobacter sp. 35/47
AGATCGGCTCCCCACCCGCCGCGAAGCAGACGCTGCGAAGCAGGTGAGGAGCCGAGGTGCAGTCAGGCTAGGAAACCGTGACCGGTTCCTTGCGCTCGGAGACGCCGGCGACGGCGGCATCGAACTCAGCCTCGATCTCCGGATTGGGCTTCCAGGTCAGCCGGCTCACGACGACGGCGACCGCCAGGTTGGCGAAGAAGCCTGGCACGATCTCGTACATGGTGGACGACAGCGGCGAGTTACCCCAGGCGAAGACGATGGCCGCTCCAACGATTATTCCGGCCAGTGCGCCCGGCATGGTCAGCTTGCGCCAGAACAGCGACAGGAGCACCGCGGGTCCGAAGGACGCGCCGAACCCTGCCCACGCGAAGGCAACCAGTGCGAGGATCGACTCGTTGCGGCCGGAGGCGAGGATGATCGCGACAATCGCGACCACGAGCACGCCGAGGCGGCCGAGGATCACGCCCTGCTTCGCAGAGAGGGTCTTCTTGGACACCATGTTGTAGAGGTCCTCGACGAGGGCCGAGGAGCACACCACGAGCTGCGAGGAGATGGTGCTCATGATGGCCGCGAGGACAGCGGCGAGCACGATTCCGGCAACGAAGGGGTGGAAGAACGCCTGCGAAAGCGAGAGGAACACGGCCTCGGGATCGGTGAGCGTGAGCTGGGGGTTCTGCTGGAAGTAGGCGATTCCCACCAGCGCGGTGGAGACCGCGCCGAGAACCGTCAGGACCATCCAGCCGATGCCGATGCGGCGTCCGGCCTTCGCGTCCTGCGGGGTCCGCAGCGCCATGAAGCGGACAATGATGTGCGGCTGTCCGAAGTAGCCAAGACCCCAGGCGGCCGCGGAAAGGATCGCCAGTACGGAACCGCCGGCCACGAAGTTCAGCATCGAGGGATCAACGGCGCTGATGGACTCGGTCATGCCTGCGAAACCGCCCACCTGCACGAACCCGATGATCGGCACAACAATCAGCGCGAGCAGCATCAGGACGCCCTGCGCTACGTCGGTGAAGGTGGCGCCCATGAAGCCGCCGAACAGGGTGTAGGAGATGGTGACCGCGGCAACGATGATCATCCCGAGGGTGTAGTCCGAGTTGAAGGAGGACTCGAAGAAGACGCCTCCGGCAACCATGCCGGAGGACACGTAGAACGTGAAGAACACGAGGATGATGACACCCGAGACGATGCGGAGGAGCCGGGAACGGTCCTTGAGCCGGTTCTCCAGGAAGCTCGGCACAGTGATCGAGTTGTTGGACACCTCGGTGTAGCTCCGCAGCCGCGGCGCGACAAACTTCCAGTTGAGCCACGCACCGATGGTCAGGCCGATGGCGATCCAGACCTCAATCAGGCCGGACAGGTAGATCGCGCCGGGCAGTCCAAGCAGCAACCACCCCGACATGTCGGAGGCTCCCGCGCTGAGCGCAGCAACGCCCGGCTTGAGCCCGCGGCCTGCGAGCATGTAGTCGTCGAGATCGGAAGTTTTCCGGAAGGCGTACCAGCCGATTCCCAGCATGGCGATCATGTAAAGCGCCATAGCCAGGTATTGCCAGGTCTGGTCAGTCATGTGTTCCTTTCACAGTTTCCTTGGGATTGGCTGAGTGCAGCCGACCACTATTCCAAGAATCTGGCGCATGGCTAATAAAGTGACCTGTTTCACGATCAGAATGCTGTTGTTACCGGCCGGTAGTATGGCATGATGCACCTGATCTTGCGCACCCTCTGGACGCTTTTCGCGTCCCGCCGCCGCCCGAAACTTTCCGTCTGGGATTCAGCCTCCCTGCCCCTGCGGGTTCAGCTCACCGACATCGATATCGCCATGCACGTCAACAACGGCATGTACCTCGCACTGATGGACCTCGGCCGGTTCGATCTCATGATCCGCAGTGGGGTCTGGCGCATCATGCGGCGGAGAGGCTGGAGCCCGGTGGTGAACGCCGAAACCATTACCTTCCGGAAGTCGCTTCAGCTCGGGCAGCGGTACACGATCGAGACCCGAATCCTCGGATTCGATGAGCGCGCTATCTTCTTCGAGCAGCGCATGGTGCACGACGGCGAAATCTACGCCCGTGCCTACATCGCCACCCGTTTGCTCAGCTCCCAGGGGCCGGTGTCGAACGGGGAGATCTTCGAGGCGCTGGGCAATCCGCCGGAGGACCTGGTGCTACCCGACTGGATTCACGAATGGCGGTTGAACACGGCGCTGCCCAGCACGCGCAAGCCCGCCCGGCATGAGTGGGTTCAATAGAGGAATCAGCGATACCGGCGATGCAGATCCGGCGCGTTCAGCGGCGTTCCATCTGCCTCCGCAATCCAGGGTCCGCTTCCCTCCGACTGGTCGAGAATTCCCTCCTCAAGCCATGAATGGCGTCCGTCGAGGACACTCCGTGCGAGCTTATAGTCGGCGGAATCCGTGTTCCTCCAGAGATCGGTGAACAGCTGCTCGACCCGCAGGCGCGCCTGCCCGCAGAAAACCTCTGCCAGGTCACCGGCCTCCCGCCGCCCCTGGCCCTGGAGGTGCTTTGCGTGTGAGCAGGTGGCTGCCATGGCGAACAGTTCCGCTCCGATGTCCACGATCCGCCCCAGGAACACCTGCCGGTGCTCAAGTCTTGCCTGCCAGCGCGCCATTCCCAGGAAGGTATGACGTGCAAGGCGGCGTGAGGCCCGCTCCACGTAGCGGACGTGCCGGGCCAGCCGTCCGAAATCGGAGTAGGAGCGCGGCGACAGGCCCGGCCCGGCCACCAGATGCGGGAGCCAGCCCGCGTAGAACCCGCTGGCGCCGGCTGCCGCTTTTGCCTTTGCCCGGAAGTCAGCGTCCGACGACGCGAGGTCACCTGCCGCCGCAAGGTGGGCATCGACTGCCTCCCGGGCGATCAGCAGGTGCATGATTTCCGAGGAGCCCTCGAAGATCCGGTTGATCCGCAGGTCCCGCAGCTGCTGTTCGGCAGGAACCGCCCGTTCTCCGCGAGCCTTGAGCGACGCCGCAGTCTCATACCCGCGGCCTCCGCGGACCTGAACCAGCTCATCGGCAATCCGGTAAGCCATCTCGCTGGACCACAGTTTCGCAAGGGCAGCTTCGATGCGGACGTCCTTCTGTCCCGAATCGGCCAGCGCCGCAGACAGTTCAAAGACAGACTCGAGGGCAAAGGCGGTGGCGGCAATGAAGGAGATTTTCTGTGCGACTGCCTCATGGTGGCCGATCGGCCGGCCCCACTGCACCCTGGCGTTGGACCATTCGCGGGCGATTTTCAGTGACCATTTGCCGGTTGCCGCGCAGTTCGCCGGGATGGACAGCCGGCCGGTGTTCAGGGTGCTGAGGGCAATCTTCAGCCCCTGTCCCTCCCTGCCCAGGCGGTTGGCGACCGGTATCCGGACATCGTGGAACCGGGTGACACCGTTCTCGATCCCGTGCAGACCCATGAACGCGTTACGGTGCGTCACGGTGATGCCGGGCGCGTCGGCCTCCACCACAAAACCGGAGATGCCGCCCGGGCCGCCGCTGTGCGGCGGAACCTTCGCCATCACCACTACCAGTTCGGCGATCACACCGTTGGTGGTCCACAGTTTGCTGCCGTTGAGCACGTAGGTGCCGTCGTCGTCGTTACGGGTGGCGGTGGCACTCATGCGGGCGGGGTCGGATCCGACGTCGGGTTCGGTGAGGAGGAAGGCCGAGATCGCGCCCGCCGCGCACCGGGGAAGATACTCGCGCTTCTGCTCGGGTGTGCCGAACATGCGCACGGGTTCGGGTACGCCGATGGACTGGTGCGCGGAGACCAGGGCACCCAGGCTCGGGTGGACCGACGTGAGCAGCATCAGGGCGCGTCCGTAATAGGTCAGTGAGAGGCCCAGCCCGCCATACTCACGGGGGATTTTGATGCCGAAGACGCCGAGAGCGGTGAGATCCCGCAGATATTCGTCCGGGATGCGTGAATCCCGCTCGATCACTTGCCCGTCCAGCCGTTCCAGCAGCGAGGTCAGCCGCGTGAGGAATTCTTCGCCGTCGTCGTTCTCTGTATAGAAGGAGGCCGGGTGGGGGTGGATCAGCGAGATATCGCAGCGGCCCAGATACAGGCCCTTGGCGAAGCTCGGGCGGTTCCACTCCGTCTCGCGGGCGGACTCCGCTACCTCCCGGGAAGTGCGTTCGTTGACGTTCTCCTGAAGTGCTTCGGCGCTCATGGCAGGCCCTTTCAGCGGCCGGCTCC
>NZ_KI914603.1:28340-36428 GCF_000520475.1 Arthrobacter sp. 35/47
GGCCCTTTCAGCGGCCGGCTCCGCCAGCCGGAACCGGCCATATCTAATGCTACTCCCGAGTAGGAACCCGAATACTAGCGTCATAAAACCGGTTTGAAGAACGCCCTCTATGGTTTCCCAAGAATTGTCCAAGGAATGGGGAGCACCCTGTGGAAACCGGGCCCGTTAGTAAGCATGGTTTCGGTTACAAAACGAGGGAGCTCTGAAATGTCCAACCACCAACCTGCGGTCAGCCCCCCTTATGGGCGCCGTACAATTCGTCTCACATCATCTGTTCTTACCAGCGCACTGCTCATTACGGCACTTGCGCCTCTTGCAGCAACACCCGCTCAGGCGGAACTTGCCGCCGTTGGTCCCATCGATGCGGCGACCGGGTATCCGGCCTGGTACTCGGATGGAACGGTCCGCCTGAAGCTGTGCGTTGATCCCGACGAGGGATGTCTTGCTGAACTGCCGGACCCGAACGCACCTATCTCCCATCCGGATAATTTCCCGGGTGAATCCTTCTGGTTCGCAGCCGAAGCTTCGGGCGGAAACCTCGGCTTGTACGAGGCTGCTCTGGAAGCAGCTCATACTACCGAGGAGGCAACCGCGGGTGAGCAGATTGCCTTTGCACGGCTTCGATTCCGCTTGACCGGACTGGTCAACGGCGCTGACTACATCATCACCCACCCATACGGCGTGCACACCTTCACCGCCGCTGCTGGTGGTATCAATGTCACGATCGACGAGGGGGATTGCGCAACATCGCCCTGCAATTTTGATCTTGCCCGTGATGCGTTCCTCGGCGATTTCGGCGGACCCGGACAGACTGCCACCTTCCTTCGACAGGAAGGCGCGGCGCCGGGCACGATCGGAAGTATCAACGCCTCACTGCCCGTTACGGGTGCGCCGTCGGGCAATAACTTTGTCCGGGTCGACGGGCCGAACGCGGGTGGACCTGGTGTGAACACTCTGACGGTGGACCGGTTCGCCATACAGGGCGTCATTTCCACCGATGTGGATGGAGCACCGTCCACGCCGGACCTCGCGGCCGGCAGCGATACGGGCCGTTCCAGCGCTGACAACATCACCAACGCGACGACGCCTACCTTCAACGGCACGGCCACGGCGGGATCAACGGTGGAACTTGTTGTCGACGGTGTCGCAACCGGTGTGACTACTGTTGCAACCGGCGGTGCCTACTCGCTGACGGCCGTAACGCCGCTCGCTAATGGAACGCATCGCATCATTGCGAGGATCAACGGGGACCCGAACCTCGATTCCGCACCGCTTGCCATGACAGTTGACACGGTAGCCCCGGCGGCGTCGGTGGCACCACCGCTGCCGTCCAACCCCAGCGCAGACGCTACCCCGACCCTCAGCTTCACGTCGGAGGCGAACGCAAACTTCGAATGCCAGTTGCTTCCCAGCAACCCGATCTTCGCGCCATGCACCTCGCCGCACACCTACGACGCGCAGCTGAACGGTGACTACACCTTCAACGTCCGGGCAACGGACGTCGCGGGCAACACCGGCGCCAACGCCACCTACACCTGGCGCATCGGCACCGGCACACCGCCACCACCGCCACCTCCTGCCGGCACCGCCGAGCAGAAGGACATGAACGGTGACGGCAACCCCGACATCGTGGCACGGGACTCCGGCGGACGGCTCTGGCTCTACCCCTCGACCGCCGCAGGCGGCTTCGGCAGCCGGATCCAGATCGGCAGCGGCTGGGGTTCCATGAACGCCATCCTGCAACCGGGTGACTTCAGCGGCGACGGACGCTCCGACATCCTGGCCCGCGACACCTCCGGACGGCTCTGGCTCTACACCGGAACCGGAACCGGACGGATCAACGGCGGCGTCCAGGTCGGCAACGGCTGGCAGGGCATGACCGCGCTGATCACACCGGGTGACTTCAACGGCGACGGCAGGGTTGACCTGCTGGCACGCAGCTCCACCGGCGCTCTCTACCTCTACCCCGGCAACGGGGCCAGCGGTTGGGGAACCCGCACCCAGCCCGGTTCCGGATGGGGCGGCATGACCGCAATCGTCGGAACCGGTGACTTCAGCGGTGACGGCAACTCCGACGTCATCGCCCGCACCTCCACCGGCGCCCTCTGGCTCTACCGCGGCAACGGCACCGGCCGGTTCGGGACCGCCAACCAGATCGGCTCAGGCTGGAACGGTTACACCATCACCGGTCAAGGTGCCTGGAGCACTGCAGACGCCAACAGTGACCTGGTGGCCCGCGACAGCACCGGCAGGCTCTTCGTCTACCGCGGCAGCGGCACCGGCGGTTTCGTGGGATCCCGCACCCAGATCGGCAACGGCTGGGGTGGTTTCACCATCGTCCAGTAGCTGACCGAACCACCTGAACAACAGGAGATCCCCTCCCGCTTAGGCAGGAGGGGATCTCCTGCATGTCAGCAGGACGCGCCTCCAACCAATAGATTAGGAAGATGGCTGAGCAAACTCCCCTCCAGCACCTTGCCGAGCAGTACCGCGTCGGAACCACCTTCAAGGGGTGGGACGGCGCGCCCCGGACGGTCAGCGATGACACCCTGGTGTCGGTCCTCACCGCGCTGGGAGTTGACTGCGCAACCGACGACGACATCGCAGCCTCCCTCCGCGCTGCAGAACGCGCGCCGTGGGCGCGGACGCTTCCTGCCGCCGTCGTCGTCCGCCAGGGCGATCCCACCACTGTGCCCGTGAATGTGCCTTCCGGCGCCGCGCCGTCCCTGCGCATCGAACTGGAGGACGGGACGGAGCTGCCGCTGACCGTGGGCAGCCCCCAGACCGGGGACGCGGATGGGATCAGCCGCTTTGCTGTGGACCTGCCGCCCGATCTGCCGCTCGGCTGGCATTCGCTGGTTGCGTCCGTCGGCTCGGCCGAGACCAGCTGCGCGCTGGTGGTGACTCCGAGACGGCTCAGCACCGCCGACAGGCTGACCCGCACCTGGGGGCTCATGGCGCAGCTGTATTCGGTTCGCTCGGAGGCCTCGTGGGGAATCGGGGACCTCGACGACCTCGCGCGGCTTGCCGAGATTTCCGCTGCGAAGGGTGCGGGCTTTGTGCTGATCAACCCGCTGCACGCGGCGCAGCCCAAGCCTCCAGTGGAGGCGTCTCCCTACCTTCCGAGTACCCGCCGGTTCTTCAACCCCATCTATCTCAGGGTGGAGAACGTTGCGGAATTCGGCGGTCTGTCCGGGGCGGAGGCGGAGACGGTCCGCAACCTGGCCGCCGGGTTTAAGGCCGCGAACCACAATGCAGAAGTGATTGACCGGGACCCGAGCTACGCCGCCAAACTGCAGGCGCTGGAGCTGATCTTCGCCGTCGGACGTACTCCCGAACGGGAGGAAGCCTTCCAGCGGTTCCGCGAGGAGGCAGGCCCCGGCCTGGAGAACTTCGCACTGTGGTCGGCGCTCGCCGAGACGCTCCCGGAGGGTGCTGCTGAGTGGGAGGATCCCGAATACCTCGAGGCCCAGCGGGTACGGCTCGGTTCCCGGATCGAGTTCCATGCCTGGCTGCAGTGGCTCTGCGACGAACAGCTCGAGTCAGCGCAGCGGGCCGCAGCCGCAGCCGGGATGAACCTCGGTATCATGCACGACCTCGCGGTTGGGGTCCATCCCGCCGGCGCCGACGCGTGGACCCTCCGCGACGTCCTGGCCTCGGGAATCAGCGTCGGCGCGCCGCCGGACATGTTCAACCAGCAGGGACAGGACTGGGCCCAGCCGCCCTGGCACCCGGAACGGCTCGCGGAATCCGGCTACGCCCCCTACCGGGACATGCTGCGAACCATCCTTCGCCATGCAGGCGGGATCCGTATCGACCACATCCTCGGACTGTTCCGCCTCTGGTGGATCCCGCAGGGCTCCAGCCCCGGTGACGGCGCCTACGTCTATTACGACCACGAGGCCCTCATCGGCATCCTCGCCCTGGAAGCGGAACGGGCAGGTGCCGTGGTGGTCGGTGAAGACCTCGGCGTCTTCGAGCCCGGAGTGCAGGAGTACCTGGCGGAGCGCGGCGTCCTGGGCACCTCAATCCTCTGGTTTGAGTACGACGACGACGAACCGCGTCCCGCCGAGCAGTACCGGACAGCGTGCCTCACCACGGTCACCACCCACGACCTGCCGCCCAGCGCCGGCTACCTCGCCGGACGGCACGTGGAACTGCGTGAGCGGCTGGGTCTGTTGGGCAGGCCTGTGGAGGAGGAGAAAGAAGCGGACCGGGAAGCGCAGGAGCAGGTGCTGTCGCTGGTCCGCTCCACCACCGGCACCCGGCCGGCAACGGTGCAGGAGACGGTCGAGGCCATGCACACGTTCATCGCGACAACGCCGTCCGTGCTGCTCGGTGTAGCGTTGACGGACGCCGTCGGCGAGGAGCGGACGCAGAACCAGCCAGGCACCACAGCCGAGCAGTATCCCAACTGGCAGGTCCCGCTGGCGGGTCCGGACGGCGTCGTGCTCGTTGAGGACCTGGCTGAGCTGGCCCGGTTCGAATCGCTGGTGCGTTCCATCCAACCGTAAACCGACTACGAACACCGTTCATCGCGTCAGAATGACCGTTCACCGCACGACGGCGGTGCTTGCTCCAGGCAACGTGTGACCTAATGCACAATATTCTGTGGTGGGGGCTGAGCGGACGATGACGTCCAACAATAGAGAAAGAGGCATTCCGTCCATGAGCTGGCTCGACAGGGATCACACCATAGCCCCACCCGGATTCAACCGCTGGCTGATTCCGCCGGCAGCACTCGCCGTGCATTTGTGCATCGGCCAGGCATACGCAACCAGCGTCTACAAGACGGCGCTGGTGGAACACTTCGACGCAAGTCTGACGCAGATCGGTCTGATCTTCTCCATCGCCATTGTGATGCTCGGCCTGTCCGCGGCCGTCATGGGCACCTGGGTTGACACGAACGGACCGCGCAAGGCCATGTTCACCTCAGCAATGTTCTGGGTGAGCGGCTTCCTGGTGGGTGCTCTCGGCATCTTCACCAACCAGCTCTGGCTGGTCTATCTCGGCTACGGCGTCATCGGCGGAATCGGCCTCGGTATCGGCTACATCTCGCCCGTGTCCACGCTGATCAAGTGGTTCCCGGACCGGCCGGGACTGGCCACCGGAATGGCGATCATGGGGTTCGGCGGCGGTGCGCTGATCGCCAGCCCGCTGTCCACCCAGCTGCTCAGGATGTATGACCCGAACTCGGGCGCTGAAGGATGGGTTGCCAGCGGTGAAGCCGTGGGAATGCTCTTCGTGACACTCGCAGTGATCTACCTCATCTACATGGTGTTCGGTGCTTTCACCATCAAGGTTCCCGCTGCGGACTGGCGTCCGGAAGGGTTCGATCCGAGCACGCTGAAGTCGAAGCCGCTTGTCACCACTGACCATGTGTCGGCCAAGAACGCCATCCGCACCAAGCAGTTCTGGCTGATCTGGATTGTGCTCTTCTGCAACGTCACGGCCGGGATCGGCATTCTTGAGCAGGCTGCACCCATGATCCAGGACTTCTTCCGCCAGCCTGACGGCATCAGCGCCGTTTCGGTGGCGGTGGCCGGCGGTTTTGTCGGTCTGCTGTCCATCGGCAACATGGCGGGTCGGTTTGTCTGGTCGAGCACCTCGGACCACATTGGCCGCAAACGCATCTACATGGTGTACCTCGGTGTCGGTGCCATCCTTTACACGGTACTTGCCCTTGCGGGTGCCTCAACCACCATCCTCTACGTGCTGCTCGCGTTTGTGATCATCTCCTTCTACGGCGGCGGTTTCGCCACTGTCCCGGCGTACCTCCGCGACCTGTTCGGCACGTTCCAGGTGGGCGCCATCCACGGCCGCCTCCTGACGGCCTGGTCCGCAGCCGGCATCGCCGGACCGCTGATCGTGAACGGGTTCCTTGATGCACGCGGTACTCCCGGGCAATTGGTTGCGGCGGATTACCAGCCCGCCCTCCTAACCATGGTTGGCCTGCTGATCATCGGGTTCATTGCAAACCTGCTGATCAAGCCTGTGGATTCGCGCTTCCACGAACCGAAGAAGACAATTACCGAACCCGCAATGGAGGCATGAGATGGAAATCAGCAAGGCACGACTGACCGTTGTCTGGGCACTCGTGGCAGTGCCCCTGGCCTACGGGATCTTTATGACACTCACCCGGGTGGCCGCACTGTTCACTGGCTAGCCCGGAATTGACAGACCAGAAGACGCCGCCGTGGACGATGTTGACGGCGGCGGTCTTCTGTGGGGTACACGTACCTACCAGCGCGGATGGACGGCTTCCCGGAAGTACCGGTCGTAAATGTCCCGGACACCGGCGCTCATGCTATTGCCGACCTCGGAATGTCCCCCGGCTTCGGCGTTTGCCCGTGCCTGGGCAGCGGACCGGGCTCCGGGGATTACGGTGCTCACGCCGTTCTGCGCGATGATCCAGGCGAGCGCCGCCTGGGCTGTGCTCACGCCGTCCGGCACCAGGGCGCTGAACTCCTGTGCCGCTGCCAGGCCGGTCTCGAAGTCCACTCCCGAGAACGTCTCGCCGACGTCGAACGCCGCACCCGTCCGGTTGTAGTTGCGGTGGTCATCTTCGGGGAACGCGGTGTCCTTGCTGTATTTGCCGGACAGGAGCCCCGAAGCCAGCGGAACCCTGGCGATAATTCCGACGCCGGCCTGCCGCGCGGCGGGAAGTACTTCATCGAGCGGCTTGAGGCGGAAGGCGTTGAGGATGATCTGTACGGTGGCGGTGTTGCCCCGCCGGATTGCTTCGAGAGCCTCATCGGTCCTCTCCACACTGACTCCGTAGTTCCGGATCACTCCTTCTGACACGAGTGTGTCCAGTGCGTCGTACACCTCGGTTGAGGAGTACACGGCGGAGGGAGGGCAGTGCAGTTGGACGAGGTCCAGGGTGTCCTGCCGGAGGTTGCGGCGCGAGCGATCGGTCCACTCGCGGAAGTTGCTGAGGGTGTAGTTCTCCGGAACCTGGTCCACGCGTCGGCCCATCTTGGTGGCGACAGTGATGTCCAGTCCCGGGTTTTGCTCGAGGAATGCGCCGATGGTCTGCTCGCTGCGTCCGTCGCCGTAGACATCCGCGGTATCGAAAAAGTTCACGCCCGCGTCAGCGGCGGCTTCCAGGACGGCGGTGGCGTCCTTCGGCTCGACTGAGCCCCAGTCCGCCCCGAGCTGCCACGTACCCAGCCCGATCACCGATACATTGCGTGTTGTCTTGCCAAGAGTGCGTTGTTCCATTGTTCGACTATAGGGCGGCAGACTCACATCAGCGACAGGACGAACGCCAGGACAAAACCTGCCGCCGTGCTCAGGGCAACGGCGGGCCCGCCGTGTTCATACGCCTCAGGCATCAGGGTATCCGCCAGGGACGCGATCACGGCACCGGCGGCAAAGGCCAGGGGTAGTGAGATGGTTTGCGGATCCGCGCCGGAGAGCGGACCGGCACCGATCACGACGGCGGCCACCAGCAGTACCGCACATGCTGTCCAGAGGCCGAGGATCTTGCCCCTGGACATGCCCTGGCTCTGCATCGAGGACGAGCCGACCAGAGCCTCGGGCAGGTTGGAGACAAAGATCGCGGCGAGGAGCGCCAGCCCGCCCGTGCCCTCACCCAGGGCTACGCCGAGGGCCACGTTCTCCGGGACGCCGTCGAGTGTGACCGCGGCGAGAAGCGCGAGTCCCGCTGCTCCACGCGTGGAGACGCTTGATGACTTCTTCTCCTGCGCGGCGGCGTCGGTATCGAGTTTGGCGCTGCCCTGGTATTCGTCAGCCGGAACGTCCTGCTCTCCCGGCTGGGCCCACTTGTCCAACAGGGCGCTCAGCACGGTGAAGACCACGGCACCGGCGAACAGCCCGCCCGCGGCAAGGACTATTCCGCCGTGCTCGTAGGCATCGAAGAACAGCTCGAACGCCAGGGCCGTGATGAGCGATCCGGCGGCGAAAGCCAGCAGCATCGCGAGGATCCGCTTCGGCAGTTCGAAGCGGATACCGATGAGTGAGCCGATAATGAGCGGCGTTGACGCGATGACCCCGAACAGCAGCGACGTTCCCATGCGCGCCAGTATAGGAGCGTGGACGCGCCCGTGGGGGGCCGGCTTCCGG
>NZ_KI914603.1:36528-49302 GCF_000520475.1 Arthrobacter sp. 35/47
GCCCCCGCCAGCGGCTAGCGCGTGGCGGCGAGCTCCGCCGTCGGCACTGCTTCCTTCGCCGGGAATGACGGCGGGTTGACGCCGGCCATTTCCTCCATGACGCGCACTACCTGGCAGCTGTACCCGAACTCGTTGTCGTACCAGACGTAGAGGACCAGGTTCCTCTCGTTGCAGATGGTGGCAAGGCCGTCTACGGTGCCGGAACGGCGGGAGCCCACAAAGTCGGTCGAGACGACGTCGGGGGAGTCGATGTAGTCCAACTGCTTGCGCAGGACCGAATGCAGCGACATCTCGCGGAGGTAGTCATTGACGTCGTCCTTGGTTGTCTCATTCTCCAGGGACAGGTTCAGGATGGCGATCGACACATCCGGGGTAGGCACGCGGATGGAGCTGCCGGTGAGCTTGCCCTGAAGCTCGGGCAGCGCCTTCGCGACGGCCTTGGCGGCTCCGGTCTCGGTGATGACCATGTTGAGGGCCGCAGAACGTCCGCGGCGGTCGCCCTTGTGGAAATTGTCGATGAGATTCTGGTCATTGGTGAACGAGTGGACGGTCTCCACATGGCCGTGCACCACACCGAACTCGTCGTTGATGGCCTTCAGTACCGGGGTGATGGCGTTCGTGGTGCAGGATGCCGCGGTGACAATGCGGTCCCCGGCGGTGATGTCGGTGTGGTTGATGCCGTGGACGATGTTCTTCAGCGAACCCTTGCCCGGAGCGGTCAGCAGCACCTTCGCGACGCCCTTGCTCTGCAGGTGCTGGCTGAGGCCTTCCTCGTCGCGCCAGCGGCCGGTGTTGTCCACCACCAGGGCGTCCTTGATGCCGTACTCGGTGTAGTCGATGGTTGCCGGGTCATTTGAGTAGATGACCTGGATCCGTACGCCGTTGGCGGTGATGGTGTTGGTTTCCTCGTCCACCTGGATGCTGCCTTCAAAGGAGCCGTGCACCGAGTCCCGGCGGAGCAGGCTCCCGCGCTTCATGAGGTCGTTGTCGGCGCCCTTGCGCACCACGATCGCCCGCAGGCACAGGCCGTGACCGCCACCCGCCTTCTCGATCAGCAGGCGGGCCACCAGGCGCCCGATGCGCCCGAAACCATAGAGAACGACGTCGGTGCTCGTGCGTGCGTCGGCACCGCGCTTCCCCACGACGTCGGTCAGCTCCGCCCGGAGGAACTCCTCCAGAGTAGGACCGCCGGCCTCCTCCTGGCTCAACTTGTACTTCTGGTTCAGGCGGGCCACATCGATCGAGGCAGCACCAAGGTCGAGCTCAGCGAGGGTGCGCAGCAGGGGAGCGGTTTCCTCCAGGAGCAGCTCTTCCTTGCTCATGCGCCGGGCAAAGCGGTGCGCCTTGAGGATGCCCATGGTGGACTTGTTGATGAGGCTGCGCCCGTGGATGCTCGTGACCACGTTGTTTTCACGGTAGAGGCGGCCGATGACGGGAATCATCCCTTCAGCAAGTGCTTCCCGGCTCATCCAGGTGCCGCGGGTGTCGACAAGGTTGTGATCCACGATGATCAGGTCCTCTCTCTGCCGGTTGTTCCGGCATTTTCGCCAACTGACCACGGTGATGGATGCGGGCTGGCCCGCGCAGTCGGCATTTTTTAGATGTGGGCCGCTTGAGAACCTACCGACAACGACGTCGGCGGCGGGCTGCGGCGATGCACCTA
Source organism: Arthrobacter sp. 35/47 (assembly GCF_000520475.1). Classification (NCBI taxonomy): domain Bacteria; kingdom Bacillati; phylum Actinomycetota; class Actinomycetes; order Micrococcales; family Micrococcaceae; genus Arthrobacter; species Arthrobacter sp. 35/47. The sequence goes on from NZ_KI914603.1 coordinate 38,192, forward strand.
GGATAGCCGTCCTGGTTTGCAGGGCATCGCGGAAGGGCAGATCTGTGATGAACGGCATACCGGGGGGATCGTTCTTCAGTCGGGCTACGTTGGTACTTGCAGACACGTCGGAAAGGACGGACACCATGGCTTCATTCGGATCGCTCGGCAAAATCGCCAGGAACCTGGCACGCAACCCCAAGGTCCGGGAGGCGCTCAACAGCCCTCAGGCAAAGCAGGTCGGCGGCAAGGTTGTGGACCGGGTGGCGGAGGTTGCTGACCGCGCCACCAAGGGCAAGCACCAGGACAAGATCGACAATGCCCGGGACCAGGCGCACAAGCATCTCCGCAACCCCGGCGACGGGCCGCAGGCAGCAGGGGGTGACACCGGGAATCCGCGCCCCTGAGCTCCATCGCGACGCGTCCCGGGCGGGCCCCTTCCTGCACATGAACACTGCGGCGAAACATTGCGTCACAAAGAGGAGTATCAGCTAAGGGCGCTCGCGGTACGCTCCCTAGATGAAGCAATCCCAGCAATCGATTCCCGTGCTCGACCTCAGCACCGCCCGCCGCCCGGACGGATCGTTTGACCCTGGGTTCGTCACCCGGCTGCGGGAGGCAGCCCATGTGGTGGGCTTCTTTCAGATCACCAATTACGGGGCCGGCCCGTCCCAGGTTGACGGCCTGCTCGAGGTGATGAAGCAGTTCTTTGACCTTCCGCTGGAGGAGCGGCTTGCGCTCGACAACCGCAACTCCCCTCACTTCCGCGGCTACGCTCGGCTGGGCACCGAGGTGACACGGGGCCGGGCCGACTCCCGCGAGCAGATCGACTTCTCTCCCGAACGTGAGCCCGTAGCGGACTACCCCGCTGACCAGCCCTTTTGGCTTCTTCAGGGCCCCAACCAGTGGCCCCGGGAGACACTTCCCGAACTGGAGCGCCGGGCAATGGAGTGGGCTGGGCTGATGTCCGACGTCGGCGCAGAGCTGCTCGCCGCGATCGCCGTGGCCCTGGGCCAGCCTGAGGACTACTTCGCCGAGCTTTTCGAGGACACCCCGGCCTGGATGGCGAAGCTGGTGCACTATGTCGGCGGGCTCGAGGGCGCAGGGGATCAGGGCGTGGGCCTGCATGCGGACTACGGATTCGTGACGCTGCTGCTGCAGGACGAGGTGGGAGGCCTCGAGGTACTGCCGCCCGGTGCGGAGGCGCCCATTCCGGTGGAGCCGATCCCCGGCGCGCTCGTGGTGAACCTCGGTGAGATGTTGGAGGTCGCCACCGGGGGCTACCTCCTCGCAACCATCCACCGGGTCCAGGCGCCGCCGCCCGGGGTGGACCGTTATTCGGTGCCCTTCTTCTGGTCGCCCCGGCTGGATGCCGTGGTGAATCCCGTGCCGCTGCCGCCCGAACTGGCAGCTGATGCCCGCGGTATCTCCGACGACCCCGACAACCCGATGCTGTCCACCTACGGGATGAACGTCCTCAAGGGGCGGGCACGCGCGCATCCGGACGTCGCCGAAATCCACCATCCGGACCTCGCCCGGAATATCTCACAGCGCTAGGTCGCTGAGGAAAGCAGGCCGACTGCCGGACTGGTCCGGCGGCAACCTGCTACCCAAGGAGATTTTTCATGACGAAGCACTCCCCGCTCTGGGCGCCGATGCGTCTGGGCAACACCGACCTGCAGAACCGTGTTGCGCTGGCACCGATGACCCGGGTCAGCGCCTCGGAGGACGGCCACCCCACCGACCGCATGGGCACCTACTACGAGGGTTACGCGCGCGGCGGGTTTGGATTGCTGATCACTGAGGGCATCTACCCTGATACCAGGCACAGCCAGGGGTACCTGTTCCAGCCGGGAATAGCGACGCAGGAGCAGGCTGCGTCGTGGGCCACCGTGGTGGAGCGCGTCCACAAAGCCGGCTCCCGGATCTTTGCGCAGCTCATGCACGCCGGGTCACAGTCGCAGGGCAACCGTTTTGTGGGGTCTTCGATCGGGCCGTCGGCCATTGCACCGAAGGGCGAACAGCTCGCCTTCTACCGCGGGGAAGGAGCCTACCCCGTCCCGTCGGCGATCACCCGCGAGCAGCTTGCGGAGGTCAAGGACGGATTCGTGAGCGCCGCGCTGCGGGCACAGGAGGCCGGGTTCGACGGTATCGAGATTCACGGTGCCAACGGTTACCTGCTGGACCAGTTCCTCACGGATTACCTGAACGAGCGCACCGATGAGTACGGCGGATCCGTGGAGAACCGTGTCCGGTTCCCCGCAGAGGTGACCCGGGCGGTCCGCGAGGCGGTGGGCCCAGACATGACCGTGGGTATCCGCATTTCCCAGGGCAAGGTGAGCGACAACGAGCACAAATGGGCCGGCGGTGCCGAGGACGCGCGGGTCATCTTCGAGACACTGGCCGCTACCGGCATCGACTTTGTGCACACCACCGAATACCGTGCGGCAGCACCCGCCTTCGGCGACAGCGGGCCGTCGCTTGCGGCGCTCGCGAAGCAGCACACCGGGCTCCCGGTGATCGCCAACGGGAACCTCGATGATCCCGACGCCGCGACGGCCCTGCTTCAGGACGGCACAGCCGATGTCGTGGCGCTCGGAAAGGCTGCTCTCGCGAACCGCGACTGGCCGCGTCGGGTGCGCAACGGCGTCGGGCTGGCTGAACTGGACGGGAGCATCTTCGCGCCGGTTGCGGACGTGAAGGACTGGGAGTTGGAACTCCCCGCCTAGGGTGCAGCGGCGCGGCGGCGCTTCGGGAGCGGTATCCGGTCCAGGTCATTTGCCGCGATGACCTGTGTGCCGTTCCCGCCGGAACCGACGACAGCGGCCCTCGCCTGAGCGGCTAGCACGTCCACCGCCGGATAGCGGGAGGAAAAGTGCGTCAGCACCAGCGTTCCCGCGTTGGCGTTGCCCGCCAGCGCGCCTGCCTGACCCGCGGTGAGGTGTAGATACTGGTCTGCCAGGGCGGCGTCGTCGTCGCTGAAGGTGGACTCGGCGACCAGCAGGTCAACGCCGTCGGCCAGCGCGTCGGCGCCCTCGCATTCAGCGGTGTCCATGACGAAGGCAAAACTTTGACCGGGACGCGGCACGCTGACGTCCCGGAGCGTGATGTTGCCGATGCGCCCCTCCCGCTGGAGGCGGCCGACGTCGGGCCCGGTGATTCCGGCGGTGGCAAGCCATTCCGGCAGCAGGGTACGTGAGGAGGGCTCGGTGAGACGGTAGCCGTGCGCCTCGATCCGGTGCCGCAACGGCCGGACCTCGAGCCCGTCGGCAATGGGGCCCGATGCTCCGTGCGGTGTGAGCCTCAGGTCAAGGCCGGGTGTCGCGAGGGATACCAGGGCGCGGACCGTTTCTTCCCCCGAGACCGGGTAATGCAGGTGTACGGGGTGCGCGGCGCCGTCGAGCACCATGCGGGACAGGACGCCTGGCAGGCCGAAACAGTGGTCACCGTGGAGGTGGGTGAGGCAGATGCGCGTGATGCCGGACGCACTGACCCCCGCGTGGGTCATCTGGCGCTGGGTGCCCTCACCCGGATCGAACAGCAGGCCTTCGCCGTCCCAGCGGAGCAGGTACCCGTTGTGGTTGCGCGTGCGGGTCGGGACCTGGGAGGCGGTACCGAGGATCACGAGTTCGCGCATGGATCGAGTCTGCCACCGCCGACAGTCGCAGGGGTTCATGACGGCTCTCCCATCGCGGCGTGCCGGGCAGTAACGTTGGTGGCGGGAGATCACGATGATCGCAGGAGGGAACCATGACAAGCGATACGAATGATCGGGAGAACGACGTCCGCGATGGTCTGCAGGACCGGGATACTCCGGTGTCGCGTGATCCTGAACCTCTGCAGGGCGACGATGAGAAGTCGGATGAAGCGTCAGGCACCGCTGCCGGCGTCAACGAGGCGGTCGGTCCCGCGGAGGAAGAGGATCAGGAGAACGGCGACGACCGTGACCTGACGACGGACATCAGCCCCAGCGACTAGCCTCATTTTCCCCATGACCGGGCGGCAGAAGGTAAGCTTACGAATGATTGAGTGTCTATCCGGGGGTAAGCCGGTTTCCCCGGGTGTTCCCCAGAGCACGGGCATGAACCGCTTCCCGGTTGCACGTTCTGAACAGGCCTGAGCATGACGCAACATACCCAACAACACAGCACCTGGCTGGCGGCACGCGAGGCCGAGGTGAGCGCCGATGACCTGTGGGTGCACTATTACAGCGTGGGCGGAAACCTTGGGGCCTTTGAGCTGGAAGCCTACCTGCATGGGATGTACCCCCTGCCGGTACGGGAGCGGAACACCATTGCGCTGGCTCTCAACGAACTGATTGATGACCTGCCGCAGCGCCGAAAAGCGGAATTTATGGACGGCCCGGAGCAGGACTAGCAACTCACGCGCAGCCTCACTGCGGTTCGTAGCCAATCAACCAGTGCAGTCCATGGCGGTCAATGACCTGCCCGTCCGAGGCGCCCCACGGCTTGGGCCCAAGTGGGTCTACCACCGACCCGCCATCAGCGAGCTCGTCGAACCACTGGTGCAGGACCTCGGGCTCGGCGGTACCCAGCAGTGAGAGCATCAGACCCTGGAAACGGACGGGGGTGTCGCCCGGTCCTGCATCCGATCCGGCCATGGCTACGGTTCCGCTGAGCGTCCCGTGCGCGATCGCATCCGGCGGGCCGTCACTTCGGCCGAACTCCGCAAGGGTATACAGGGACAGCTCACCGCCGAAGACATCCGCATAGAAGGTCAGAGCCTGCCGGGCCGTTCCGGGGAAACTCACGTAGATCTGGGGAGCTGTCATGGAGACAGCATACGCAGCGGTTCAGGCCGGGGTGGCGGCCCGCTCGTCCGGAACCTCGAAGGCCCTCCACCCGTCCCGGCGGAACACCGGCGTACCGAGCAGGAGTACGACGACGGTGAGCACCACTGCCCCGATCATCACCACGGACATGGACAGTGCATCTCCTCCGAGGACGCCCACCAGGGGGCTGACTATTCCAGCTACACCCGATTGCAGCGCCCCGATGACCGCGGCTGCCGTCCCGGCCATCTGGCCATAGGAGTTCAGGGCCAGCACCGACGCGTTCGCCGGGATCATCCCCTGCGTGCCAAGTACCAGCCATAGCGCTGCAAGGAGTCCGATGACACCGCCGACCCCCGTCGCGGCGACGGCAACGAGGACCAGCGCAAACACGAGTTGCGCCACAGCCGCAGCCCGGAGGAGTTTGGCGGGTGCGATCTTACGTACCAGGGATGCATTGACCTGGGCTGAGAGCACCAGCGCCACACCGTTCAGCGCAAAGATGAGCGCGAACTGGCCCTGGCTGAGTCCGTACTGTTCCTGGAACACGAAGGGCGAGCCCACCACGTAACTCATGATCACACCCAGTCCAAGTCCGGGGATGACGGCGAGGGACATGAAGCGCTTGTCCCGGAGGAGCTGCCAGTATCCGGCCGTGACGTTTCGGACGTGCCCTGACCGGCGTCGTTCCGACGGAAGCGTTTCGGGCATGAACCGCCACACAATCAGTACCAGCAGTACGCCAATCAGCGCCAGGGCGTAGAACACCGCCCGCCAGTGCCAGATTCCGGCGATAGCCTGCCCCATGGTCGGGGCGAAGAGCGGGGCAACCCCGATCACCAGCATGAGGCGCGACAGCAGACGCGCAGCGTCAGATCCCACAAACCTGTCACGAATCACCGCGATGGCGACGACGGCGGCTGCCGCATTGAAGAACCCCTGAAGCACGCGCAGCACAATCAGCGTGCCGATATCAGGTGCGATCGAGCAGAGCAGTGAAATCACCACATGCATGGTGATCCCGATGATGAGCGGCAGCCGGCGGCCGAACCGGTCGGAGAGGGGGCCAATGACCAGTTGGCCCACGCCGCCGCCCAGGAGCATCCCCGACAGGGTGAACTGCACGGCCGCCTGGCTGGCCCGCAGATCTTCGGCCACCACGGGAAGCGACGGAAGGTACATGTCCGTGGTTACCGCGGGCAGTGCGGCGAGAGCACCGAGCATGAGGATGTACTTGATTCCGGGCACGTACCGTGGGGAGCGGACCTGTGGCGGAGGCGGGTTGGTCACCTGAGCAACTCTAATCCGCTTTCACGCTGAGCGGTGGAGGAAATTGAAACGTTACTGCCCAGTCGGACTCAGCGCCGCTGGCCGGCCCGCAGTGACACCGGCTCCACGAGCGTGCCGGCTTCCTCCCGCATCCACCACAGGCCGTTGGCACGCTTTTCCTCCCGGGTGGAGAATCGGTAACGGAACATCCGCGCCCGCACGTACCGCGGGCGCTCGCCGTTGAACGGGTCGTACCGCAGGAGTTTCAGGATCTTCGGATCCGCCTGCAGAAGCTTCACCAGCAGCGGCGTGAACCAGCCGCCGTCGGACCCTAGCGCCAGGAACCACATGAGCCAGTCCAGGCGCAGGTGGTAGGGAGCATACTGGCGGGGCATGCGAGACGGGTCGCCCGGCTTGCCCTTGAATTCGTACTCCTCCCAGCGGGAGCCCGGTGCGCCGTCGTCGGCTGTTCCCTCGATGATCACTTCATACCGGACCTTGGTCACGCTCCCGAAGGCACCGTAGGCATTGACCAGGTGGAATCGGTTGAAGCTGGCGTTCATCAGCTGCCGCTTCGCGAACAGGTTCAGCAGCGGCTGCCGGCTCAGCCAGGCGATGAAGACGGTCATCAGCACGACGACGGCGGCGAACCAGACCGGCGTGGTGCTGTAAGCGGGCGCAACGGTGAGGCCGAGGGCTTCGTAGAAGGAGTCAGGGACTGCGCCGAAAGTGAGGACGATGGTGATCCAGTTGAGCCAGGCGAAGTTTCCGGAGATCACCAGCCACGCCTGGGTGACGATGATGATGACCGCGGCCCATCCGGCGACCGGCTGCGGCGCGAAGAGGAAGAACGGCACCACCAGCTGGGTGAAGTGGTTTCCGGCGACTTCGGCCTTGTGCAGCGGCTTCGGGAGCAGGTGGAAGAAGCGGCTGGCCGGATTCGGCATCGGCTGGGTCTCGTGGTGGTAGTAGAGGGCGGTGAGGTCGCGCCAGGACCGGTCGCCGCGCATCTTGATCATGCCCGCGCCGAACTCAAGCCGGAACACCAGCCATCGGATCACCAACAGCACCAGGAACGGTGGCGCCACCTCGTTGGACCCGAGGAACGCGACCAGGAACCCGGCTTCAAGCAGCAGGCTCTCCCAGCCGAAGCCATAGAACACCTGGCCGATGTTCACGACCGACAGGTACAGCGCCCACAGAATCAGGAACGCGAGCATCGGCAGCCACGGTGGTCCGGACTGCGGTATCCCGATCACCAGCAGCGCGGCGACCCCGACACCGATCCAGCACACCGCCAGCAGCAACCGGTCCGAGTAGCGCCAGCGGAAGAGCGTGGGGCCGGCCCGCTTTCCGGCCCGCTCGATGAACCGCGGGGCGGGCAGGAGACCGTTCTCACCGAGCAGCGCCGGAAACTGGTTGATCGCGGAGATGAACGCGATCAGGTAGATGGCAGCGACACCGCGCTGGAGGATCTGCCTCCCCACCTCGTACCCGTCGGCGTCGAGCACGCCGCCCAACCACTCCATGATTCAACGAAACTCCTGCAGGATGGGAAGCGTCAAGGGGGCTAAACTGTGACGCACTGCACCATCCAAATGATGTGGAGTGGATATGCCTTTCAAGCCGCAACCGGCCGGCAAAGACACCCGGCGCACGAGTTCCCTGCCCGGGGGCTCCATGAATCCTCCCGGTCCGCAGGAGCTCCAGGACCGGGACGTCGAGTTCAAATCGCCCGGCGAGCGTGCCCCCGCCGAGGATCCCAAGACCCACCGGATCAAATGGACCGGGTTTGCTGTTGGTCTTGGCCTGGCGCTGCTTGTCTACTTCGTGATGCCCGCCGATCTGGCGCATCCGGCCAAACTGACGGCTGCCACGGCAGTACTCATGGGCGTGTGGTGGATGACCGAGGCCATTCCCATCCCCGCCACGGCGCTCCTTCCGCTGATCATCTTCCCCGTTCTGGGGGAGGACGTGGCAGTGGACGACGTCGGCGCCTCCTATGGCAGCAACATCATCTTCCTCTTCATGGGAGGCTTCCTTCTTGCCCTCGCGATGCAGCGCTGGAATCTGCACCGCCGCATTGCGCTGCAGACGGTGCGCGTGATGGGCACCAAACCGGCACAGATGGTCGCAGGGTTCATGGTGGCCACCGCCTTCCTCAGCATGTGGGTCTCCAATACGGCAACCGCCGTCATGATGCTGCCGATCGGCGTGTCCGTCCTGCTGCTGCTCCCCAACCTGCTGGCGGATGCCGCGGCGGAGGGCAAGGCGGAAGGTCGAGCGGATGGCGCGGCATCTGATCCGGACCTGGAGGGGGCCGACCCGCAGAGTGCGGAAGTCAAGGACGCCATCATCAAGTCCAACTTCGGTACCGCCCTCATGCTGGGTATTGCCTACGCAGCCTCCATCGGTTCGCTCGGCACGATCATCGGGACCCCGCCGAATACACTCCTGGTCGGGTACCTGCAGGAGGAACATGACATCAGCATCGGCTTCGGGCAGTGGATGCTCGTGGGAGTTCCGCTGTCCGTGGTGATGCTGATCATCACCTGGTTCCTGCTCACCAAGGTCCTGTTCAAGCCCGAGATCGATCACATCCCGGGAGGCAGGGAGCTGATCGGCAAGGAACTTGCCCAGCTGGGGCCCATGTCGGGCGGCGAAAAGCGCGTCCTCGCGATCTTCGCTCTCGCCGCCCTCAGCTGGGTCTTTGTGCCGGTGATCTTCCCATCCGCGCCGATCGACGACGCCGGGATTGCCATGATCGTGGGTTTGCTGCTGTTCCTGCTGCCGGCCAGCGCTGCGCGCGGTGTGCGGCTGCTCGACTGGGATTCTGCCGTCAAGCTGCCGTGGGGCGTTCTCCTGCTGTTCGGCGGCGGGCTGGCCCTTTCCTCCCAGTTCTCCTCCTCGGGCCTGACCGAGTGGATCGGCGAAAGCGCGGCAGCGCTGGGCGCCGTGCCGGTGCTCCTGATCGTGTTGATCTTCGCGACCGGCATCATTTTCCTGACGGAACTGACCAGCAACACCGCCACCGCGGCAACGTTCCTGCCCGTCGCCGGTGGCGTGGCGCTGGGCCTGGGGCTGGATCCAATGCTCCTGGCCATCCCGGTGGCGCTGGCAGCAACCTGTGCGTTCATGCTGCCGGTAGCCACACCGCCCAATGCCATCGCGTTCGGCTCGGGCTACGTGACCATCGGGCAGATGATCCGCGGCGGCCTGTGGCTCAACCTGATCGGCATCGTCCTGATCACGCTGGTGACCATGACACTGGCGGTGTGGGTGTTCTCCATTACCTACTAGCGGCGGCTGGCCGGCGGCTTGTTCAGTGAGGCTTACGTGCCGCTACCGGGTGCGGGGCGATGGTGATCGACGTGACCTCCTGCAGCTTTGGAGCGTCATGGTGCCCATCAATGAGGACGCCGGTGTCCCACCGCAGCTTCAACCCCTCCGCGGTCACTTCCAGGCTTGCGAGGTTGTTGTCGAACCAGGGGTTCTTCAGCGTTGACCAGTGGAATGGCGGGTGGGGGGAGAACCGGGCGAGCACGCCACCGAGCGGACCGGCGACCCGCCTCGACATCACCGCCGCAACCCAGCGCAGGGTGGGACGGAGCGGGTTCCGGATTGGAGAACAGACTGCCTGCAGTACCCGCGACTGCATGGGCCGGTCCACTTCCTCGATGTAGGAGAAGTGGACATCACCGGACAGGAAGGTCACCGTCTCAGGCGCGGCGCCCCGCCTGCCCTCGGCAACCTCGGTCGTCATGGCGGCAACGGCGCGGAAGCTTTCCGGGAACGCAGCCCAGTGCTCAAGGTCGATTGCCTGCCGGATCCACTCACCCGCCAGAGCGAGGCGTTCGCCCCAGCGGCCGTCGGCCAGCACCGCGTTCCAGTCTTCGATGTGGTGGAGCCCGCGGGGGAGCAGGAACGGCAGTGAGGTGGCAATGAGCAGGTGCCGCCGGTCGCCCTGCATCCGCTCGTCGAGCCATTGCAGTTCCTTCGCGTCAAGCATGGAGCGCCTGCCGGGTTCCAGTACCCGGGCCGCCCGCGAGTCGAGGACGACCAGCCGGGTGTCCCCGAAATCGCGGCAGAAGCTCCAGCGGTAGCGTTCCGGGTCCCGGTCAGCCTCCTCGACAACCGCCTCGACGATGGGGCTGAGCTCAAACTCGCCCGGCCCCTGATGCGACTGGATGGCCTGCCAGATTTCGTCGGCCGCGCGCTCCGCGGGCGAGAGGTTGCCGAGGTGCTGGTACACCCAGTAGGACGCCAGGCCGGATACGATCCGGTCCCGCCACCACGGGATCGTGCGACCTTCTTCTTCCAGAGCAGCGACGAGTTCCAGTCGTCCCGGATGTCATGATCATCGAAGATCATGGCGCTCGGGACGGTGGACAAAAGCCACCGGATGGCCGGCCCGGACCAGGCCAGCCGGTAGATCTGGGTGTACTCCTCGTAGTTGCGCAACTCCGCATCCAGCTTGGTGCTGATGCCGCGGTCGTCCCGGATGATCTGACGCATCTCACTACTCGGCAGGTCGGCGTACACCTGGTCGCCCAGGAACGCGATGAGATCCGGTACGGCTTGCTCTCCCCGGTCCGCGAGGTGCAGGGCGAACGCCAGTAACGAGTCCACGCCGTGGGATTTGTGGGCGGCGAGGTCATTCACTTCGCTGGTCCGGCAGGAACCGTAGGAAAGGCGGAACGGCCGGTCGGGGTCAATCGTGCGGATCACGGGGGCAGGAAACGGTGACCCTTCCTCAGGCCACACCCGCCGGCCGTCGATTTCGACGGTGTAGGGCGAACTGGATCCGGGCTCAAGCCCCTTTACCTCAACAAGCGCGTAGTGGTGCCCATGTACGGAAAAGGTGGCAGCCTCCCATTCCCTGCCGGCAGAACTCACCCGGACCCGTGCGGCTGCGCGCGTTTCCACCCACACGCTCGCCGTTGTCTCGTCGACAAACCGGAGCATCGGGCCAAGTATCAGCGAGCTGTCCATAGGTCAGTTCTACCCGGGCGGCACGAGGCAGCGCTATTGCCGGTCCGCGGCTTCCCGGCCTTCGGCGTGCCGGTCCGCC
>NZ_KI914603.1:49402-50221 GCF_000520475.1 Arthrobacter sp. 35/47
CGCTTCCCGGCCTTCGGCGTGCCGGTCCGCCCCGCTTCCCGGCCTTCGGCCTGCCGGCCTTCTGGCCTGCCGACCTGGGCCATGGACGGTTCAGAAAAGTGCCTGCAGCCTGCAATTCGCAGTCATTGCATGCAATGACTGCAGTGCAGGCACGGAAAAAAATTCATATGGCGGCTGCACACCTGGGGTGTGGGAGATGCTTCGGCGCTGGAAGGGACATCGAAATCAAGAGGCCCATCTTCGTGGAAGCGCCGCGCTCCTCAGCCGCGCTCCTCAATCGACGTAGTCCTCCCAGAGGCGGTCGACGTCGTCGTTCTCCGTGGCCGCCCCGCGCAGCAGCAGCTTTCCCGTTGATTCGAGGTGCCGGTGCATCGCGCGTGCGGCGGCCTCTGCGTCGCTGTGCTCCACGGCATCGAGGATAGGCAGGTGCTCGGCATAGACCTCCTCAAGCGACCGGGAGGTGCGGATCGTGGACATTCCGACGAGGCGGGTGGCGTCACGAAGGTTCGCAATGATGCGGATGGTGCGGCTGTTGCCCGCAAGGTTGAGCAGGAGGCCGTGAAGGTGCTGGTCGTGCAGGAGAAAGGTGCCCTCGTCGCCGTCGAGCACCGCCTGCTGCATGGCCTCGCGTTCCTTCTCGAGTGCCTCGCGGTCCTGGGGGCCGGCACGCCGGGCTGCGTGGGCAGCGGCCGGAACCTCAAGGGCCACCCTCACCGCCATGATCTCGGCGAGCTCGCGGGCGCCAGGCAACACCACGCGGAACCCGCGGTTCTTCTCGATCGTCACCATCCCGGTCTCCGCCAGCCGCAGCAGCGCCTC
>NZ_KI914603.1:50321-52312 GCF_000520475.1 Arthrobacter sp. 35/47
CGCAGCAGCGCCTCGCGGACCGGGCTGCGGGAGACGGCCAGCCGGTCCGCCAGCTGGTACACCGAGTACAGCTCACCGGGTACGAACGTGCCGTTCCGGATGCCGTCACGCACCGCTTCGATGGTGCGTTCGGTGAGTGACGGCGGTCGCGGCGTCGGTGCGGCAGGCATGCACCAAGCCTAGCCGTGTGCGCGGGGTCGGCGTAGTAGTAACATGTTACCCATGGCGACGACGCTCACGGCACCCAGGTCCCTTGTATCCGAACTGCAGTCGCGCGGTGTTGCGGATGCGCGGGCTGACGCAACCTCCCGCGCCGTCTACTCCAGCGACGCCTCCCTCTACCGGATCCAGCCCGCCGCTGTTGTCTTCCCGCGGCACCTCGACGAAGTCCTCACCACCCTCGAAGTGTGCCGCGAACGCGGGATCCCGTTCACCTCACGCGGCGCCGGCACGTCCCTGGCCGGAAACTCGATCGGCCGCGGGGTCGTCATTGACTTCAGCCGCCACCTCAACCGGGTCCTGGAGTTCGACGCCGAGAGCCGGACCGCCGTTGTGGAACCCGGCGCCGTGCATGCCACGCTCCAGAAGGTGGCGCTCGCCCATGGCCTCCGGTTCGGTCCTGACCCGTCGACGCACACGCGCTGCACCGTGGGCGGCATGATCGGCAACAACGCGTGCGGATCGCGGGCGCTCGCCTATGGCCGCACAGCTGACAACGTCACCCATCTCGAGGTGATGACGGGATCGGGCACCAGGCTCCGGCTGGGAGCCGGGGACGCGCCGTCGTCCGCTGAAACCGACGCGCTCCGCTCGCTGGTGGGCGAGAACCTCGGGACCATCCGCACGGAACTGGGCCGGTTTGGCCGGCAGGTGTCAGGCTACTCGCTGGAGCATCTGCTGCCGGAACGCGGATTCGACCTGCGCCGGATGCTCGTGGGCAGCGAGGGTACGCTCGCCGTGGTGCTCGAAGCGGGCGTCCGGCTGGTGACCGACGCGCCGCACAAGACCATGGTGGTGCTTGGGTTCGCGAACATCGGCGACGCCGGTGACGCCGTGACCGCCGTGCTGCCGTTCAAGCCCACCGCGTGTGAGGGACTGGATTCGCGGATCGTCGAGGTGGTGCGCTCGCGGAAGGGAACGCAGGCCGTGCCCGAACTGCCCGGTGGGGCGGCCTGGCTGTTTGTTGAAATCTCGGGTGACGACGCCGCCGAGGTCGCCGACCGGGCAGCAGCGGTCAGCCGCATCGGCGTCGCCACGGACTCGCGCATTATCACCAACCCGGCCCAGGCGGCAGCGCTGTGGCGGATCCGCGAGGACGGCGGTGGGCTTGCCGGCCGCTCGCCGGCAGGTGCACCGGCCCACGCGGGGTGGGAGGACGCGGCCGTCCCGCCGGAACGGGTGGGGGATTACCTCCGGGAATTCGACGAACTCCTCCTGACCCACAACCTCACGGGATTCCCGTTCGGCCACTTCGGAGACGGCTGCGTCCATGTGCGCCTGGACTTCCCGTTCCAGCGCGACGACGGCGCCGCCGCCTTCCGTGCCTTCCTCACCGACGCGGCACGGCTCGTGGCCTCCTACGGCGGGTCCCTCTCCGGCGAACACGGCGACGGCCGTGCCCGCAGCGAGCTTCTGCCGTACATGTATACGCCGGCTGCGCTCTCGCTCTTCAGCAGGGTCAAGGGCATCTTCGACCCGGACAACATCCTCAACCCCGGCATCCTGGTGGATCCCGAGCCCCTCGACGCCAACGTTCGGGTCGCAGAGGCCGGACCGTTGCGCTCCGGCCTCGCCTTCGGTTATGAGCACGACGACGGCGACTTCAGCCAGGCGGTCCACCGCTGTACCGGCGTGGGCCAGTGCCGCGCCACGCAGCGGAACAGCCATACCGTGATGTGCCCGTCCTACGTGGCGACCCTTGAGGAGAAGGACTCCACGCGCGGCCGTGCCCGGGCGCTGCAGGAAATGATTAACGGAAGCGTCACCGGGGG
>NZ_KI914603.1:52412-61331 GCF_000520475.1 Arthrobacter sp. 35/47
CCCGGCCACAAGCAGGGCAAGCCCAACTGGCGGGCGCCGGAAGTCCATGATGCCCTCGACCTCTGCCTGTCCTGCAAGGGCTGCGCCTCGGATTGCCCCACAGGAATCGACATGGCCTCCTACAAAGCGGAGGTCCTGCACCAGAGCTACAAGGGTCGGATCCGGCCGGCGTCGCACTATTCGCTCGGCTGGCTGCCACGGTGGGCTTCGCTCGCCTCGGTTGCACCGCGGGTGGTGAATGCCCTGATGAGTCTGCCCGGCCTCGGGAAGCTGGGGCTGCGGGTAGCAGGCGTGGACCAGCGCCGAAAGATCCCGGCCTTCGCCCCGCAGACGTTTCACAAGTGGTTCGCCGGCCGGCCCGTCAACGCGTCCGGGGATCGGCCGCCCGTACTTCTCTGGGCGGACTCCTTCACCAACAACTTCTCCCCAGAGGTCGGTAAGGCGGCGGTACGGGTGCTCGAGGACGCAGGCTACGAGGTGCGCATTCCGGAGAAGCCGGTGTGCTGCGGGCTCACGTGGATTTCGACCGGGCAGCTCGACAGCGCCCGGAAGATCCTGCGCTCATCGGTCGAGACGCTCACGGAGTACGCCGAGCAGGGGATTCCCATTGTGGGTCTTGAGCCCTCGTGCACCGGGGTGCTCCGCTCGGACTCGATCGAACTGCTGGGCCGCGCGGAAGCAGGGAAGGTTGCCGCAGCCACACACACCCTCGCGGAACTGCTCGCGCAGACGCCCGGTTATGAGCCGCCGTCCTTGGAGGGGACCACCATCGTTGCGCAGCCGCACTGCCACCATCACGCTGTGATGGGGTGGAGCCCGGATGCGGCGCTGCTGGAAGGTGCGGGCGCCTCGCTGCAGAAGCTCGGCGGCTGCTGCGGCCTGGCTGGGAACTTCGGCGTTGAGCGCGGCCATTATGAGATTTCCGTTGCGGTGGCCGAGCAGCAGCTGCTGCCGGCGGTCCGCGCGGCAGCTGATGACGTCGTCGTGCTTGCTGACGGCTACTCCTGCCGTACCCAACTGGAGGACCTCAGCGAGCGGAAGGGGATCCATCTGGCGCAGCTGCTGGACCGGGCACAAAGTGCGCAGGCACCGCTCGACAATAACGGTTGCATAACACAATAAGCGTATTTACCTGTTGAGGTTTTGATTCCGGTAATTGTTGGAGGGCCTTGATTGCCACTCGCAACAACCGGGGCGCAGTTGGCGACGACGCCAACGTCCACTCGCACAGGGGAGAACCATGAAAGCACGCAAGCAGCTTCTCGCTGCAGGATCCACCGTCACGCTCGTTGCGGGCGGTGCTTTTTTTGCCGCAACGCCTGCCGCAGCCGTCCACGAATCACCGGAGTGCCTCACCGCGCAGAGCCAGTTCACTGCTGCTCTCAATAACGCAGGAATTACCGCGGACCTGGAGGTACAGCTCGCCGTAGCGCTGCAGAACCTCATCGACGCACAGGAAACGCGTGACCTGCTGACGGTGGAGGGCACACTGACCCTCGCCGAGGTCGAAGCCCTAATCGCCCCGGTTCTGGCTGATGCAAAGCTCAACATTCCCGAGCTGCCGGCTATCCAGGCTCTCATCAATGCAAACGCCTCCGCCGACAGCGCGGTCGGGGACGCACGGGCGCTGCTTGACGCCTCGATTGACGGCTCGCTGGACCAGGCCACGCTGGAAGCACTGGCCGCCGCCGGAATTGAACCGGAGACATTCCTGCTTGCCCAGCTTCTCGACGAGACTGGGCTGAACGCAGCCGTTGATGCGGCGGTTGATGCCGGCACCACGGTTGATTCGGGACGTATTGAAGCACTCCGGACAGACATCAATGATGGTGACGAAGTGCTGAGCGATGCAAGCCTCGCCACCCTGACGGAGCTCAACATCGACGTCCAGACCTTCACGACGTTCGACGCAGTTGTGCTCGGGGCGGCGCTCGACGCCATCGTCACTGTGAGTGAACAGGAAGCGACACTGGCCCTGATTGCCGCACTGCAGACGGGCGACACCGCAGCCATCCTCGAAGCCGAGGCCGCCCTCGAAGCACTCGTCGGCGAGAACGTGGACCTTACTGTTCTGGCCGGCCTGTTCACCGAGCTCCTTGCAGCTCAGGCAGTTCTCGAGGCCGAGGCAGACCTTGCAGCGGCGGTAGCCGTTGTCGAAGGTCTCCTCGTTCAGCTCGAAGGGCTGGACATCGACCTGCTGGAACTGGAGGCACTCTTCAACGCGGCGATCGATGCCTGCACCGAAGCAGGTGCCGTGGGCGGCGTTGGCACCGGCGGCGGTACCGGAACCGGGACCGGCGGCGGCGCAGGCACTACCGGTGGGGGCACCGGTAGCGCAAACCGCGGAATGAACGTCCAGACCGCCGCAGCGACGGCCGAGACCGACCCCGCCGGGATCGGCGTCCTCGCAGCAGGTCTGGGCTTCATGGTTGTCGCCGGAACGCTGGCAGCCCGCCGCGTCCGCAACAGCTAGCATTACGGGACACGTCGGGTGAGGGGTGCCGTCCAGCGCGGACGGCACCCCTCACCGGCACCACCACAGGGAAAAGATCGCAGGAACATGAGTACTACCGACACCCGGACCCAGCCGGAGGGTCGCAAGCGGCTGGTGCTTGCCGCCGTCGTGCTCCTGCTCTTCCTGGCTCTGGTGGTGGCTGCGCTGCAGCTGTTCTCCGGCCCGGGAGCGTCCCCGACCACGGCTCCGACGGCGGTTTCGGCAACGTCCGCCCCGGCAAGTCCGACCCCCTCACCGGTTAAGTCGGCGCCCGCACCGCAACCCGCGCTGCCGCCGGCTTCCGCGCCGAACGCGCTCATTATTGAGTCAGCGGACATCAACGTCCCGGTGTTGCCGCTTACTCCTACGGAGGCGGACCTGGCAGCACAGTCACTCGTGCCGCCTGAGACTCTCGACGGTTACTGGCTCACCAACTACGGCGCCCCCGGTGAGGGTTCCGAGGACACCGTGTACATCACCGGCCACAGCTGGGAGGGCCGCGAAAGCCCCTTCAACCGGCTCAGTTCCGACGTTGAGGTGGGAGACTCCGTGACACTCACGACCGCCGAGGGGGAGATCGACTACGTGGTG
The DNA here is from genome assembly GCF_000520475.1 of Arthrobacter sp. 35/47. Taxonomy (NCBI): domain Bacteria; kingdom Bacillati; phylum Actinomycetota; class Actinomycetes; order Micrococcales; family Micrococcaceae; genus Arthrobacter; species Arthrobacter sp. 35/47. Next base: position 55,498 of record NZ_KI914603.1, read on the forward strand.
GACACGATCACCACTCACAACAAGGACACGCTGAAGGACAGCGACATCTGGAACATCGTCCCCAATAGGCTCGTACTGATCAGCTGTTACACCGAGGACCTCTGGGGAAAGAACGTGATCGTCACTGCGACCCCGGTGTCCTAGATGACCGTTACCGGGGCACCGGGGACGAGGGTAGGGGGACGTTCTGACCATCAATCTGGTGTTGGCGCTCTTCGCCGGGGCGGTGCTGGTGCTCTCGGCGTTCTCAACCCTGACGCAGCGGATAAGCCTGCCCGGCCCGGTGCTCGCACTTCTGTTCGGGGCGTTGATGGGCCCTTATGCCGTGGGCGTTCTAACCATCGAGGACTTTGGAGTTCCGACCGGCACACTGCTTGAGGAGGCCGCGCGCATCACCCTGGCCGTCGGGCTGACCGGTGTTGCCCTTCGGCTGCCGCACGGCTACTGGCGGAAGAACGTGCGCTGGATCGCCGTCATCATCCTTCTGGGGATGGGCGGAATGCTGGTCGTGGCCACGGGCATGCTGTGGGCGCTCCTCGGGGTTCCCTTCGTGGTGGCTTTGCTGCTGGGCGCGATCATCACGCCGACCGACCCTGTGGTCACCACGCCCATCGTCACCGGTTCCCTTGCCGAGGACCGCATCCCCGAACGTGTCCGCCACAACCTCTCCGCCGAGAGCGGCATCAACGACGGACTCGGCTATCTCTTTGTGATGCTGCCCATCCTGCTGCTGACAAAGCCGGGGGTTGCGTGGCAGGAGCTGCTCGTGAAAGTGCTGTTGTGGGAGGTGCTGGGGGCAGCGGTATTCGGGGTTCTCGCGGGCTTTCTGTTGGCCCGGCTGTTCGTCTGGACGAAAAACGCCGGGTTGATGGAGGAGAGCTCCTATCTTGGTTTCCTGGTTCCCCTCGGACTCCTGATCCTCGGCGCCGGGAAACTCCTGGGCACCGATGCAATTCTGGCTGTCTTCGTTGCCGCCGCCGTGTTCGGTCAGCTGATACCCGAGCGGGATGAGCAACAGGAGGACAAGATGAACGACGCCGTTGCCCGGCTCTTCCTCCTGCCCATCTTCATGCTCCTGGGCCTGGCACTACCCTTTGCGGAATGGGTCGCCCTCGGATGGATTGCTCCGGTTGGCCTTGCGGCCGCAGTGCTGCTGCGGAGGATCGTCACCCTCTGGGCGCTGCGTCCGCTGATTCGATCCCTGCACGATGTGCCGGAGACGGCGTTTCTCAGCTGGTTCGGGCCGGTGGGCGTCTCTGCGCTGTTCTACGCCACGCTCGCCGAGCGCCACACCGGCAACCACGAAATCTTTGTCTACGCCACCCTGGCGATCACCCTGTCCGTCCTGGTTCACGGCCTGTCGACGGCGCCGCTCAGCGCCTGGATCAAGAGAAGTGAACCGGAGCGGAAACAGGAACACGAAACCGGGTGAGGTCCCGCAGGAGCCGCTGAAGCGGCCTGCTAACCGCCGGCTCCTTCGGTGGGCTCATCGGTAGCCTCGTCGGTGGCATTTTCCGTCGCGTCTTCCGTGGCACCGTCAGTGGCTTCACCACTCGGCTCCTCACTGGCATCTCCGGTTGACGGGCTCGCGGACGGCTCAGCCGATGCGGTGTCCGACGGGGCCTCTCCCGAGTCTCCCTCAGCCTTGCTCAGCACTTCGTTGACCAGATCTTCCAGCTCCTGCTGGTCCTCATCACCCAGGTCGGCGCCGCCCTTGGTGGCAACCACGAGAAGTCGGCCCTGGGCGGCCGAGACCTGCATCAGCATCTGGGACTCGTCATTGCCGCGGGTGCTGACGGTGGCGAAGGTCTGCTCCGCATCGGTCTGGGCATCGAGCTCCTCGCTGGTGACGTCGAGCTGCTGGCCCGCCGCCTCGATGGTGAACTCCTCGCACTGCTCCATGGTGCCGCTCACCTCTTCGAGGAGCTCCGTGGCTGACGGTCCCTCCTCGCCCGACTGCGCCGAGACGGTGCGCGGTTCGTCGCTCTCCGAGATGGCGACCGCCACCTCGCTGCCCTCCACACTGTCCAGGAGCCCGGCCGTAGCGATGGATTTGCACTCCTCGGGGTTGACCGAGGCGGTTGTCAGCAGCAACTGCGCAATCTGGCTGCCCTGCTCCACCTGATCCTCGGAGTACAGCGTGAGCTCGTTGCCCTCTTCATCGGTCAGGCCGGAAATGAGGTCCCGGAGTTCCTCGACGGTGTAGACCTTCTCGTCTCCCGACTGAGCCTCGCCGCTCTCGGAGGCGGTGGCTTCGCCGGGGCTGCCGCTCGGCTCAGCCGTTCCGGATTCGCCCCCGCCACCGGTACACGAGGTCAGAGTCAGACAGGCGGCTGCAGCCAGCCCCACAATTGCCGATGCGTTCTTCATGGTGGTGTCCCCTCACATCATTGGAAAGCAAGCTTACTAATGAGTAAAGGTTAGTTCGCTTCAGCCGATCCCGACAGTGCTGCCCGCCGCCGTCGTTCCGGAAGGCCGTACGTGTCCCGCCAGCCAGCGTTCGGCCTGGACCGCAAGGTCCGCGGGTTTGTCCGCAATATCCAGCACGATCCCGGCCTCATCTGCCTGCAGCGGCTCCAGCGTCTGCAATTGTGATGCCAGGAGCGACGGCGGCATGAAGTGTCCGGGCCGCGCAGCCATCCGCGCGCCGAGAAGTTCTGCGGTGCCGTGCAGATGGACGAAGCGGGCATCTGCGGCACCGGTGCGGATGAGGTCCCGGTAGGAGCGCTTCAGCGCACTGCAGGCGATGACCAGCGATTTGTCCCCGGCCGCGGCGAACCGCCGCCCGATCTCCTCCAGCCAGGGCCGGCGATCGGCGTCGTTCAGCGGAATCCCCGCCGCCATTTTCTCGACATTCGACGCCGGATGCAGCGAATCCCCGTCCAGGAATTCCGCATGAAGTGCCGCAGCCAGGAGCCCTCCGACCGTGCTCTTGCCGCAGCCGGAGACACCCATGACGACGACGTGGTGCGCGTTCACCAGTCGTGCACCGTGCCGTCGGAGAGACGGTTGTAGGGCAGGTACGCCTGCTGGTAGGGGAATGACGCGGCAGCCTCCTCGTTCAGCTCGACGCCGAGACCCGGATTGTCACCGGGGTGGAGGAAGCCGTCGGTGAAGGTCATGGACTGCTCGAAGACGGTGTTGGTCTTCTCGCTGTGCTCCATGTACTCCTGGATCCCGAAGTTGTGGATCGCCAGGCCAACGTGCGTCTGGGCGGCGAGACCGACCGGGGAGACGTCGGTGGGCCCGTGGAAACCGGACTTGATCTGGTACTGGGCAGCGTAGTCCATGACCTTCTTCAGCGGGGAAATACCGCCGAAGTGGGTGGACGCGGCGCGGACGTAGTCGATGAGCTGTTCCCGGATGAGGGTCTGGAAGTCAAAGACGGTGTTGAAGATTTCGCCGACCGCCAGGGGGGTGGTGGTGTGCTGGCGGATCAGGCGGAAGGAGTCCTGGTTTTCGGCAGGGGTGACGTCTTCGAGCCAGAACAGGTCGTACGGCTCCAGGGACTTGCCGAGCTTCGCGGCCTGGATCGGCGTCATCCGGTGGTGGCCGTCATGCAGCAGGGGCAGCTCGGGACCGAACTCGTTCCGGACGGCCTCGAAGACTGTGGGAATGTGGCGCAGGTAGGCCCGGGTGTCCCAGTCCTCCTCGGTGGGCTGCGCGCCGCGGCCGGCCGGCTCAAAGTCGTAGCGTTCGCCGGTGGCCTGGGCCTGGGCGGCCACGCCGTAGAGGGCCTTGATGCCTGGCACCGAGGTCTGCACCCGGATGGACTTGTAGCCCTCCTCAAGGTGCTTGCGGATGGAATCGAACAGCTCCGGCAGGTCGCGTCCGGAGGCGTGGCCGTAGGTGCGCAGCGCGGTCCGGGAGGCGCCGCCCAGCAGCTGGTACACCGGCATACCGGCAGCCTTGCCCTTGATATCCCACAGCGCCATGTCCACAGCGGCGATGGCTGCCATGGTGACCGGGCCCCGGCGCCAGTAGGCGCTGCGGTAGAGGAACTGCCAGGTGTCCTCGATGCGGTGCGGGTCCTTGTTGATCAGCAGCTGCGTGACGTGTTCCTTGAGGTAGGTGGCAACGGCCAGCTCCCGGCCGTTCAGCGTGGCGTCACCGAGCCCGGTGATGCCCTCATCGGTGGTGATCTTGAGGGTGACGAAGTTCCTGCTCGGGCTGGTAACAATGACTTCCGCGGCAATGATTTTCATGGGGGAGTTCCTTTCAAAAGGGTTCGCAATCGGGGCGCGTCCCGGGACGCGCGAAGGGACGGCAGCAGCTACCAGCTGCCCCGGAGGCTGTGCACAAGATCGACGACGGCGGCATTGGCTCCCAAATCTGCGTCCAGTACCGCCACGAGGCCGCGGGTGAGATCCTTGCCGGAAAGTTCCAGCAGCCCGGTGAGCCGGCCGGCCTCAGCATCGGCAGGGGCGCGGCCGTCGTCGTGCCGGCGGGCCAGAAAGTCGATCCAGGCTGCGATGGCGCGTGCCGCTGCCTCACCGGTGCGGCCGGCTGAACGCTCTGCGCGGAGGACGGGAACGGCCCGCATGCGGAGTTTCGTGGAGCCGTCGGCGCCGATCTGTTCAAGCAGGTGCTCAATCCGCGCGTTCCTGAAGCGGCCCAGCAGGGCTGCGCGGTATGCGGGAATGTCGAGTCCGGGCTGGTCCAGGTGCGCGGCTGCTTCATCCCAGAACGCATCGAGTTCAGCAGTGCAGGCAGCATCGCCCACCGCATCCGCGACCGTCCGCAGCCCGCGCAGTTGCCCGGCGTAGGCCAGCAACGAGTGCGCGCCGTTGAGCAGCCACAGCTTGCGCTGTTCAAAGGGTGCAATGTCTTCCACGAAGACGGCCCCTGCGTTTTCCCACGCCGGGCGTCCCGCGGGGAACGTCCCGCTGAGCACCCAGTTGGAGAAAGGCTCGGTGATGACCGGGGCGGCGTCGTCGAACCCGGTGGCCTCCCGGACCGCAACGAGGTCCGCCTCGGTGGTGCGCGGCGTGATGCGGTCCACCGAGGTATTCACAAAGGAGACGTTCCCGGCAATCCAGTCCGCGAGCCCGGGCGAGACCAGTGCAGCAAGACCCTGGATGGCCTGGGATGCAGCTTCCCCGTTGGACGTGAGGTTGTCACAGGACACGACGGCGAGAGGACCGGCGCCCGCACGGCGGCGTGCATCAAGACCAGGCAGAACCCGGGCCCCCATCGTCACGAGCTGCGGAGACTTCCCGGGCAGGTCCAGATAGCCGGGCGCCGTCCGGAGCTCCTGCAGCGCTGCGGCGTCAGCCGCCACCCCGGGCGAGGCGGCGTTGAGCCGGCCGTCCGCGCCAAGATGGTAGGCGGGTTCGGTGATGGTGATGGTCACCAGTGCCGTCTCCGGCGCGGACAGGAGCGTGGTGAGCCGGGCGAGGTCGGCGCCGTCGTGTGCTGCACTGATGCTGCCCACGATGCTGAACTCATCGCCGTCGTCCCCTCGCTCCACGAGTGTGTAGAGACCATCCTGCGCGGCGAGGGTGGCGGCCGCCTCCGGGCTGCGGCCCGTGAAGGCAGCGATGCCCCATTGGCGATCGGGGTCAGCCTGTTCCGTGTACCAGGCCTGGTGCGAGCGGTGGAAGGCGCCGAGCCCGATGTGGACAATACGGACCGGGGCGCCGGGAGAAACGTCTGCACTGGTGCGGTTCAATGTCTTCGCTTCATGCCGGACGGTCATAGCTTGAACACCCGCCGCGGGGCGCGGTCGACGACGTCGACGATCAGTTCCTCGGCGCGCGCCGGGGAGATGCGGTGCTCGGCCACGAGCCGGGCCAGAAAAGATGCCTCAATCCGGCGGGACGCGTCATGGCGGG
>NZ_KI914603.1:61431-62895 GCF_000520475.1 Arthrobacter sp. 35/47
CGAGCCGGGCCAGAAAAGATGCCTCAATCCGGCGGGACGCGTCATGGCGGGCGGGAATGGAGCAGAAAGCCCGGGTGTCATCGATGAAGCCGGATGAGCGGGAGAACCCTGCCGTCTCGGTGATGGCGGAGCGGAAGCGGAGCATCGCGTCGGGAGCATCGAGGAACCACCACGGTGCGCCGATGTAGACGGACGGGTAGAAGCCTGCCAGCGGGGCCAGTTCCCGGGAGAAGACGGTCTCGTCCAGCGTGAACAGGACCAGGTGGAAGTCCTGGGCGGTACCGAAGTCCTGCAGCAGCGGGCGGATCGCCTCGGTGTAGCTCACGGGGAACGGGATGTCATGGCCGGTGTCGCCGCCGAACTTCTCGAAGCTGGGCAGGTGGTGGTTCCGGTACGAGCCCGGGTGGATGGTCATGACCAGCCCGTCCTGGACGGACATGCGCGCCATCTCGTACATCATGTGGGCTTCGAAGACATCGCGGTCCTCGGGCGTCCACTCACCGCACCGTGCGCGGGTGAAGAGTTTCTCGGCGTCGGACCGGTCCAGCTTGAGGGTCAGGGGGGTGCGCACCCCGTGGTCTGCGGACACCGCGCCATGCTCCACGAAGTAGCGGCGGCGGTTTTCCATCGCCCGGATATACCCGGCGTAACCTGCCGCGCCGTCACCGGCGGTCCCGATCAGGCGGTCGACGTTCTCCACCCAGCTGGGGTGCGCAATGTTGATGTAGGCATCCGGCCGGAAGGTGGGGACCACCCTGCCGCGGAACGTGCTGTCCGCGGCGATGGCGGCATGGTGCTGCAGGTCATCGAGCGGATCATCCGTGGTGGCGAGCACCTCGATGTTGAAGTCGGAGAAGAGCTGGCGTGGGCGGAACGCCGGCTCACTCAGACGCGACTGGAGGGCATCGAAGGTGCTGTCCGCCGTGGCTTCGGAAATCTCCTGGTCCAGCTTGAAGACGTGCTCGAATTCAGAGCGGATCCAGTATCCGGACGCGGTTCCCTCGAACAAAGGCCACGCCTTGCAGAACTCGCGCCACACGGACCGTGGGTCCGCGTTGGCGATGGGTCCCTGGTTGAGCCGGTCGAGCGGCACGCCGCTGGCATGGATGAGACGGACAACATAGTGGTCCGGGGTGACCAGCAGCGTTGCCGGATCGGGGAACGGTGTGTCCTGGGCCAGCACGGCGGCGTCGACGTGGCCGTGCGGGGAAATGATCGGGAGTGAGTCTACGAGGCTCAGCAGGTCCCGGGCGATGGCTCGCACACCGGGCTCTGCCGGCAGGAGCCGGTCCGGCTCCGCAGCGAGGGAAAGTGAAGAAGGCATGCGCATAATCGTTGCCAAGCCGAACCGGTGGGGTCAACGAGTTGCCATTTGTTGGCAACAAGGAGAGTCAGCCGCTCGCCGGTCCGGTTGAGTCGCGGACAACCAGCCGGGTGGGAAGAACCACCGGCTGGTTGGAGCGG
>NZ_KI914603.1:62995-93873 GCF_000520475.1 Arthrobacter sp. 35/47
CCACCGGCTGGTTGGAGCGGGAGCGTGCCCCCGCCGCGAAGGCGAGCAGGTTGTTCACCGCCGTTGCACCGAGCGAGTACAACGGTGCCTCGATGGTGGTCAGCGCCGGCGTGACAAGGGCGGCGCCGTAGCTGTTGTCATGCCCCACCACACTGACATCGCCGGGCACGCTGAGGCCGCGCTGCTGGAGGGACCGGATGAAACCGATGGCCATCTGGTCGTTGTAGGCGATGACGCCCGGCGTGCGGTGGCGCAGCCACTCGGCGGCGACCTCCTCACCGCCGCGGATGGTGGGCAGATAGGATCCGGTCCGGCGGACCGAGAGCTCCAGTTCCATGGCGGCCTCGCGCAGGGAGCGCCACCTCATGCCGTCCGCCCAGGACGCTTCCGGTCCGGCCAAGTAGGTGATGCCGCGGTGTCCCAGTTCGCCGAGGTGCTCGGCCGCCCGGCGGATGCCGCGCGGGTTGTCGGTCACCACGCTGGCCACATCCTTGACGGCCCGGTTCATGACGATCAGCGGCTTCTGCTTGGCCATCATCCGGATCGCGGAATCGGACATTCGGGAACTGGAGAGCACAATCCCGTCGACCGATGGCAGCGCCCGTTCCAGCGCCTGGCGTTCCCGGTGTTCGGACTCCTGGGTGTGGGCGAGAAGCATGGTGTACCCCGCCTCCGAGGCCGCCGCTTCCGCACCACGCACCATCTCCGCGTACACCGGGTTGCGGATGTCTGCGATGACCAGGGCGATCATTGAGGTGCGCTGCCCGCCCGGGTGCTGGATGCCCGCAACATGGGTGGACCGGTAGCCCACCTCGACGGCTGCCGCGAAGATTTTCTGAGCCGTGTGATGGCTGACCCGGCCCGGCCGGGCAAAGGCGCGGGAAACGGTCGACGCCGAGACTCCGGCGACGCGGGCGACGTCGTAAATTGAGGGTAAGCCTCGCGAATCAGCCATGATGACCTCCGCCTTCACCCTAAACCCGTCAAGGCAACTATTGGCAACTGTTTGAACCTTTAACGAGTTTCTTGGCTCCATGGAGGAAGCACCAAACAGCGCCACCAACGATGTCCGCTTAGTGGGCGGCAGGAAAACGGGTAGAAATGAACTCCAAGAAAAGCTTCGCAGTACTGGGATCAGCAGCGGCAATGATGCTCGCGCTGTCAGCCTGCGGCGGCAGTGCAGGATCCGCAGGCGGGGACTCGCAGACGCTGCGTCTCGCCCTGAACCAGACCGAAACGCACCCCTCCTACATTGCGCTGGACAACCTGGGCAAGAACGTCGAGGAGAGCACCGAGGGCCGGGTGGGCGTGGACGTCTACGCCAATGAGACCCTCGGTGCGCAGCAGGAAGCCATCCAGCTGGTGAGCGACGGCACCGTTGACATGGCCGTTGTGTCCGGAACGCAGCTGGAAAACCTGAACCCCGACTTCCAGGTCTTCAACCTCCCCGGCGTCTTTGACAGTGTTGAGCACCAGATGGGCGTCATCGGCGATGACGCGATCGTCGGGGAGTTGTACGCTTCCCTTGAGGACCAGAACCTCACCGTCCTCGGCGGTTTCACCCAGGGCACCCGCAGCATCTACAACACCCAGGGACCAGTCAACACCCCGGAAGATCTGGCCGGGATGAAGATCCGTGTCCAGGAATCCGATGTTCAGATGAAAATGATCGAGCTGATGAAGGGTGCCCCGACACCGATGGCCTTCGGCGAGGTTTACACGGCGCTGCAGTCCGGCGTGATCGACGGTGCTGAAAACAACGAGATCTCCTACCTCACCCAGAAGCACAACGAGGTTGCGAAGTACTTCTCGAACACGAACCACCTCGTGGGCCTGGATTACGTTGTAATCAATACCGCTGCCTATGAAGCTATGACCGAGGAAGACCGCGCTGTCTTTGAGGAGCAGTGGGTTGCTGCCGTCGAGGAACACACCACGCTGTGGCTTGAGGAAACGGAGAAGGCACACGCCGATCTCGAAGCGAGCGGCACCGAGTTCAACGACGTTGATGAGGAAGCGTTCAGTTCCGTCCTTGAGCCGCTGGTCGAGGAATATGTGGACACCGAGGTTGAGCAGGCAATCTACGACGCCGCGCGCGCCGCGGCCGAGTAGCCATGGAGAGTCAAAGCAGTGATCAGCCGGAGGAAACAGGCGGCCGTCGGTCGATGACCCCGGCCGGCGCAGAGGACCCGGCGGCAGGAAGGGTGAGTAGGTCTCGCCCCTCCGGGGGGCCCGTGGTTGCAGCGCTCGAGACAACCCGTCGCTTGATCGACCGCATTCTTGCCGTATCCTGCATCATGATCTTCGCCGCGCTGGTGGTCGTCGTCACATGGCAGGTTTTTTCCCGGCAGGTACTTGGTGTGCCTGCCTCGTGGACAGAGGAATCAGCGCGCTACGTTTTCGTGGTCCTGGCCCTGCTCGGCGCCGCGTTGGTGTTTTCGGAGCGCGGGCACATCGCCGTCGAACTGTTGGTGAACAAATTCCCGCTACCTGTGCAGAAGCTCATCGCTCTCGTCGTAGAAGTCTCGATCGTCTTCTTCGCGGGATACGTGATGATTTATGGAGGGTTGGCGGTGGCAGGGAACGCCTGGACCCAGAACATTTCAACGATGCCTCTCAGCGTAGGGCAGGTCTATCTGACGCTTCCGGTAGCGGGCGCGCTGATCACTTTCTTTGCGCTGTGTCACATCGTGGGTATGTTCGCCGGCACCGAGAAGCCTGTGCCCGAGATCGACCCAAACAATCAAGGCATCTGAGGTCATCATGGAACCCACTACTCTCGCCGCGATTGTTCTCGTAGGCGGCTTCATCCTCGGGCTCGCGCTCGGCGCTCCGGTGGCCGTTGCGATGGGCCTTCCCTCGGCCCTCGCAATCGTCGTCCTTCTTGGCTGGGACTCAGGCGCTCTCACCTCAGCCCAGCGCCTTTTCACAGCGAGCAACTCCTTCGCCCTGCTTGCGATTCCATTCTTCATCCTCGCCGGCGGCTTGATGAACACCGGAGGAATTGCGCAACGTCTCATTGATCTGGCACAGGTTCTGGCCGGACGCCTGCCCGCTTCCCTGGCGCAGACCACTGTCGTGTCCAATGCCATGTTTGGGGCAGTATCCGGCGCATCGGTTGCATCTGCTGCGGCAGTCGGCTCGGTGCTTTCACCTCCAATGCGGAAGGCCGGGTACGACCCGGCATTCTCAGCGGCGGTGAACGCGGCAGCTTCCCCCGCGGGAATGCTGATTCCGCCGAGCAATACGTTCATCGTGTACTCGCTCGTGTCGAGTACATCAGTAGCGGCTCTCTTCATGGCCGGTATCGGTCCAGGTCTGTTGTGGGCGCTGGTCTGCATCGTGATGGTGGCTCTGTATGCACGAAAGCGCCCGGAACTTCGCGGGAGTCAGCGTGCCACCCTGCGCCAGTTCGGCGCGGTCCTCATGCGCGCCATCCCTGCCTTGCTGATGATCGTGATCGTCATCGGCGGAATCCTCACCGGCTTCTTCACCGCCACAGAGTCGTCCGTGGTCGCGGTGCTCTACGCACTGGTTCTCGGCCTTGTCCAGAAGACACTGCCGGTACGTGCGCTTCCCTCAATCACCCTTGAGGCCGCCAAGACAACCGCGATCGTCATGCTGCTTATCGGGGTATCAGGAATTCTTGCGTGGGTGATGTCGTTCGCCCGGGTGCCTATACTCGTCGCTGATGCAATGCTGGGTTTTGCCGACAATCCCGTGGTCATCCTGATCATGATCATGATCATCCTGCTTCTGGTGGGCACCGTCATGGATCCGACGCCTGCGATTCTGATTTTCACACCGATATTCCTGCCCATCGTTACCCAGATCGGAATCGATCCCATCCACTTCGGAGCGATGATGGTGTTCAACATGTGCCTGGGGAACATTTCTCCACCTGTCGGCAATAATCTGTTCGTGGCGGCACGGGTAGCCAACGTCCGTCTCGAGCCGATGATCAAACGAATCATGCCCTTCTTCTGGGCGCTTACCGCCGCGCTGTTCATCGTTGCCTTCGTTCCCCAACTGTCGATGTGGTTACCGACCGCTATGGGGTTGATGAACCCGTAAGGTGGCGACGCCGCAGCTATAAAGTACGCCGGGATGGTGCAGGTCTGGACGGACCTGCACCATCCCGGCGTTTTGCGTGTGGACGTTTCAGTCCCGCGCCCGGCAACCTGCTGCAACCGGAGCAACTTGTGGCAACCCGTGGGGTCTTCGCGGGTCACCCGACGAGAGTGGAAGAGGCGCCCCGCACCCGTCCCTGGCTGTGTCCGGGGCGCCGATCATCATTTCCTCACTCGATGGAGAGCAGACCAAATGACCCGCATTTTCCGACGCATTTCCGCGCGCAGGCGCCTCGCCGCGGCGGTGGCACTACCGCTGACCCTTACGCTGGGGGTGACCGCCGGAACGCTGCCCGTTCAGGCGAAGGCGCCCGAGAGGACCCCAGCCGCCGTGACCAAGGATGAAGGCAACCATGGCAAGCCGCCGGTGCTCGGCGCCCGAGTCAAGGACACCATCACGGTCAAGGGCCGCACCTTCAAGGACCTCAACGCCAACGGCACGCTCGACCCGTATGAGGACTGGCGACTTTCCGCGGCTGAGCGGACCGCGAACCTCGTGTCGCTGATGACCATTGAGGAGAAGGCGGGCCTCATGCTCATCGACACCCTCAACGCAGCATGCGACGTCGACACCCAGACCCGCGGGACGCTGGACCCGGCGGCGACGGACTACATCAACAACCAGCAGATGCACCGGTTCATCTTCCGCAACACGGTCACCAGCGAGGACAAGGCCGTCTGCGGCGCCCCCGGCGGTGGCTTCGCAGCGAGCACGTCGCTGACCCCGCAGGAAGCCGCGAACTACATGAACACCATCCAGGAACTGGGCGAGGCCACCCGCCTGGGCATCCCGATGCTGTACAAGTCGAACGCCCGCAACCACATTGACCCCAACGCGCGGGCCGGCATCAACGAATCCGCCGGTGCCTTCACCGCCTTCCCGAAGGAAGCAGGCATCGCCGCCGCAGCACTCGGCCAGGAGGCCCTGAATACCGGTGAGGCTCCCACCATTGGCGACATGTCCGTCGTCGACGACTTCGCCACCGTGATGGGTGAGGAGTGGAAGTCCATCGGCCTGCGCGGCATGTACGGCTACATGGCGGACCTCTCCACCGAGCCCCGCTGGTACCGCGCCCATGAGACCTTCACGGAGGACGCGGACCTCAACTCGAACATCATGACCCAGCTCGTGCAGACCCTGCAGGGACCGGTGGGCGACGACGGCAGTTCCCTCAGCCCCGATACCTCGGTGGCGCTGACCATGAAGCACTTCCCGGGCGGCGGACCGCAGGAGCTGGGCCTCGACGCGCACTACTCCTTCGGCAAGACCCAGGTGTACCCGGGCGGGGGCTTCGGCTACCACCTGCAGCCCTTCGAGGCGGCTATCAAGGCCGGCGTCTCCTCGATCATGCCGTACTACGGTGCGCCCGTGAACGTCACCCACGACGGCGTCACCTACGACCAGACGGGCATGGCCTTCTCCAAGCAGATTGTCAATGACCTCCTGCGGGACAAGCTCGGCTTCGCCGGGTACGTCAACTCCGACACCGGCATCATCAATGACCGCGCCTGGGGCCTCGAGGACAGGACCGTCCCCGAGCGCGTGGCCGCCGCGATCAACGGCGGAACCGACACCCTCTCCGGCTTCCACGACGTCAGGACCATCACCGACCTCGTGGACAGCGGACTGGTCTCGGAGGAGCGGGTGACGCTCGCGGCAACGCGCCTGCTGCAACCGATGTTCAGCATGGGCCTCTTCGAGAACCCGTACGTGGACGCGGAGGCGGCCGGCGCCGTCGTCGGCAGTGCTGCCCACCGTGAGGTGGGGCTGGACCTGCAGCGCAAGTCCGCGGTGCTGCTCCAGAACAAGGAAACGAACGACGGCGGCAAGACCCTGCCGCTCAAGGACGGCTCCGACGTCTACATCCTGGGCGACTTCACGCAGAAGACCGTGGAAAGCTACGGCTACAACGTGACCAACGGCAACGTTGCGGACCCGGCCGAGCGGCCCAGCGCTGCGGACAGCGACTACGCACTGATCTCGGTGACGGTGAACAACACCAACACCTCCTCCTACGTGAGCAACTCACCGACCTCCGGCATGAACCCCGAGCACATCAACCCGGTGACGCTCGAGGGGGTCGAGGGCCTTGACGGACAGAGCCCGTACGGGGCTGCGGATGCGTGCGTGGCACAGGGTGCTGCGCAGTGCACCGACAACGGGCTGCGTTTCGGCGGGTCGCTGCCGTGGGAGTCGAGCATCCTGGACTTTACCTCGATAGCTGAATCCGAATCCTGGAAGATCACCCCGTCGCTGGACACGATCAAGCAGGTCATGGCCGAGGTCGAGGACCCCGAGCAGGTTGTGCTGCACGTGTACTTCCGCCAGCCGTTCGTCATGGATGAGGCCAGCGGGCTGCTCGACGCCGGTGCGATTGTTGCCGGCTTCGGCATGACCGATACCGCGCTGATGGATGTTCTCTCCGGAAAGGTGGCGCCGCAGGGCCGTATGCCGTTTGCGCTCGCCGGAACTGCTGAGGCGATCCGCGAGCAGTACAGCGACCTGCCCGGCTACAAGGAGACCACGGACGGCGAGCTGTTCCCCTTCGGGTTCGGCCTGACGTACTAGTTCCACCTCGGGTCCCCTCCCGGGACCTCTGCCCAGTGAGTCGAGCCGCCCGGTGGGCTGTCCCAACGACAGCCCACCGGGTACCCCGACTCGCTGGGCTGCTTCGTCAGTGACCTGTTTCGTCAGGGAGCCCGGTGGAGCTCGATCTCCAGCGCGTTGTGCCGCACCCTGTCCAGCGCGGCGTTCACCGCGCCGGTCAGCACAATGTCGCCCGCCAGTGATGACGCCACCACCCGGGGCGGAAAGTGCGACGTCGCTGCCACCTTTTGCTCGATCTGCTCCGCGAGGCGCGCGATGGACGGCGCCACGGCGCCGCCGATAACCACCGTGTCCGGGTTGAGCAGGGACGCGAGGGTAGAGATGACGCGGGAAAGCCGCTCGGCGAGGCGCTCCACGATCTCGAGAGCGACGGCGTCACCCGCCTCCGCTGCGGCGAACACGGCCTCGGCGGATGGCTTGGTCTTCTTCGATATACCCCTGGACAGCACGGTCCGGCGGCCTGCTGCGAGGGCTTCGGACGCCCACGCACGGGCGAGCGGCGCGATGGCTTCCGGACTGCCTACACCTTCCACCAGGTCGAGGTAGTGCATTTCGCCGCCGCCGCCCAGCGAACCGTGCAGGAGGCGTCCGTCCTCGATGATTCCGGCGCCGAACCGTTCGCCGGCAAGGAGCACCAGGAAGCTGCCGTCCGGATCCACGGTGCCGTTGTAGCGCTCCGCGAGAGCTGCGAGGTTGGCATCATTCTCGATGAAGGACCCCCAGTGTGGACGGCCGGCCAGCACAGCGGCCTGGTCAACGGCCATCCTTTCCCAGAACGGGTTGCCGGTGGGGATGGTGCCGCGGCGGCTGACCGGGGCGGGGATGCCGAAGCACACTGTCAGCACCTGCGCGGGATCGATGCCGCCGTCGTCGAGCGCTGTATCAATGGCGCGCTGCAGCGCCGCGGTCCGGGGGACGGGATCAGGATCGTGAAGATCGGCGGTGAACGCGGCACCGCCGCGGCCCTTCACTTCACCGCGCAGGTTCGCGGTGACGCTGCGGATACCGCTGTATCCCGCGTCGACGCCGATCACATAGCCGGCGTTGTCATTGAGGGCGAAATGCCGGGCGGGCCTGCCCTTGCCGGTTGCGGCCCGCGCCGGCTCCTCGACAATCCATCCGTCACGGAGAAGGTCGTCGCAGACCCCCAGAACGGTGGCCCGGGTGAGCGACGTTGAGCTGATGAGCTCGTTTGCCGTGAGGGTGCTGCCGGAGGGGACCTGCCAGATCCTGTCGAGGATGAGGCGCGCATTTGAACGCCGCAGCATGTTGGTCGACGATGCGGCCGCGGGGGCTGCGCGCCGGGATTCGGGTACGTTCACCTACCCAGTTAACACGCTGGGGCGTCGGGCCTACTTTTTCTGCCGGCGGCTTCCACCGTGCCAGTCCTCCTCGATCCCGGTCTCGGCGTCGGTGATTCCGAAACTGCGCAGCTGGGGCCGCTCCCGGAGGCTGCGCTTCAACTCGGCAAAGCCGGGGAACCGGGCCAGCGCCACCACGTGGTCCCACA
The DNA here is from genome assembly GCF_000520475.1 of Arthrobacter sp. 35/47. Taxonomy (NCBI): domain Bacteria; kingdom Bacillati; phylum Actinomycetota; class Actinomycetes; order Micrococcales; family Micrococcaceae; genus Arthrobacter; species Arthrobacter sp. 35/47. The sequence goes on from NZ_KI914603.1 coordinate 71,244, forward strand.
GCTCGGCGGCTTCGCTGCGGGAGGGGAGTCTGCTGATGACCGGGCCGAAGAAGGCCACGCCTTCCGGCGGCTCGAAGTGGATGATCGGCGTGCCGACGTCCTTGCCGGTCTGCGCGAGCGCCTCGTCGGTTTCAGACTGGATGATGGCGTCGAGGGATCCGTCGTCGAGCGCATCCGCCAACGACGGCGGCAGACCGGCTTCGGTGAGGATGGGCTCCAGGAATTCGCGGGTGCCGTGGTGGCCCGTGGCGCCGGACTGGGACTCCTCGTCCCGTTCCGTGTCGAAGATGTGGGCGCCGAGGCGCGCATACAGCGTGCCGACGGCGTCGGGACCGTGTTCCCGCCGGGTCCGCGCGGCGACGCGCAGGAGGCGCAGGCCGGCGGTGTGGCCGGCCTCGTAGCCTTCGGGGAAGTGTGAGTCGTAGTCGACTGACGCGTTGAGCAGGCGCAGCGAGATGAAGCGCCATTCGACGGCGTAGTCGCGTTCCTCCATCACCAGGCGGACCCATTTGCTGGTCATCCAGGCGAAGGGGCAGATGGGGTCGAAGTAGAAGTGGATGTCGGCGTTCTTCTCGGTGGGAGCGTCCATTCGGCCACTATAGGGGCGGGAGCTAACCGAGTTCCACGCCGCCGTCGTCGTTGATGCGCCAGGCGGGGTTGTGGGCGATCTCCCAGATCACGCCGTTCGGGTCCTCGACATGGGCATGGAAAATCCCGCCGAACCGGCTCTGTTGAGGTTCCTTCAGGACGGTGCCGCCCGCGCCGGTCATAGCCCCGACCGTGCTCCGGACGGCATCCGGACTGTCCACGTTGTGCGAGAGGGTCACGCCGGAGACTGGCGGGGCGGTGGTGCCGCCGAGATCCTCGGCGAACTTGCCGGCGTCGAACAGGCCCAGAAGCAGCCCCGGCGCTACCTGATAGAACAGGATCTCGCCCGGCACATCGAGTTTCGGCGCCCAGCCGAGGCCCTCCTGGTAGAAGTGGCGGGCGGCGTCGAGGTCCCGGGTGGCGAGAGTGATGAAATGAAGCGGCTGGTCCATGGTGGGGAGCCTAGTATGGCGGGGGAACGTTCATCCAGACTCTGAAAGCGAGCGTCCTATGTCGATTGTTGTTACCGCGATCTTTACGCCCAATGAGGGCGCCTTCGACCAGGTGGTCGAGGCGCTCCGCCCTGCCATCGCCGAGGTGCATGAGGAGCCGGGCTGCCTGCTCTATGCCATTCACGAGGCACCGAACGGTGACATCGTCATGATCGAGAAGTGGGAAACGGTGGAGTCGCTGGACGAGCACGGCGCCGGCGAGGCCGTGAAGCGCCTGGGCGCCTCCCTTGAGGGGCTGCTGAAGAAGCCGGTCGAGGTGACCCGGCTGACGGCAATTCCGGCGGGAACGGCCGCTCAGGGCGAGCTCTAGCCGGTCAAACCCCGGTGGGTCTCATCCCTTCCGTTCCCACCCGATCGCAGGGGCAACATGCTCGGCGATATTGCGGAGGAGTTTGGCGTTGTAGTCCACCCCGAGCTGGTTGGGCACGGTCACCATGAGCGTGTCAGCGGCGCGGACGGCGTCGTCGTTGGCCAGTTCCGCGGCGATCCGGTCGGGCTCTCCGATGTAGCTCTTCCCGAATCGGGACATGGCGCCGTCGAGCACGCCGACCTGGTCGCGGGTCTCCCGCAGGGCGCTGAGCGCGAAGTACCGGCGATCCTCGTCATCGACGATGGGAATGACGCTTCGGCTGACGGAAACCCGGGGTTCGAAGTTGTGGCCGGCGTGGGCCCATTCCTCGCGGAAGAGCTGGATCTGTTCGGCCTGCAGTTGGTCGAACGGTACACCGGTGTCTTCGGTGAGCAGGGTGGAGCTCATCAGGTTCATTCCCTGTTCGGCCGCCCAGACGGCGGTCTTCCGGGTGCCGGCGCCCCACCAGATTCGCTCGCTGAGCCCGGGGGAGTGCGGCTGCACGGGGAGCAGTCCGGAGCCCTGCCGGGGGTCCGCCTGGGCGATCCCGGCGCCGGTGATGGCATAACGGAATACCTCCGTGTGCCGGCGGGCCATGTCCGCGGGCTCTTCGCCGTCGGCCGGTACGTAGCCGAAGTTCGCTGCACCGTTGAGCGCCGGTTCGGGGGAGCCCCGGCTGATGCCGAGCTGCAGCCGGCCGCCGCTGATCAGGTCCGTCTCCGCTGCTTCCTCGGCCATGTAGAGCGGGTTCTCGTAACGCATGTCCACCACACCGGTGCCGATCTCAATCCGCGAGGTACGCGCTGCGATCGCCGACAGCAGCGGAAACGGCGCCGCCTGCTGGCGTGCGAAATGGTGGACGCGGAAAAACGCGCCGTCGATGCCGATCTCCTCGGCCGCCTCAGCGAGTTCGATGCCCTGGATGAGCGATTCACGCGCGGTGCGCGTGCGTGACCCCTGCAGCGGGGACCAATGGCCGAAGGACAGGAATCCGATGCGCTTCATACCGGCCACAACCAAGGACGACGACGGTGCATTCCTCGTGTGGGTCTTCCCTCAACCGATGGGGTGAGGCTTAGGCTGTTGCCGCCCGCTCCCGGTACCTGCCCAGTACCTCGGGGGTGGGCTCAACGTCGACCAGCTCGATGCCGGTTGTCTGCCAGGCGGGCAGCGCGCCGGTAAGCGCTCCCGCAGCCTGTCGGGCGGCGCCGTCGGCCACGTACTCGCCGGGCTCCGGGACGGATACCGGCAGTCCGAAGACGGTGCCCACCGTACGGCGCAGCGCTTCGGAGCGGGCGCCACCGCCCACGAGGATGATGCGCCGCGCTACAACGCCGACGTCGGTCAGCGCCTTGAGCCCATCCGCGAGGGAGCAGGCAACACCCTCGACTGCCGCCCGCGCCACATTGGCAGGCGTGTAGTTGTGCAGAGTCAGGCCGTGGAGTGAGCCGGTGGCATCAGGGAGGTTGGGAGTGCGCTCGCCGGAGAAATACGGCACCAGTGTCAGCCCCTCCGCTCCAGCGGGAGCCTGCAGTGCGAGGCGCGCGAAGTCTTCATGGTTGACGCCGAGCAGGCGGGCGGTCGCGTCGAGCACCAGCGTGGCGTTGAGCGTGCACACCAGCGGCAGGTAATTTCCGGTGGCGTCGGCGAAGCCGGCCACCAGGCCGGTGGGATCCGACGTCGGCCTCTTGGCCACCGCAAAGACCGTGCCTGACGTGCCGACGGACACGACGACGTCGCCCTCCGCCGCACCGACACCCAGTCCCGCTCCGGCGTTGTCACCGCAGCCGGCTCCGATGAGCAGTCCGTCGGGTGTCTTTCGGAACTCAAGCGGCCCGAGGACCTCCGGAAGGATGGGCACGTGCCCGAGGGTGCTTTCAAGAACATCCGCCAGATACCCCCTGGCCGGCGACCAATAGCCGGTGCCGGATACATCCGAGCGGTCTGTGGCCAGCGCCTTCAGCCCGTCTCCGCCCGAGCCGGGGCCGTAGCCGGCGAGCCGCCAGCTGAGCCAGTCATGGGGGAGGCAGACCGCCGCCGTCCGCGCGGCGTTCTCCGGCTCGTTTTCCGCGAGCCAGCGAAGTTTTGTCGCGGTAAGGGACGCCACGGGCACAGTGCCGGTGGTCTCGGCCCACCACTGCGCGCCTCGTTCCTCGACGAGAGCCGCGGCGGCAGGGGCCGAACGGGTGTCATTCCAGAGCAGGGCCGGGCGGACCACCCCGCCGTCGGAGTCCAGGCACACCATCCCATGCTGCTGCCCGGCAACGGACACGGCAGCGACGTCGTCGAGCCCACCCGCCGCCGCAATGGCTTCCTGCAGAGCAGTCCACCAGGCATCGGGGTGGACTTCCGTGCCGGGCGGATGCTGCGCAGAGCCCTGGCGCACCAGCTCGCCGGTGTCCGCGTCACGGATCACCACCTTGCAGGACTGCGTTGAGCTGTCCACTCCGGCTACCAGGGCCATGGCATCTTCCTTTGCTGCTGCTGCTGTCGAAGTTTTGTCGCCCAACTGCTGCTGAAACCGCTTGAAAACGTCAGTTAGGCGACAAAAACTCCGCTATGGGGGTGGTCGGTGGAGTGCCTTGCTAGGCGCGGGCGCCCAGGAGGTGCTCCATGGCCAGCTGGTTCAGCCGGACGAATGCGAAGGAACGCTCCGAGGCCTTGTCGGCGTCGAAGTCCTCGAACGCGGTGCGGTCGGCAAGGAGCTCCGCGGTTGTCTCGCCGGCAGACAGTGTAGTTTCACCGAGTTCGACGACGCCGGATACCTTGAGCGCCTCCTGTACCTCCGGATCGGCGCGGAAAGCCAGCGCGCGCTCCTTGAGCAGGAGGTACATCGCCATGTTGGCCTTCGCGGACTCCCACACGCCGTCGTAGCCGTCGGTGCGGGACGGCTTGTAGTCGAAGTGCCGCGGACCGTCGTAGCGGGGACCGCCGTTGGGGAACCCGTTCTCGAGGAGATCCACCGTGAAGAATGCGCTGGTCAGGTCACCGTGGCCGAAGACGAGGTCCTGGTCATACTTGATGGACTTCTGGCCGTTGAGGTCGATGTGGAAAAGCTTCCCCGCCCACAGCGCCTGCGCGATTCCATGATTGAAGTTGAGGCCAGCCATCTGCTCGTGACCGGTTTCAGGGTTCACGCCAACAATGTCGCCGTGTTCCAGCTCGGCGATGAACGCCAGGGCATGTCCGACCGTCGGGAGGAAGATGTCGCCACGGGGTTCGTTGGGCTTGGGCTCAAGGGCCAGGCGGATCCCGTAGCCCTTCTCCTTGATGTAGCCGGCGACGGTGTCCACGCCCTCCTTCATGCGGTCGAGGGCTGCGGCGAAGTCTTTGGAACCGTCATACTCGGCACCCTCGCGGCCTCCCCACATCACGAAGGTTTCCGCGCCGAGCTCGGCTGCGAGGTCAATATTGGTGAGGACCTTCCGCAGCGCGAATCGCCGGATGGAGCGGTCGTTGCTGGTGAAGCCGCCGTCCTTGAAGACCGGGTGGCTGAACAGGTTGGTGGTGACCATGGGGACCTTGAGCCCGGTCTGATCGAGTGCTTCGCGGAAGCTGGAATGGATGCTCGCCCGCTGCTGGTCGGTCGAGCCGAACGGCACCAGGTCGTTGTCGTGGAACGTGATGCCGTATGCACCGAGTTCGGCAAGCCGGTTGACTGCTTCAACTGGATCGAGCGCCGCACGGGTGTCGGTGCCGAAAGGGTCGGTGCCCGTCCAGCCGACGGTCCAGAGGCCAAAGGTGAAACGGTCCGCAGGGGTGGGTTGAGGTGACATGGGGTACTCCGCACTGAGTTGGATGGATAAGTTCATGACTAAAACATATAGCGATGGACGCTCGACGTCAACGGCCTGCGGGGAGGTAATTCCCAATGACGGTGCTATGTTTACGTCCAGTACAAACTGGCGGCAGGGAGTCAAATGAGCGAGCGCAGCGGCACTGAGGACCTCCGCCGTCGTAATCTCTCCGCGGTCCTCACCGCGGCGCACCGGCACGGACCGCTGACGCGCGCGGCCCTTGTTCAGCGGTGCAGCCTCACGCGCTCGACCATCGGTGCGCTCGTCGGCGAGTTGTCAGCCCTCGGCCTGGTGTATGAGACGGACGCCGCCGCTGCACGCGTGGGCAGGCCAAGCCCCCTGGTCCATGCGAGCGAACGCGTCGTGGCGCTCGCCGTCAATCCGGACGTGGATGCGGTGACGGTCGGCGTCGTCGGCCTCGGCGGGAAGGTGCACCGGCGCATCCGCTACAGCACGTCATCGGTACCTACCTTGCGTGAAGCCGTGAACATCACCCGCGCGGTCGTCGAGGGACTCTCGGTGGAACTGGCCGGAGCTGAGCATATGGTCGGCGTCGGTCTGGCCGTTCCGGGACTGGTCAATGCGGACGCAGGCGTTGTGCTGCTGGCTCCGCATCTCGGCTGGAAGGACGCCGACGTCGTCGGGCCTTTCCGGGAAGCGCTCGGCATGCCGGCGGTGGCGGCCAACGACGCGACCCTGGGGACCCTGGCGGAGAGTATCTTCGGTGCGGCCGCGGGATACCGCGATGCGCTTTATCTGAATGGCAGCGCGTCGGGCATCGGTGGAGGAGCCATTGTCGGCGGCGTGCCGCTGGGTGGAGCCTTAGGGTATGCCGGCGAGTTCGGGCACATGGTGATCAGGCCGGACGGCGAAGCGTGCCACTGCGGACGCCGCGGCTGTCTCGAGACAGAGGTCAATCTGGAGCGGCTGCTGAAGGTTGTCGGGCTGGACCGGGCCGACGGCGAACAGCTCGAAGACGCGCTAGGCCCCGGCCTGCCGTTTCCCGTGCTCCGCGAGATCCGCCGCCAGACAGACCTGCTCGCGGTCGCCCTCAGCAATCTCGTGAACGTTTTCAACCCTGAGGTGATAGTGCTTGGCGGGTTCCTGGGCGTGCTGCTCGACGCGGACCGGGAGCGGCTGGGTACGGCCGTTGCCCACGGCCCGATCAGCGGCCTCGGTGCCGAAGTGCGCCTTGAACGTGCCGCCCTCGGGTCCGAGCTCCTCCTCGTCGGTGCAGCGGAGGCAGTGTTCGCCGGTCTCCTCACCGAACCCAGGAGCATCGCCTCCAACCCGTGAAGTTTTTGTCGCCGTTCTGCTGGTTAAACGCCCGGATAACAGCAGAACGGCGACAAAAACTCCAGTTGGGTCAGGGGGCCGGGGGAGTTGCGGCGTCCGGTCCCGGCGGGCGGCGGCGTCGTACCCCGACGGTCACTCCCACCGACGCGGCCGTGACCAGGATCAGGGCAATAATCTCGCGGGTGCCAAGCGCCTGTGCCAGCACCAGCAGCCCGGCGAGAGCCGCCATCGCCGGGCCCAAAGCGGACAGCACCCCGAACACCCGCGTGGACAGCCGCTGCAGGGCGAGCATCTCGAGCGCATAGGGGAGTGCGCTGGACAGCAGCGCCACGCCCACGAATACCGGCAGAACCAGCGGCGAGGCCAGCACCCCGCCGAGCGCGGCCGTGGCCCCGAACGGCATCGCGATGACCGCGCCGATCGCCATTGATACCGCCAGCCCCTCCACGCCGGGGACAAGCCGCCCCACCCGCGCGCTGGCCAGGATGTAAACCGCCCAGAACGCGCCGGCGCCGAGGGCAAAGAGGATGCCGGCAAGCGGCAGATCGCCGCCGTCGTCGAACCCCAAAAGAACGACGCCGGCGAACGCCAGAAGTGCCCACGCCGCGTCAGCAATGCGCCGGGTCTGGACCAGCGCAAGCAGGAGGGGGCCCGTGAATTCCAGCGTCACGGCAACGCCGATCGGAATGACGCCGATGGCGAGGTAGATCAGGCTGTTCATCCCCGCGAGTGCGATGCCCAGCACCGTAGCGGCGGCCCACTGCTCGTGCTTCCAGCCGCGCACCCTCGGACGGACGGCGATCAGCAGAATCAGCGCGCCGAACACCAGACGGAGCAGCACTGCGCCGGTGGGTCCCACCGCATCAAACTGGGTCCTCGCCAGCGCCGCCCCGAACTGTACGGAGAGGACGGCCGCGATCATCAGCACGGGTGCGGGAATGGAAGAGGTGCGCATACGTCCATTCTGTCCGGCTCAACCGGCCGGCCGGTTCACCGCTCCGTGTTGACGTACTTTCGAGTCAGCTCCCGGATGGTCGCGGCGGCGCAATCCTTCATTTCGGGCAGAGCTTCAGCGACTGCAGCGAGGTCTCCGCGTTTCAGGCTGGACTCGAGGTCCGCTGTCAGCCGTGCCAGCCGGGTGGCGCCGATCATGGTGGCGGTGATCCGCACGCTGAGCAGCGCGTCGAGGGAAGCTGCTGCGTCTCCGCCCTCCACCGTGTGGACCAGCCGGAGGTACCTGTCATCCCAGTAGGCGATGAAGTCCCGGACAAAGGAGCGGGCCGGGGCAGGATCGTCGAACTCGTCCTCCAGTCTCCGCAGCACGCTCCAGGTCACCAGCGGAGGCCGTTTGCTCGCTGCCATGAGTGTCTCCGATCAGGGTGGGGGTCAGGGAACCGGGGAGGCGACAACGACGACGTTCTTCCCCCACAGGTCCTCGGTGTAACAGCTGATGAGAACCAGCCGGTTTGGAAGAATGCGCCAGATATCGCTGTCTTTCAGCGTGGATTTCAGGAAAGTGGTCACTGAATCGACCCGATAGGTCAGGAAGCCCGTGGCTGTAGTCACCGTGAATGTTTCCCCGGGAACGGCACCGCTGCTCAGCCGGTTGAAGGGGGCATCCCGGTCTTCCCAGCTGTGCCCGATGACGTAGGTTGTGTTGGTCGATCCGTAACCCGGGGTGCCGAAGGATGAAAGCCAGTATCCATCGAGCGTGAACGGCGGCACGAGGGACTGGGTTTCCCGGGACGCCTGGTCGATTTCCATGGGATACACCGCGACGTCGATGCCCGCCGCTGCATACTCGATCCGTTGCGGAGGGGAGGCGAGCGGTCCCTGAATTTCGGTGGGAACCGGTGGCGGAGGAGCCGCTTCTGCCTGCTGCCGTGGAACGGAGCGGTTCACCGGCGCAGGGGTGAGGGCGTCGTCGGGCACGGTGTCGACGATCCGGACCGCAACGGCAGGGGTATCGGTGAGTACTCTGGCGGCCGACGACGACGGTAGGGAAAGCGCGAGGAACGCCAGCAGCAGCGTGAGGATCACCGCGGTGGTCTTCGACGCCGGTGCCGCGCGGTGGTGCGCTGAATGCCCGGGCGTCGAACCCTGGTCGGTGTTCATGCCCTTTCCCTTCGCCGTAGGTAAAAGGGGAGGCGGGGAGTGTGCACAGCCTCCGCGGTACACACTCCCCGTGTCCGGTTGGAGAAACCTAGTTCCTGATCAGGTTTCTCCGCGCTGCCCAGAGAGCAGCGAGAACCAGGAACGTCACGAACCCGCCGAGCAGCAACGGCGTTTCTTCCGCTGCATGCTCAGCTCCCGCTGTTTGTACGTTGAAGCCCTGGTTATTGACCGCGCCTGCAGCAGGCGCCGGCTGCATTGCCGGACCTGCCGGACCTGCCGGTCCCGGCTGCCCCGGTTGCCCTGGTTGTCCCGGTTGCCCTGGCTGGCCTGGCTGTCCCGGCTGGCCTGGCTGACCTGGTTCCCCTGGAGGACCTGGAGGGCCTGGAGGGATCGCCGGCCCTTCAACCGGCACGGGTACGCAGCCGTTGTTGTAGGTTGCTTGTCCGGTGGTGTCCCAGTTCAGTCCTGCGGGCAGGGCGGTGTTGGGTGGGATGATGTCTGCGCTGTGGTCTCCGTGTCCTTCGAGTCCGTTGAGGCTGATGCGGATTGCCTCGTAGGGGTGGGTGGCGGAGCCGGTGGCGTGGCAGATGTCGATTTTCTTGTCGACTGGTGGGATCGCCGGCCCCTCGACGGGCTTGCAGCCGTTCTTGTAGGTCGCTTGGCCGACGGCGTCGTAATTCAACCCGGCGGTCAGATAGCTGTTGGGCGGGATAATGTCTCCGCCGTGGCCGCCGTGTCCCTCGAGACCGTTCAGGTCGACCTTATTCGTCACATACGGGTTGCCTTCTGACCCGGTGGCGTGACAGATTTCCACTTTCTCTCCAGGTGTGGCAACCGCGGTCGGCGCAACACCCAGCGACAGCAACCCCAGGATGCCCAGGGCTGCGAATAAACGCCTCATTTCATTACTCCATTCACCTCTGACATGGCACTGGTAACCCCGCGACACACGGTGGAGTTTGGACGGGAAGGTCGGACATTCGCCGTTGTGCGGGTCCTGAGCGGCCTTCATGAGGCTGCGAATCCTGCGTCACTTGTCAGATGAATGCAGTAAGGGCGCCTCCCCCACCCGCGAAGTCATCAGTCGTACCTGCTCAACGTAGAAGTGGAGGGACAGGAAAACATCAGTACCGATTACCCGTTTAATTGGCCCGAGGACTACTCGAAGGCAATGTGCTACTTGCTTTAGGGCACTATTTAGGCTTCGACTACTTGTTCAGCGGCTGTCAGGCCCAGACTTCCCAAACCCCGCGGTGTCCTCTAGTCTGAGAGTTCATAAACGAACGCTATTCGTTTTATGTACGCGGCACGACTGTCGCGTGTAGAGAGGACACCATGAGGATCATCGAAAGCGACGTCGTCGTCGTGGGAGCCGGCCCGTCCGGACTGATGGCAGCGAGGGAGCTGCGCAAGGCCGGCCACTCCGTTACGGTTCTGGAGGCCAGGGGCCGCGTGGGAGGGCGCACGCATACCGATACCATCGACGGCGCGGTGCTGGAGATCGGCGGGCAGTGGGTGTCCCCGGACCAGACGGCGCTGATCGGCCTCCTCGACGAGCTGGGACTGCAGACCTACTCCCGCTACCGGGAGGGCGAGTCCGTGTACATCGGGACCGATGGGAAGGCCGTCCGCTACACCGGCGAAATGTTCCCAGTCAGCCGCCGGACCGGCGCGGAAATGGCCCGCCTCATCGAGGAGCTGGACCGGTTGGCCGCGCAGATGGATCCGAGGGCGCCATGGGAACACCCGCAGGCCCGCGACCTGGACACCGTCTCGTTTTCCACCTGGCTGCGGCGGCAGTCCACCGATGAGGAAGCCTGCAACAACATCGGCCTGTTCGTCGCCGGCGGCATGCTCACCAAGCCCGCCCATTCCTTCTCCACCCTGCAGGCGGTGCTGATGGCAGCCTCCGCGGGTTCCTTCTCACACCTCGTCGACGAGGATTTCATCCTCGACAAGCGTGTGGTCGGCGGAATGCAGTCCGTGTCGGAGCGGATGGCAGCGGAGTTGGGGGACGACGTCGTCCTGAACAGTCCCGTGCGCACCCTCCGCTGGAGCGCGGCGGAGGACGGAACTACCAGCGTTGCCGCCATCTCGGAGGACGTCACGGTGAACGCCCGCTACGCGGTCATGGCCGTCCCGCCGAACCTCTATTCCCGGGTCTCCTTCGAGCCGCCCCTGCCGCGCAGGCAGCACCAGATGCACCAGCACCAGTCTCTGGGCCTGGTCATCAAGGTCCACGCCGTGTACTCCACGCCGTTTTGGCGCGAGGACGGACTCTCCGGCACGGGATTCAGCGCCGGCTCCATCGTCCAGGAGGTCTACGACAACACCAACCACCAGGACTCCCGCGGCACCCTCGTCGGGTTCATCTCCGATGAAAAGGCCGACGCGATGTTCGAACTCGACCCTGACGAGCGCCGCCGGCGGATCCTCGAATCGATCGCCGGATTCCTGGGGCCGCAGGCGCTGACACCCGAGGTGTACTACGAATCCGACTGGGCCTCCGAGGAATGGACCCGCGGCGCCTACGCCGCCAGCTACGACCTCGGCGGGCTCACCCGCTACGGCCGCCACCAGCTGACCCCTGTCGGCCCGATCCACTGGTCCAGCTCCGACCTCGCGGCCGAGGGCTATCAACACGTGGACGGCGCCATCCGCATGGGCCAGTACACCGCCCGGAACATCACCGCGGCGCTCGCCACGCAGCGAACCCTCATCGGCTAGGAGGCCACCGTGACTGGAATGACACGCACCACCGTCATGCCCGCCGAATGGGCCCGGCATGAGCGCACCTGGCTGGCGTTCCCGCCCGCCAATGACACGTTCGGTGCACCCGGGAGCGAGAGCCTGCGCCGGGCACGTGAGGCATGGTCCCGCGTCGCGAGGACAATCGCCCGCTACGAGCCCGTGACCGTCCTCGTTAACCCGGACGACGCCGGCCCCGCCCGGACACTGCTCGGCACCGACATAACGGTCACCGAAACAATGCTCGACGACGCCTGGCTCCGCGATTCAGGGCCCACCTTCGTGCACCGGAGCAACGGCGCCGTGAACGCCGTGAACTGGGTCTTCAACGGCTGGGGTGCGCAGCACTGGGCCGCGTGGGACAACGACCAGCACGTGGGCCGGGCCGTCGCGGCCTCCGCCAGGACACCGGTCGAGGACAGCCGCCTGGTCAACGAGGGCGGCGGCTTCCACATCGACGGCCGCGGCACCGTGCTCCTGACCGAGACCGTCCAGCTGGACCCCGGCCGCAACCCGGGAGCCACCCGGGAATCCGTCGAAGCCGAGATTCACGCCCGGCTGGGCACCCGGCACGCCGTCTGGCTGTCGCGGGGCCTCAGCCGCGACTACGAGGAGTTCGGCACCCGCGGGCACGTCGACATCGTCGCCGCGTTCACGCCGTCGGGCGCAGTCCTCCTCCACAGGCAGGACAACCCAAGCCACCCCGACTACGAGGTGACGCGGCTCCAGAAGAAAGAGCTTGAACAGGAAACCGACGCCGACGGCCGCCCCCTCGAAGTCATCGACGTCCCGGCCCCGACAGTGACCACCGACGACGACGGCTTCGTGGACTACTCCTACATCAACCACTACGTGTGCAACGGTGCGGTGATCCTGTGCGCCTTCGATGACGCGAACGACGCCGTTGCCGCCGACATCCTCGGCCGCGCCTACCCGGGGCGCACCATCGAACTGGTCGACGCCCGCGACATCTTCTCCTTCGGCGGCGGCATCCACTGCATCACGCAGCAGCAGCCCGCGCCGCTCGAGAACGAAAGGGAGCGGTAATGGGATTCAACGTCGTCGAAACGGGCATCGCGGACCTCCGCGATGCCCTTGAAACGGGCCAGGTGACCAGCGAGGAACTCGTCGAGTCTTATCTGAACCGCATCGCGGCCTATGACCACGCGGGTATCCGGCTCAACTCCGTGATCGTGATGAATCCGGAGGTCCTGGCGGAAGCCCGCGCCTCGGATGCGCGCAGAAAAAACGGGAAAACGCTCGGCCCGCTGGACGGAATCCCGTACACGGCCAAGGAAAGCTACCAGGTCAAAGGCCTCACCGTCGCCGCGGGATCCCCGGCATTCCAGGGCCTCATTGCACAGCAGGACGCCTTCACCATCGGCCGGCTCCGGAGCGCCGGAGCCATCCTGATCGGGCTCACCAACATGCCGCCGATGGCCAACGGCGGCATGCAGCGCGGCGTCTACGGCAGGGCGGAAAGCCCCTATAACGCCGACTACCTCCCCGCCGCCTTCGCCTCCGGTTCCTCCAACGGGTCCGGCACGGCGACGGCGGCCAGTTTCGCTGCCTTCGGACTGGCGGAGGAAACGTGGTCCTCAGGCCGCGCCCCGGCGTCGAACAACGGACTGTGCGCCTACACGCCCTCGCGCGGCGTCATCTCCGTCCGGGGCAACTGGCCCCTGGTGCCCACCATGGACGTGGTTGTACCGCACACGCGCACCATGGCGGACCTGCTCGAGGTCCTGGACATCATCGTCGCTGATGACACCGAGACCCGCGGCGACTTCTGGCGCGTCCAGCCCTGGGTGTCCATTCCGCCTGCGTCCGAGGTGCGTCCGCCGTCGTACCGGTCCCTGGCAGCAGGTGCCGGCACGCTGAAGGGGAAGCGCTTCGGTGTGCCGCGCATGTACATCAACAAGGATCACGACGCAGGCACCGCGCCAATGCCCGGAATCGGCGGCCCCACAGGCCAGCGGATCCAGACGCGGCCATCCGTCATTGCGCTCTGGGAGGCTGCGCGGCGCGACCTGGAGCGCGCGGGCGCGGAGGTGGTCGAGGTCGACTTCCCGGCGGTGTCCAACTACGAAGGCGACCGGCCGGGAGCGCCAACCATCCGGACACGCGGCGTGGTGAGCCCGGACTACCTCCAGCGGGAAATCGTGGACCTGAGCGCGTGGGCGTGGAACGACTTCCTCGACGCGAACGGGGATCCGCAGATGCCGAGCCTCAAGCAGGTTGACGGCGCAGCCATCTTCCCGGCACCGGACGGCGCACTCCCGGACCGCTACACCGGGTTCGACGACGACATCGCCGAGTACCCCGACTTCATCCGCGCCAACGAGGGCCTGCAGCTGGCCGACATCCCGCACCTCGAGGAAGGCCTGCGCGGGCTGGAGGAAACCCGCCGGACTGACCTCCATGACTGGATGGATGAGCACGGACTGGATGCCGTGATCTTCCCGGCAGCGGGCGACGTCGGCCCCGCTGACAGCGACACGAACGTCGCTTCGGCGGAGCTCGCCTGGCGCAACGGCGTCTGGGTGTCCAACGGCAATCTGGTCCCGCGCCACCTGGGCATCCCGACGGTCACGGTGCCGATGGGCGTGATGGCTGATACCGGCATGCCGGTGGGGCTCACCTTCGCAGGCAAGGCCTACTCGGACAATGACCTGCTGCGCCTCGCGTCGGCTTTCGAGGCAACCAGGTCGCGGCGGGTGGCTCCAGCACGAACGCCGGCGCTCTAACGGACCGCTTCTAGAGCGTCGTAACGAGCCCGGCCACCTTTTCGAGCGCGCCCGGAACCAGGGAGTAGTACGCCCAGGTGCCCCGCTTCTCGCGGTGCAGCAGGCCGGCCTCAACCAGGATCTTCAGGTGGTGGGAGACGGTCGGCTGCCCGAGATCCAGCGGCTCCGTCAGGTCGCAGACGCACGCCTCGCCGGACTCGCCGGCCTTCACGATGGAGAGCAGCCGCAGCCGGTTCGGGTCAGCCAGTGCCTTGAATATGGCGGCCCGCTGCTGCGCATCCTCGCTGCTGAGAGCGGGCTGATCCGACGGGAGGCAGCAGGCGGCGTCCAGCGTCGTTTCAAGGGTTTGCGCAGTGTTCATGAACCCATTATGCACCTTGGATTGACAATGATCGATATAGCTGGTGGTATTCATATCGATTCCCATCAATCTATCTCGCAGGAGACGCGTGAGCACCCAGACTGCACCCTTGCCCCCCGGAGGCGCGCCGGCCGCCGTCGTCGGCAAGCTGTCCACCCTCGATCGCTTCCTTCCCGTCTGGATCATCGCCGCAATGGTCCTGGGGCTGGTCCTCGGTGCGCTGATCCCCGGGCTGAATATGGCGCTGGAGGCTGTGAAGATCGGTGAAGTGTCGCTGCCGATCGCCGTCGGGCTGTTGGTCATGATGTATCCGGTGCTGGCCAAGGTCCGCTATGACCAGACGCACCGGGTGATGGCCGACCGCAAACTGATGGCGGCATCTCTTGCACTCAACTGGCTGCTGGCGCCGGCCTTCATGTTCGCCCTGGCGTGGATCTTCCTGCCCGACCTGCCCGAATACCGCACCGGCCTCATCATCGTGGGCCTCGCCCGCTGTATCGCGATGGTGATGATCTGGAATGACCTCGCGTGCGGTGACCGTGAGGCCGCCGCGGTGCTGGTGTTCATCAACTCGGTGTTCCAGGTCCTCGCGTTCGGCGCCCTCGGCTGGTTCTACCTCCAGCTCCTGCCCTCCTGGCTCGGTCTTCCCACCACCAGCGCCGACTTCTCCTTCTGGGCCATCACCGCCTCCGTCCTCATCTTCCTCGGGATCCCGCTGCTGGCCGGATTTCTCACCCGCACCGTCGGCGAGAAGGCCCGCGGCCGCGACTGGTATGAGAACACGTTCCTGCCCAGGCTCGGCCCGTGGGCGCTGTACGGCCTGCTCTTCACCATCGTGCTGCTCTTCGCGCTGCAGGGTGAGACGATCACCGCCCGCCCGCTCGACGTCGCCCGGATCGCCCTGCCGCTGCTCGTCTACTTCCTCGTTGTTTTCGGGGCCGGTATGCTGACCGGCAAATGGCTCGGTCTCGGTTATGCGAGGACGACGACGCTGGCCTTCACCGCCGCTGGAAACAACTTCGAACTGGCCATCGCGGTGGCGATCGGCACCTTCGGGGTCACCTCCGGGCAGGCCCTGGCCGGCGTCGTCGGACCGTTGATCGAGGTGCCCGTCCTCGTTGCGCTTGTCTATGTTGCCCTCTGGGTGCAGAAGCGATTCTTCGCTCCTGCACCGCTGTCCGCCTAACCCTTCAGGAGACCCTCATGACTTCAGAGACCACAGATTCCGCCAAAAAGCCTTCCGTCCTTTTCGTCTGCGTGCACAACGCCGGGCGCTCCCAGATGGCGGCGGCGTTCCTCACCACCCTGTCGAAGGGTGCCATCGAGGTCCGCTCCGCCGGATCGCAGCCGGCCGAGAAGATCAACCCGTCCGCGGTGGAAGCCATGGCGGAGGTCGGCATCGACATGAGCAGTGAGATTCCGAAGGTCCTCACCACCGAGGCCGTCAAGGAATCCGACGTCGTCATCACCATGGGCTGCGGCGATGAGTGCCCGTACTTCCCCGGCAAGCGCTACGAGGACTGGGTGCTGGAGGATCCGGCGGGCAAGGGCGTCGAATCCGTCCGGCCCATCCGCGATGAAATCCGTGGCCGCATCGAAGGGCTCATCGAATCCCTGATCCCCGCAACGAAGTAGCAGGAGAACACTCATGGCCACGCAACAGTTGATCATCATCGGATCCGGGCCCGCCGGGTACACGGCTGCCATCTACGCGGCACGCGCAGGGCTGACACCTTTGGTGCTGGCCGGATCCGTCACCGCCGGCGGCGCGCTGATGAACACCACCGAGGTGGAGAACTTCCCCGGTTTCCCCGCAGGAGTGCAGGGCCCGGAACTGATGGAAGGCCTGCAGGAGCAAGCGGAAAAGTTCGGTGCGCAGGTAGTGTTCGACGACGTCACGGAGGTCGATCTGACCGGTCACCTCAAGCGCGTAGTCACCGGCGGCGGAGAATCCCACGAGGCTGTTGCGGTGATTCTCGCGACCGGGTCCGCGTACAAGGAGCTCGGCCTGCCGGAGGAGAAGAAGTTCAGCGGCCACGGCCTGTCCTGGTGCGCCACCTGCGACGGATTCTTCTTTCGGGACCAGGACATCATCGTTGTGGGCGGCGGTGACTCGGCCATGGAGGAGGCAACGTTCCTCACCCGATTCGCCCGGTCAGTCACTGTGGTGGTCCGCCGCGACGAGCTGCGTGCCTCCCGGATCATGGCGCAGCGTGCCAAGGACAACCCGAAGATCAGTTTCGCCTGGAATTCCGCCGTCACAGCCATCCATGGCAATGACAAGGTCACCGGTGTGACGCTCACGGACACCCGCAGCGGTGAAACCCGCGACCATGCCGCGACCGGCATTTTCGTGGCGATCGGGCACCTGCCGCGCACCGAACTCGTGGCCGGGCAGATCGACCTCGACGACGAAGGCTACATCCGGGTCGATTCCCCCACCACGGTCACCAACCGGTCGGGCGTCTTTGCCTGCGGCGACGCGGTGGACCACCGGTACCGCCAGGCCATCACCGCGGCCGGCACCGGATGCGCAGCAGCGCTCGACGCCGAACGGTACCTTGCGGCGCTTGAGGATGCCGACAGCATCGCGACCGCCATGGTTGAGGAACCGACGCACGGCTGACGGCCCGTTTCCAACGAAAGAGAACACCATGAATGCGTCGAACTCCGGCACTGGTCTGCGGGACACCACCGAGGTCCTGCACCGAATCAGCGAGCGGCTGGCGGAACGGTTCGCGGGGGTCTTCGCCGCTGAAACGGTGGAACGCTATGTTTTCGAGTCCTACACGGCACTGGCCCGGACGGCGAAGATCACTACGTATCTGCCGGCCACCACGGAGCATTTCGCCAGCGACAGGCTGACAGCACTGGCAAGGTCAAAGGGGGCCTCGGCGTCGGACGCGCCGTCAGTGCTGTTTGTCTGCGTCCAGAATGCCGGCCGGTCCCAAATGGCGGCTGCACTGCTGACCATGGAGTCGAAGGGAAGGATCCAGGTCCGATCCGCCGGCTCCATGCCGGCGGCCGAGTTGGATTCCACGGTACTGACGGTGATGGGCGAGATGGGCCTCAATCTGGGCAAGGAATACCCCAAACCGCTGACCGACGACGTCGTTCGTGCGTCCGACGTCGTCATCACCATGGGCTGCGGAGACTCCTGCGCCATCTACCCCGGTAAGCGCTACGAGGACTGGGGCCTCGCAGACCCCGCGGACCAGTCCGTCGAACAGGTGCGCGCTATCCGTGATGAGATCCATGAGAGGGTCAGGGTGCTCGCTGATTCACTCCTCACGAAAGAACAGCCGGCATGAACCAGGCACCTCCAAAGCCCAGCGTGCTCTTTGTCTGTGCCAAGAACGGCGGCAAGTCCCAGATGGCGGCGGCGCTGATGCGTGACCTCGCCGGCGAGGACGTTTTGGTCTATTCAGCCGGCACCAAGCCCGGCAAGGAACTGAATCCGCAGTCGGTGGAGTCCCTGCGCGAGATCGGGGTGAAGGTCGGAGGGGAGTACCCCAAACCCATTGCCGATGATGTGCTGAGCCAGGTTGATGCCGTCGTCATCCTGGGGAGTGAAGCGAAGCTTGAGCCGCAGCCGGGAAGGCGTTGTGAAGTGTGGGAGACGGATGAACCGTCCACCCGCGGTATCGAGGGCATGGAGCGGATGCGGCTGGTCCGCGACGACATCCGGCGCCGTGTGGAACAGCTGCATCGGGAGCTGACTGCCGGGTAGGGCCGCCTCGCCAAGCGGCCATGGCATGCTGGGAGTCGTGCCTACACGACCACCATCACGGGTTCTCTTCTATGGGGTGACAGGGAGCGGTAAATCGTCGGCCGCGCATGCCTACGCGAAAGCATCGGGTTTGCCCGAGTACTCGGCGGACGATGACATTGGCTGGTTCCCGCAGTGGCAGCAGCGGACAGTCGAAGAACAGCGCCGGTTGGCTGCGGACATCGCTTCCCGTGATGAGTGGGTTCTCGACAGTGCGTATGCCATCTGGCGCGATACGGTTGTTCCCCGTGCCGAGCTCATTGTGGCATTGGACTACCCGCGCTGGGTTTCGCTGTCCCGGCTCCTGCGGCGCTCTCTGTACAGAGCGGTGAGCGGCCAGCTCGTCTGTAACGGAAACACTGAATCCTTCCGGCGTCTGCTGGCCAGGGATTCCATCCTTTGGTGGCACTCCCAGAGCTTCACGAGGAAGCACCGCGTCATCCAGGCGATGAAGGCCGATCCGGCCCTTCCCCCGGTCATTGTCTTCAAGAGACCGCGGGACCTTAGCCGGTGGTTGTCCATGGTCCGTAACGTCAGTGCCGCCTGAGGGCGGCTTTACGCCGTCGCCTTCTTCTTCCGCCGGGTGAACTTGGTCAGTGCCTCGACTACCAGCTCATGGTCGGCTTTCTGTGGAAGGCCGGAGACAGTGACGACGGCGACCGGTCCGGTTCCGCGCACAATGATCGGGAAGGCTCCGCCGTGCGCGGCGTACGCAGACTCGTCGAACCAGGCGTTGTCCTCCATCCGGCCGCCTCCCAGCCGTCCGCGCAGGCCGACCAGCAGGGACGGAACCCCGTACCGCTCAGCGGTGCGGGCCTTCTTCTCTACCCAGAAATCGTTGTCCAGTGTCGCCCCGGGCAACGAGACATGGAACAGCACATGGCTTCCGCGGCGGATGTCAAAGGCGACCGGCATGTCCCGTTCAGTGGCAAGTTCAACGATCAGCAGCCCAAGGGCAAGCGCGTCCTCCTGGCCGAATTTCGCCAGTTGCAGCTTGCGGGTCTCTTCCTCGATGCGACCGATCAGTGCTTCGAGGGCCGGCTGGGACTGCTCTCCGGAGGCGTCCGGGTCGAACTCAACCTCTGAACTCTGGTTCTCAGTCACGTAGCGTCTCTCTCCTCGGCGGCCGACTCAATGTACGAGCCTATCGGAACGCCGGAGAGCACTGTTGGAGGGCAGTGTCCCCTTTCGGATCCGAGACCGATCGGGACGGAAAAAGGCCGGGGCGCCTTCACAATGATGTGAAGGCGCCCCGGCCGGTTTTCCGAGCGCGACGGCCGGTTTTAGCCGATGCCGAGCTGAACGAAGACGAACCAGACCAGCAGCGGCACGACGGCGATCATGGCGATCGCCCAGAGCAGCAGGGCGCGGAAAAACATCCGCTCATCCTTCGGCTGGGCGCTGGCCATCAGCAAAGCGCCGCTTGTGGACATTGGGCTGACATCCACGACCGAGGAACTGATGGCGATGGCGGTGACCACACCGATCGGGGTCAGCATGGGGTCCAGGGCAATCGGAGTGACGACCGGGCTGATGACGCCCAGAGTTCCGGTGGTCGACGCGAACGCAGAAACCATTCCGACGACGTAGCTGGTGACAAGAGCGGCGATGGAGCCGTTGCCGAGGCTCTCGATGCCCGCCTGCAGCTCATCAAGGGCGCCCATTGCTTCGAGCATGCCCACATAGGTGACGATGCCCGTGACCAGGATGATCGCGCTCCAGGGCATGCTCTCCATTGCAGGCTTCTGCACTCCAGGGTTCACTGCGATCAGCACGAGCGAGATGATCAGCGAGGCGACGCCGACGTCGATACCGAACACGGTTGTCAGCACCAGCAGTGAGACCAGGGCAACGAGTGTGAGAATGCGCATGGGCGTGACGGGGACCTTGGTCACCGTCCGGGTTTCCGTGCGGGTGGCCGTGAG
The DNA here is from genome assembly GCF_000520475.1 of Arthrobacter sp. 35/47. Taxonomy (NCBI): domain Bacteria; kingdom Bacillati; phylum Actinomycetota; class Actinomycetes; order Micrococcales; family Micrococcaceae; genus Arthrobacter; species Arthrobacter sp. 35/47. The sequence goes on from NZ_KI914603.1 coordinate 91,451, forward strand.
GGTAGCGGTGCCGACAGGTGAGCCGCCGCCGGAGGGCGAGATGCCGCCGGACGTGTCGCCGTCGTCGTTGGTTATGGCAGCGTTGCCGCCTTCGCCGCGCTTGGCGGCACGGCGCTTCATAATGCTCTGAATCACCACGTAGGCGATGAGGGCGAGTACAGCGTTGAAGAGAAAGCAGTACACGAAGAGCTTCCAGGAATCACCGGACGCACCGGCACTGTCCAGCATCTGGTTTCCTAACACGCCGAACGGGTTCACCGGTGAGAATGCCCCTGCGTTGGCGCCCTGAACGATCACCAGGCCCATGGCGAGCGTGCTGATTCCAAAGCGCATGCCCAGCGCGAGCGCAACAGGTGCCACGATCGCGATGGCAGCGGGCGTGAAGGCGCCCGCGGCGGCCAGCGAGGCCGTGAGCAGGAACATCAGGATGGGAACCAGCACCTTGCGGTCCCCGGCCAGCCGCTCACACCAGTAGGCGAGCAGGTCGATGGTCCCGGTGACCCGCACAATCGCAAAGAGCAGTGTGGCTCCGACGAGGATGAAGAAAAGACCGGCGGGGAATGCACCGATCACTTCCTTGATATCGAGCCCGGCCAGCAGCGGTCCGACAATGAAGGCCGCGACGACGGCGATCAGTCCCGCGTTGACACGGGTGAATGATCCCCAGGCGAAAGCAGCGATGAGAACGAGGAAGGCAATGAGGGCGAGTGACATGGTGCTGCCCTACTTCGTAGCCGGAACGAGGTCGCCGGCGAGAAGACGCCCGGCACCCGAGATCGCCGGCGTGTGGCCGAGGGCCTTGAGGATCTCATAGGTGGTTGCGACGGCGGCAGTGATTACCGGCACCCCGAGCTGATCCTCAGCGGTCTGAACCGCAGCCAGCGACGGCATCTGCACGCACGCCGAGAGAATCACAGCGTCAACGCCCTCGCGATTCAGCTTCTGGGCAATGCCGGGAAGCTGCTGCGGGTCCAGACGTCCCACTTCGAGATTGTTGTCAACGGACAGGGAAACCGAATCGACAACCTCGATGCCTGCGCCTTCGATGTAATCGGCGACGGTCTGGGTGAGTGCCGGAACGTACGGGGTGACCATGGCAATGCGGCGCGCGCCCATCTCCTGGAGAGTGCGGACGAGTGCACCGGCGCTGCTGGTGACCTCGGCCGGGTGGCCGTTGTTGGCCGCAGCGTCGGCGATCGTCTGCTCTGATCCGACGTGCGCGTTTGGCCCCTGCGCCATGACGGCGACAAGGCAGGCGTAGGCGATCACGTCGACGTCGGCGTCGGACACCGACGCGGCGCAGTCAGCAGCCTTGCCCACCATGGCGGCGAGCTCTTCCCGGTTGACCCTCTTCATACCGGCCCGGGCGGAGTGAAAGGTGTATCGGTGTCCGGTGGCTTGGGACTGGCGCCGGAAAAGCTCCGGCAGTTCCGTTTCCATCGTGGTGTTGGAGCTCGGGACAATAAGCCCAATACGGGAGGTGTTCGCCGGCGCCTGGACCGGTCCTGTTTCGCAGCATGCAGCAGCGGTGTTCATATGCGTCCTTCACGACGTTGTGTTTGTGACTCCACACTCGAACCCGTGTGGTGGGTTGCTATCCCATATTGTGGGCTACGACACGATATGTCAAAATTCTGTCCGCTCGGCTACTACGATGGACGCGTCCTTCTACGCTCGAAAGGCCTCCTGGTGGCAGCAGAAATTCCCCGTGGTTCCGCGCCTATTCTGGTGCTGCGGAAGATCAGCCAGATCCTCGACTGCTTCACCCCCGAGTCCCCGGAGCCAACTCTCCAGCAGCTCGCACGTCAGACCGGGCTGCCCTCAAGTACATGCCAGCGTCTGGTTCAAAGCCTGGTTCACGAGGGTTACCTGGACCGCGACGGCGACCGGTACCGTATCGGGATCCGCCTGGTCCGCTGGGCTTCAACCGGGACCAGTGGCATGGACATCGTCCAGCTCACCAGGCCGATCCTGCAGAACCTGCGGGATGAGACCGGCGAGACGGCCTGCCTCTACGTGCGCGACGGCGCCTTCCGAACCATCGTCGCTGTGGCTGAGACCCGACACGTTGTCATGCGTCCGTTCGCAGTCGGCATGGTGATGCCAATCCACGCGGGTGCGCCGGGCAAGGTCTTCCTCGCCTATGATCCTGATGCCCGGGCAACCCTTGAGGGGAGCGAACTCGCCACATTCACCCCCGATACTCCGGACAGCCTCGCTACCCTGGACGCGCAGGCAGAAGTGACACGGAACCAGGGATTCTTTGCGGCCTTTGGTGAACGGCACAGCGATGTCGGCTCTATTGCAGCGCCGGTGTTCAATGTTGCAGGGGTCCTCGTAGCCGTCCTGGGCCTGGGCTTTCCCACCCAGCGGGTAACCGAGAGTGATGTCGAGCGGCTGGGACCGATGGTGGCGGCGGCAGC
>NZ_KI914603.1:93973-95217 GCF_000520475.1 Arthrobacter sp. 35/47
CGATGGTGGCGGCGGCAGCTCAGGCCGCGAGCCATGCCCTCGGCTATGTTGCGCCCGCCTAGAGGAGCAAGCGCGCGTGGTGGCGGGGAATACGATTCCGTCCGCCTACGTTGTCCACCCCCGGAACCACTCGTCAAACTTGATGTTCAGGAGTCATTCATGCCCACTACTGTTTCTGCCTACGCCGCTCCCTCGGCCACCGAGGACCTTATCCCTACCACCATCGAACGCCGCGACGTCGGGCCCGACGATGTCCTGATCGACATCAAGTTCGCCGGCATCTGCCACTCCGACATCCACACCGTCCGCGGCGACTGGGGCCCGCAGCAGTTCCCGCTGGCACCTGGCCACGAGATCGCCGGCATCGTCACCGAGGTCGGCTCCAACGTGACCAGGCACGCCGTCGGCGACCGCGTGGGAGTGGGCTGCATGGTCAACTCCTGCCGCGAGTGCAAAAACTGCCGGGCCGGTGAGGAGCAGTACTGCCTGAACGGCAACGTCGGCACCTACGGCGCCGTGGACCGCGACGGAACCATCACCCAGGGCGGCTACTCCACCCATGTGGTGGTGACCGAGGACTTCGTTGTCCGGATCCCCGAGGGTATCGAGCTGGACGCCGCCGCCCCCCTGCTCTGCGCGGGGATCACCACGTACTCGCCGCTGCGGCACTGGGGTGCCGGGCCGGGCAAGAAGGTCGCCGTCGTCGGGCTTGGCGGGCTTGGCCACATGGCCGTCAAGATCGCCCACGCCATGGGCGCCGAGGTTACGGTTCTGTCCCAGTCGCTGAAGAAGCAGGAGGACGGGCTTCGCCTCGGCGCGGACGCCTACTACGCCACCAGTGATGAGAACACCTTCACGGAACTTGCGGGCTCCTTCGACCTGATCATCAACACGGTCAGCGCTTCCCTGGACATCAGCGCCTACCTCGGACTTCTGAGCCTCGACGGCGCACTGGTCAACGTGGGCGCTCCCGCGGAGCCGCTTCCCGTGCAGGCGTTCGCGCTCATCGGCGGCCGGCGGTCCTTCGCCGGGTCCATGATCGGCGGCATCCGCGAGACGCAGGAAATGCTCGACTTCTGCGCCGAGCACAACCTCGGCGCTGAGATCGAGGTCATTCCGGCCGACAAGATCAACGAGGCTTACGAGCGCGTGCTGGCCTCGGATGTGCGGTACCGCTTCGTCATTGACACGTCGACGCTGAACTAGCCCTTACTGGACTGGAAACGGCCTGCCCGAGCAGCTCT
>NZ_KI914603.1:95317-127614 GCF_000520475.1 Arthrobacter sp. 35/47
CGACTTGGATGAGCGATCGTCGTCGGTATGACTGCTACCGTCGGGCCCTTCAGTTCTACTTCTGTCGAGGCCCTCACCTAGCTCAGTGGTGATGGAGTTGCTGGTGGACCAGTTGTTCGACCTGCCAGTAGGTGTTTCTTCGTCGAGTGCGGTTGGGGTCCAGGTATTTGGGTGGTCTGAACCAGGGGATGCCGTGGATGGATTCCACGGTCCAGTCGTTTTCGTGGAGGACGTGGTGGTGGCGTGAGCAGACGAGGACGCCGTCGCTGAGGGTGGTTGTGCCTCCGGTGGCCCAGGGGATGATGTGGTGGGCTTCGCACCAGGTTGCTGGGACGGTGCAGTCGGGGAAGGCGCAGCCTTTGTCCCGTGCGACGAGTGCTCGGCGCAGGTAGGCGGGAAAGAGGCGCCTGGTGCGGCCGAGGTCGAGGATCTGGCCTTCACCGCCGAGGACGATGGGGATGATGTCGGCGTCGCAGGCGAGTTCGCGGATGCTGCGGGCGCTCAGTTGGTGGGCGAAGACGGCGTGTCAGCTCTTGCTCGGGCAGGCCGCTTTGCTTTTGCGGCATGCGACAAGAGGTCGACTTGGATGAGCGATCGTCGTCGGTATGACTGCTACCGTCGGGCCCTTCAGTTCTACTTCTGTCGAGGCCCTCACCTAGCTCAGTGGTGATGGAGTTGCTGGTGGACCAGTTGTTCGACCTGCCAGTAGGTGTTTCTTCGTCGAGTGCGGTTGGGGTCCAGGTATTTGGGTGGTCTGAACCAGGGGATGCCGTGGATGGATTCCACGGTCCAGTCGTTTTCGTGGAGGACGTGGTGGTGGCGTGAGCAGACGAGGACGCCGTCGCTGAGGGTGGTTGTGCCTCCGGTGGCCCAGGGGATGATGTGGTGGGCTTCGCACCAGGTTGCTGGGACGGTGCAGTCGGGGAAGGCGCAGCCTTTGTCCCGTGCGACGAGTGCTCGGCGCAGGTAGGCGGGAAAGAGGCGCCTGGTGCGGCCGAGGTCGAGGATCTGGCCTTCACCGCCGAGGACGATGGGGATGATGTCGGCGTCGCAGGCGAGTTCGCGGATGCTGCGGGCGCTCAGTTGGTGGGCGAAGACGGCGTGTCCGGCGTGGCCGGGGCGGCCGCCGTTTCCGGTCCTTTCGTCGTGGCCGGCGTTTCCGGCGTACGCGGTGTCGGCCTTTTCGAGGTCGTTGATGAGGTCGCGGTAGTTGATGGTGACCATGACCTGCGGCCGGTGTCCGCCGGATGCTGGAAGGCCGTCGCTGGCCAGGGCTATACGGCAGGCCGACACGAGTCCGATCAGCAGGTTCTGTGCCCGGGTGGGTTGGGGGCCTTCGAGCGGTTTCGGTGAGCCAGGGGCGTCGCCGTTCACTGGTGCGGCGTTTCCCGCTCCTGTACCTGCAACTGTGGAGCATGCGGGGCTACCGGAATTGGTGGCGGTATCGGTAGCAGGACCCGTGCCGTCGGGATGCGGGGTGCCGGGGCCGCCGTGTTGGGTGGTGGGAGTGCCGACTCTTGGGTTGGTTGCGGTGTTCATGACGGTGGAGAGGTGTTCGAACTGTTCGTCGGTGGCGCCGATTTCCAGGAAGTGCAGTCCGTTGCGTCGGCCGCGGAGGAAGACTCCCTGGCGTGCCCTGAGTATCTTCTCGGTGGGTTCCTGACCGTCCTGGTCCAGGGTGCTTTCCCAGCGGCGGGCGAGCACTCGCAGGCAGTCTTCGTCCGATTCGATGGCTTGCCTGGTGAGATGCTGCTCCATGGCCTCCAGTTGGTGGGATTCGGCGACCGGCCGGACCCGCTCGACCGCGTCACAAATCATGGTGGACGCCCGCATACTCAGGCACCCCGCAGATGAAGCCTCCGCGAGCACGGGCAGCTTGGGTTCAGGTTCAGCGGCTGCACCCGGTCCTGTGCTCGCCGGGATGATGGTTGCAGCCAGGCGTAGGCGGCGGTTGGCTTCGCTGCGGCTGATACGGATTTTCGCGCGCAGGTACTCGGCGGTGTTTCGGTGGATCGACAGCGGCTGCCTGCTGCGCGCCGACGCCGACGCCGACGACGACGACGACGATGCTGGAGCCGGTGCCGGTGCCGGTGCCGGTGCCGATGCTGATGCTGATGCCGACAGCGAGGTCGATGATGAGATGGTTACGTTCCAGTCCTGCGCGGACGTGGCCTGCTCGGGTCCCGATTCGCCGAGTACGGCGATGTCCTGGCTGACGACCGCGGACACCGCAAGTAGCTGCAGATGATCGACAAGCCGTGAGAGTTCCTCGATTTCCACCAGCGCTGCAGCGGTTTCCCTGCGTGATTGCAGGAGATACCCGTCAGCGAGTTCGGTGCTGAAGGCCTCGAGGTCGGCCCGCACTGACTGCAGCAGAGAGGGTTCCTGCAGTCGGTGCTCGTGGAGTGCGATGGCCATGAATCAAATTTATCGAATACATGTTCGATTATCGACCCTCAACAGTCAATGTGGAGGAGAAGTGACACACTGCTTATCCACAGCGGCAAATAGACCGAGCGGATCTACACGCCGCCGTCCGTAGGCCAAACCAGCAGCGCAGTGCCGGTACTCTCGGAATCAGCCGCCCCGTAACCCGGAACCCAAGCCTCACCCCGCCGGCGCCGGCCCCGTACTCTCGCGAACAACCAACTGCGTGGCGAGTTCCACGCTGCGCGGACGCGGATCGGTGCCCCGCGCGATATCGACAACCATCCGTACCGCCGTTTCCGCCATGTCGGTCAGGGGCTGGTTCACGGTGGTGAGCGACGGACCCACCCAGGCGGCCAGGGGCAGATCGTCATAACCGACAACTGATAGCTCCCGCGGCACGTCGATACCCAGCTCGCGCGCTGCCCGCAGCACGCCGAGTGCCTGCATATCGGAGCCGGCAAAAATCGCCGTCGGACGATCAGGGCGGCTGAGAATGGCGGTGCCGTTTTCAAAACCGCCGGCCACCGAAAAATCACCCCAACGGATGGCGTCTTCCAGAAGCGGAATGCCGGCTTCCGCGTGCGCTGCACGGTAACCGTCCACACGGGCACGGGAACAGAGGACATCCTCCGGCCCCGAAATCATGGCTATCCGACGATGCCCCAAAGACAGCAGATGGCGCGTGGCCGAAAGGCCGCCGTACCAGTTGTTTGATCCGACAGCGAGAACATCGGCCGGCGGCTCACCATCGGTATCCAGGACAACGTAGCGGATGCCGCGGGTGTCGAACTGGCGGCGCTGCTCAGCGGTCAGGGTTGACAGCACCAGGATGACACCGAGCGGCCGCCGGGCCAGCACCTCGTCCATCCATCGCTGCTCCGGGCTGTGCCGTCCACCAAGATCGGAGAGAACCACCGCGAGACCGTTGCGCCGCGCCGCGCTCTCCACACCACGGATGATTTCGATCGACCAGGCGGAATCCAGCTCATGAAAAACCAGCTCCACCAAGGGTGACGACGACGTCCCGGTCTGCTTGGAATGCCGCTGGTAGTTGTGCTCCTGCAGCGCCTTTTCAATCTTCAGCCGGGTCGCCGGCGCAACATCAGAGCGGCCATTGAGCACCTTTGACACTGACGGGACCGAAACGCCGATCTTCGCGGCGATCTCGGCGATCGTCGTCCGGCCATTGGCGGTGCCGGTGGTCGATGATCCTTCGGCTGACATGTGGGTGTCCTCGCTCTTTCGAAATCTCTGTGGAAACCGTAGCAGTTCCCGCGTGCGGCTCTCGGCGCGAATTTTCAACGGTGGAAAAGGTCTTGACAGTTCCCCAGATAGTGACAAGTATTACATCAAACATTTCGCAACAGTTTTCGAAACTAGCTCGCGGGGGCAAAGAGAACTAACTCCCAGAGCTCGAAGCCAGACCAGCGCAGTCAGTGCCGGAAATCAACAAAGGGGTTCCATGTCCACCGTTACGGGGTCTGTCCGCGCCGAGCACTGGCAGGACGCATCCGCCTCTCCATCGGCAAGGGCCGCGGATCTCGTTGCCCGCATGACCCTGGAGGAAAAAGCCGCGCAACTGGTGGGCGTCTGGGTGGGCGCCGATGCTTCGGGCACCGGCGTAGCGCCTCTCCAGAAGGATCTGGCGGAACCGATCGACTGGAACTCCCTCACGGAGAACGGCCTCGGCCAACTGACCCGGCCATTCGGAACCGCCCCGGTAGAGCCGGTCGCCGCCGCACGGTCCCTGGCGGCATCCCAACAGCACATCGCCGGCTCAAGCCGGTTCGGCATCCCCGCGATCGTTCACGAGGAATGCCTGGCCGGACTGGCAGCATGGCGCGCCACCGCTTACCCCGTTCCGCTCGCCTGGGGCGCCACCTTCAACCCGGCACTGACCGAGCGGATGGCAAACCTCATCGGGCAGTCAATGCGTTCCGCCGGAATTCACCAGGGGCTGGCCCCTGTCCTGGACGTGACCCGCGACTACCGCTGGGGCAGAACCGAAGAGACCATTTCGGAGGATCCCTACCTCGTGGGCGCCATCGGAGCCGCCTACGTCCGCGGGCTCGAAGACGCCGGAATCATCGCAACCCTGAAGCACTTCGCCGGCTACTCCGCCAGCCGCGCCGGACGGAACCTCGCACCGGTCGCCATGGGACAGCGCGAATTCGCCGACGTCATCCTTCCCCCGTTCGAAGCCGCACTGCGACATGGCGGCGCACGTTCGGTGATGCACTCCTATACAGAGATCGACGGCGTTCCCTCGGCCGCGGACAAAAAGCTGCTCACAACGATCCTTCGCGGGCAGCTCGGATTCGAGGGAACTGTGGTGGCCGACTACTTCGGCATCCGCTTCCTTGAACGCCTGCACCGCATTGCCGCGGACGGCACGGCAGCTGCCGGCCTGGCGCTCGACGCCGGCGTCGACGTCGAACTGCCCACCGTTGACACCTTCGGTGCACCGCTGATCGACGGCGTACGCGAGGGCCGGATCGATGAAGAGCTGGTGGACCGGGCCGCCCATCGCGTGCTCACCCAGAAAATCTCGATCGGCCTCCTCGATGTCGGCTGGGACCCGCTTCCCGACGCAATTGAGGACCTTGACTTCGACACGGAGGAAGCCCGGGAACTCAGTGAGGCAATGGCCCGCCAGTCCCTCGTCCTGCTCAAGAACGACGACGGCGCCCTGCCCCTGAAGAGCGCCGCGAAAGTAGCGCTCGTCGGGCCTCTCGCAGACAACCCCATGGCCATGCTGGGGTGCTATTCCTTCCCTGCACATGTGGGCAGCCAGCACCCGGAGGTGCCGCTCGGCATCGACATCCCGTCCGTGCTTGACGAGATGCGCACCGCATTCGGCTCCGTTCAGTACGTCCAGGGCTGCACCGTGGACGGGCCGGAACGGGACGGAATCGCCGAGGCGGTTTGCGCCGCACAGGATGCCGAGGTCTGCGTGATTGTCCTCGGGGACCGCGCAGGGCTCTTCGGGCGAGGAACCTCCGGTGAAGGGTGCGACGCCAGCGACCTGCAGCTGCCGGGAGTGCAGTCCGAACTGCTGGAAGCGGTGCTGGCCACCGGGACGCCCGTCGTCGTCGTCCTTCTGGCTGGCCGCCCCTATGCTCTCGGGTCTGCGGCAGAAAAAGCTGCTGCCATTGTGCAGGGATTCTTCCCGGGCCAGCGCGGCGGCCGCGCCGTCAGCGACCTGCTCGCCGGGGCCTACTCGCCGTCGGGGCGTCTTCCGGTCAGCATTCCCCGGGAGCCCGGCTCGCAGCCCGGCACCTACCTGGCCCCGCCGCTGGGAATGAAGTCCGGGGTTTCCAACCTCGACCCCACCCCGGCCTTCCCGTTCGGACACGGCCTGGGGTACACGAGCTTCGAATGGTCGGATGTCCGCGAGCTGCATGGCCGGACCGAGTGGCCGGTTGACGGCGAGGTGACAGTCGGGGTGACCGTGACCAACACCGGCGAAGTGAGGGGAGCCGACGTCGTCGAACTGTATCTCCATGATCCGGTGGCGCAGGTGACGCGCCCACTGCAGCGGCTCATCGGGTTCGCGCGCGCGGAACTGGATCCGGGGGAGTCGGCCCGCGTGAGCATCACCGTCTCGGCCGACCTTACGGCCTTCACCGGAATCGAGGGCCGGCGCATCGTGGAGCCGGGCGACGTTGAGCTCCGAATTGCACGCTCCAGCGCGGACATCCACACGGCACTGAACCTGAGGCTCACCGGCCCTGTCCGCGAGGTAGGCGCTGACCGCGCACTCCTGGCCGTCGTCGAAACCACCTCGCGGCACGAGCGAGAAGGAGCCTCATGACTTTCGAAAAGAACGACGACGACGGGCGGCACAACCGCCTGGACGCACCATTCGAGCCGGGCTAGGAGGACAAGCGCGTCAGACGAACGGATTTTCTTCGCAGCAATTGCGGCATCATCGCCGCCGACAACGGTGTCTTTGCACCGCGAAAGGACCAGCAACACAATGACCAAGAGAAGAGCCCTGCTTGCGGCAGGGATGACCACGGCACTGGCAGTCACACTGATCGGCTGCACAAGCGGTAACGGCGGCGGAGGCGGCGCCGGAGCAAGCAAGACCAACTGCACCAACGAAATCAAGGTGCAGGATGTCCCGGTTGTCACGTACTGGGGCTGGTTTGAGGACACCGCGCAGACGGTCGATAACTTCAATGAAAGCCACGACGACGTCCAGATCTGCTGGACCAACGCCGGCCAGGGAGCGGACGCCTACACCAAGCTGTCGACGTCGCTGCAGTCCAAGTCCGGGGCTCCGGACATCGTCCAGATCGAGTACGACTGGCTGAACAGCTTCCTCATCCAGGGTGGCCTGGTCAACATGGCCGAGCACGGCATCGAGGAGTACAAGGACAGCTTCACCGAGGGAGCCTGGCGGGACGTCTCCAGCGGCGACGGCGTCTATGCCGTTCCGGTCGACCTCGGTCCGGTCGGCATGTGGTACCGCGCCGACCTCTTCGAGGAGCATGGCATTCCGGTACCGACCACCTGGGAGGAATACGCGGCTGCAGGCGAGCAGCTGAGTGAAGCGACCGGTGGCGAGACCCTCATCGGCAACTTCGCGCCCAACGGAGCCGGCCAGCATTACGCGCTCCTCGACCAGGCCGGAGCCGTGCCCTTCGAATTCGACAACGGCAATCCCACCGAGATCGGCATCAACCACGACGACGAGGCGAGCAAGAAGGTCTACGAGTACTGGATCGACCTGGTTGACCGCGGCCTCGTAGGCACGGACCAGGCGTGGACGTCGGAGTTCAATACCGCTCTGGGCGGCGGCCGGTACGCCACCGCCATCTACCCGGTCTGGTACAACATCCACATCCCCGCGTTCGAGGGGGCGGAGGAGGGCGCCGAGTGGCGTGCGGCTCCGATTCCGCAGTGGGACGGCTCCGAGCCCAAGCAGGTGAACTGGGGCGGCAGCACCCTGGCCGTCACAGCCCAGGCCGAGGACCCGGCGCTCGCCACGAAGGTAGCCGCCGAGCTCTACGAACCCCAGGAGAACAAGGAACTCGGCGTCGAGGTGGGCGGGCTCTTCCTGGCCTACCCCGAGATGATCGAGTCCGATTACTTCCAGGACCGCCCGTACGAGTTCTACGGCGGTCAGCAGATCAACAAGGAAGTCTTCGGTCCTGCGGCTCTCGCCTATGAGGGCGTGACCTTCTCGCCGTTCTCGCAGTACTACTACGACGAGTCACAGCGACTGCTGTCGGAGGCGATTGCCGGGAACATGTCCGCTACCGAAGCAGCGGAAGAGCTGCAGGTCTCGCTTGAGACCTACGCCACCGATCAGGGTTTCACCCTGAAATGAGACACCCCTGTGCGGGCGGGAGCTCCCGCCCGCACAGCGGCTCTCCCGCCTGCCTCCCCAAGGAAGTAACACATGTCAGCCACCACACCGCTACGTAAGCCCAGCCCTGCCCCCGCCGCGGCGAAGCGGGGAACCACCCTGGAACAGAAGCACGCCCGATACGGCTGGGTGTTCCTCGCTCCGTTCGCCGTCGTATTTTTGGTCTTCCTCGTCCTGCCGCTCGCCTACGCCTTCTGGATGAGCCTGCACACCAACACCCTGGCGGCAGGTGAGCAGTTCGCCGGGCTGGCCAATTACGTCACGGCATTCAACGACCAGCGCTTCCTGTCCGGCATGGGGCGGGTGGCAGCGTTCGCCGTCGTCTTTGTGCCGCTCCAGATCGGGCTGGCGCTCATCTTCGCGCTCATCCTCGACGACGTCCGCAGCAGGCTGTCCCGCTTCTCGCGGCTGCTGATCTTCGCGCCGTACGCCATCCCGGGAGTGATCGGAGCCCTGATGTGGGGGTTCCTGTACAGCCCCTCGTTCGGCCCGCTGGTGACGTTCTTCGAATTCCTGCAGATGCAGGCGCCGGACATGCTCAGCCGGGACTCGATCTTCTGGTCGCTGACCAACATCGTGACCTGGCAGTGGACCGGCTACTACATGATCATCATCTACGCCTCGCTGCAGTCCATCGATCCGTCCATCTACGAGGCTGCCCGGATCGATGGGGCGTCGAAGCTCCAGACTGCGCTGCAGGTCAAGGTGCCGATTGTCGCGTCGTCGCTGGTGCTGGTGGTGGTGTTCTCACTCATCGGGACGCTGCAGTTCTTCACGGAGCCTCAGGTGCTCGCCCCGCTGGCCGGTAACGCCATCGACGCCGCATACACGCCGAACCTGTACGCCTACAACCTGGCGTTCTCGTATCAGCAGTTCAACTATGCGTCGGCCATCTCCTTTGCGCTCGGCCTGCTGGTCTTCCTCGCCTCCATCATTTTCCTGATCGCCACCCGCAAGCAGAGCGGACTCCGCTGATGACCACTTCACCACTCCTGAACAACGACGCCCCCACCACTGCCGGTCCGCGGAAGACACGGGGGTCAGGTAAGCCGCGGAAGGACAAGGCCGTTGGCCTGCACATCCTCCTTGCCATTGCCTCCCTCTATTTCCTCCTTCCCATGTGGTGGCTCTTTGTTGCCGGAACCAAGAGCACGCAGGGGCTCTTCACGGGTACCGGGGGCCCGCTGTGGTTCGACCAGAACTTCGCGCTGTTCGACAACATCGGGCAGCTGATGACGTACAACAACGGGATCTACCTGAAGTGGCTGGGCAACTCGTTCCTGTATGCGACGGCGGGAGGCATCGGAGCAACGCTCCTGGCGGTCCTTGCGGGCTACGCGTTTGCGAAGTACCGCTTCCGGGGACGCACAGTCAGCTTCATGATCCTGCTGGCGTCGGTGATGGTCCCGGCGACGGCACTTGTTATTCCGACGTACGTGCTGTTCAACAACCTCGGGCTCACCAACACCATCTGGGCCGTGATCCTGCCGTCGCTGCTGAGCCCGTTCGGCGTGTACCTCATGCGCGTCTATGTGCAGGATGCCATCCCGGATGAGCTGCTCGATGCGGCCCGGGTGGACGGCTCCGGAGAGTTCAGGACCTTCCTGACCATCGCGCTGCCGCTGATGCGGCCGGCGGTCGTGACGGTCATGTTGCTCTCGGTGGTGGGCGGGTGGAACAACTACTTCCTGCCGCTCGCCATGATCTCCGACCCCACACTGCTTCCCGTCACCGTGGGGCTGAACGCCTGGCAGGTCCAGTCGAACTCCGCCACGGCGAGCAGCCTGGTGTGGCACCTGGTGACCAGCGGGGCGCTGGTGTCGGTGATCCCGCTGATCATCGCCTTCCTGATGCTGCAGAAGTACTGGCAGGGCGGGCTGTCGCTCGGCAGCCTCAAGTAGTCCTCTCGAACGTTATTCACCCACCTTCCAAGGAGCAGCATGTCCCAGGCCCGAGTGACCGTCGATCCGAGCTACGTCGTCGGCCCCATCAACCGCAGGCTCTTCGGATCCTTCATCGAGCACATGGGCCGCGCCGTGTACACGGGGATCTACGAGCCCGGGCACCCCACCGCGGATGAGGAGGGCTTCCGCCAGGACGTCATCGAGCTCGTCAAGGAGCTGGGCGTTACCGGTATCCGCTACCCGGGCGGCAACTTTGTTTCCGGGTTCCAGTGGAGGGACAGTATCGGCCCCAAGGATCAGCGTCCCCGCCGGCTTGACCTGGCGTGGCGGTCCACCGAGACCAACCAGGTGGGTCTGCACGAGTTCGCCTCCTGGGTGCGGAAGGTGGGCGGCGAACTGATGTATGCGGTCAATCTCGGCACCGCGGATACCAAGGACGCCCTCGATGTGGTCGAGTACGCGAATATCGCCAAGGGTTCCACGCTGTCGGAAGAGCGGATCACCAACGGGCAGCCGGACCCCTTCGGCATCAGGATGTGGTATCTCGGCAACGAAATGGATGGGCCCTGGCAGGTGGGGCATTCCTCGGCCGATGACTACGGCAAGAAAGCCTCGCGCACAGCGAAGGCACTGCGCCAGCTGGATCCGGAGGTGGAACTGGTGGCGTCCGGGTCCTCGCACCCCACCATGCCGACGTTCCCCACCTGGGACCGGGTGGTCCTTGAGCACGCGTACGACGACGTCGATTACATTTCCTGCCACGGCTACTACGAGGAGAAGAACGGCGACCTCGGGTCGTTCCTGGCCTCCCCGGTGAAGATGGACCGGTACCTTGACGTGGTCATTGCGACCGCTGATCACGTCAAAGCACTGAAGCGGAGCGACAAGACGCTCAACATCTCGTTCGACGAGTGGAATGTCTGGTACCTGGGCGACAACCTTCGAAGCTTCCCACGCCAGACCGACCGGTTCTACCGGACCGACGAGATCGAGGGGGATAACTGGCCTGAGGCGCCGCGGCTCGCTGAGGACGTGTATTCGGTCGCCGACGCGGTGGTGGTCGGGGGACTGCTCATCTCACTCCTGCGGCACGCGGACCGCGTCACCTCGGCGGCCATGTCCATGCTGGTCAACGTCATTGCGCCGATCACCACGGAGCCCGGTGGCCCGGCCTGGCGGCAGACCACCTACTATCCGTTCGCGGTCACTTCCAGGCTCGCGGTCGGCGTCGCTCTCGACGTCCGCGTGGAAAGCGGGCAGTACGAGACCGATGAACTCGGCAGCGTGCCGCTGGTTGATGCCGGGGCAACCTACGACGCCGGGAGCAGACGTGCCGCCGTCTTCCTCGTCAACCGGTCACTCACGGACAGCCTGACGGTCACCGTGGACCTGGCGAAGCTCGGCGATATGTCGGTGCTTGAAACGCAGATGATCTCCGATGCTGACGTCTATGCCCGGAACACGAAGGACGCGCCGGAGCGAGTGACGCTTCAGCCGAATACAACGGCTACGTACGACGACGGTGCCCTCACCGTCACGCTCCCGCCGGTCTCCTGGACCGCGGTGGCGTTGGGCTGAGTGCCGAGCGACTCTTGACCTGACTAGTAGCGTGCCCTAGGTTATCGATAGTCGTTATTATCGACTGTCGATAATTCAGGGGGATTTCATGGAACGGTCCAGGGGCGCATCGCTCAAAACGAAGAAGGTCGTCTCCAGGGTGGACGCGATGACGCTGATGATCGCAGCCGCGGTTGCTGCGATTGCCACGACAGCCCTCACCGTCACAGGCATCATCGAGACCTTCACCGGTCCGGCGACGCTCACCCTGCCGGTGGCCTCAACGCAGCAGCAGCCGGCCGGGCTGCAGCTCGGAGCGGAGGGGCGGTTCACCGCCGTCGAGGTGACTCTTCCGGCAGTTCCCTCCGGCGAGGCGGCGCTCCTGGCCTGGGCAGGGGTGCTGAGCCAGGTGGGCATCCTTGCTGTCCTGGTGCTGCTGTTCCTCCTGGCGTTCCGCCTGCGGGGCGAAAACCTATTCACCCCTGGATCCGTCTGGATCGTCGGGGCCTGCGGAGCGGTGCTCGCCATCGCCGGAACCGCCGGACAGGTGATCGATTCGGTTGCCCGGAACCGGCTGGCCGAACTGGTCGGAGCCAATCAGCGCACCCCGGACGAGAGCATCATCTTCATGGCGGACTTCAACATCGGACCGGTGATGGCCGGGATCGTCCTTGTGCTGGTGGCCGGCGTCTTCCAGTTCGGCCTTCGCCTGCAGAAGGACGCCGAGGGGCTGGTCTGATGCCGGCGGAGGAGGATGCCGGGATCCACTGCCGGCTCGATGAGCTCCTCGAGGAACGTGGGATGACCCTCACGGAACTGAGCAAGCGCGTTGGGGTGAGCCTGGTGAACCTGTCGGTCCTGAAGAATGACCGCGCGAGAGCGATTCGATTCTCCACGCTTTCGGCCATCTGTGGCGTTCTGGAGTGCGAGGTGGGGGAGCTGCTGGTCCATGAGGCGTGAGCTTGCCGCCGTCGTCGTTCCAGGTCGGGGAAATCAGCGGTGACCACGGTGTGGGTCTTGACCGAGTCGCCGGCGTGCCAAAGCCAGCCAGACGTCGTCAGGTTCCGTGAATCGACTGGATGCTCATACTTGGTGAGTCGGCAGTATTTTGCCGGTTGAGGTCTCCTTGAGAGCTCAAATTCGGTAAATCAGCAAAAATCGGCACGATAACGCCGATTTAGATAGGAAAGGGTGTGCGGTGCTATAAACCCATCCATAATCGGCACTATACTGCCGATATGGATGGCTCTGAGGGCGTCGACGAGATCGCCAAAAGCGTGCGTGACGCGCGAAAGCAGGCAGGGATCACGCAGAGGGACCTAGCCGATTTATCAGGGGTGTCGGAGCGAACGATCCGAGCGATCGAAACCGGTACGGGCAACCCTTCGATGGCTGCAGTGATTGCCGCTGCAAGGGTGCTGGGCCTGCGGGTGGAGGTCCGGTGAGGGGCTCGGACCTGCAGGATCTGCGGTTCATCCGCAAATCCGACGTCTATCAGAACGGAGTGCTTGCCGGACATTTGGAGCGGACATCCTCCGCCGGAACACGCTTTTCCTACACCACGGCCTTCCTGGGGAGCGGCTCACGTCCTATTGCCAGCACGTTGCCGTTGACCGAAAGCACGGTCGAGACACCTGCCGGCTCCCTGCCCGCGTTTTTCGCGGGCCTGTTGCCGGAAGGGTACAGGCTGAGCTTGCTGCGCAGGGCTGTGAAGACCAGCCTTGATGACGAGTTGACTCTCCTGCTGGCGGTCGGTGCAGATGTTCCAGGCGATGTGCAAGTTGTCCCTCACGGTGAAGCGCCGGCTGAACCAAAGGCGGCTGCCAACGCAACCTCGCCGGAAGAAACCGACTTCGCCTCGTTATTCGACGCCGTAGATCTGCACGCTCTGCCGGGTGTTCAAGCCAAGGCCAGTGCCTCCATGCTTACCGTGCCGCTGGCAATTCAGAGGCGTCGGTACATCCTCAAGCTGAATCCTCCGGAGTACCCGCATCTGATCCGTAACGAGGCTATGCATTTGGCAGGCGCGAAGGCTTTGAAGATTCCGGTAACGCGAAGTTCTCTCGTAGCAGACCGGAACATGTTGCCCGGGCTGCTGGTCGAACGGTTCGACAGGCGCTGGGAAGCCGGCGCGCTGCACCGTCTGCCGCAGGAGGACGCCACTCAAGTGCTGAACCTGCCTCCGGGTGCAAAATACGGGGTCGATGCCGAGGAAGTTGTCCTGGCTCTGGCAGGAGTCTGCAAAGCCGGCGCCATCGCTCGCCGCAACCTCTACCTTCAGTTCCTTTTCGCGTGGCTTACAGGGAACGGTGACCTTCACGCGAAGAATGTGTCGGTACTGGGTAGTACACGTGGAGATTTCGTGGTGGCGCCGGTCTACGACATCCCATGCACGTTGCTCTATGGCGACAACACGATGGCGCTGCCGATTGCGGGCAGAATCAGGAACCTGAAAGCGAAGCATTGGGCGGAATTTGCGGATACTCTCGGGCTGCCGGACCGGGCCGTGAAAACAGCAATCGGGCTCGCGCTTACCGCGGCCAAATCGATCGATTTGGACCAGCTCCCATTCAGCGGTTCACCGCTCAACGGAGCGAAGCGGGAACTGCGATTCCGACGCCGGGAACTTGCGGACTGATCCAGTTACCGTTCCTGTGTTCCGTACAAAGAGCCAATCTCAGCCCGTCGCCTCAAGAATGAAGCGCGCGGTTTCCTCCGGCTGGTCCCAGTGGGGGAAGTGTCCGCAGTTTTCGAAGACGTGGAGCGTGGCGTCCGGGTAGAGAGACATGGCTACGGCCGCCTCGCTCAGCGGCGTGACCCTGTCCTGTTGCCCCCACCCGAACGCGAGTTTGCCCTTGAGGCTGCCCTGCGGTGCCCCTTCCTGCCTCGGTCCGTGCGCGAGCGACCTGCGGGCTGCGTCAAGGCTGGGAGAGGTGGCGAACCCGCGTAGCTCCGTGAGTACAAGGTCCGGGTCGAGCTTCCAGGGCGCAGCGGAGAACTGGGCCAGGAGCGCGGTCCGGCCGGCAGCCTGCTTGACCAGCGAGGGGAGGGTGGGCTGGATCCGGCGCACCAGCGCGATGGACGCGGTGATGGTGCTGTTGAAGATGCGCACCTGGGTGTCGTTCCAGAATCCGCCCGGATCGAGCGCCACCGCGTTGCCCGTATGGCCCCGCCGCGCCATCTCGACGACCATCCGCGCGCCCATCGAACTGCCGACAATATCGGCACCCTCCAGCCCCTCGTCGCGAAGGAAGCGTTCGACGGCGTCGCTCAGGGTTGCGATGCTCACCTCACCGGTGAGCGGCGCACTCCTGCCGAAACCGGGGAGGTCGACGGCGATGACTTCGCGCTGTGCCTGAAGCATCGGGAGGATGGGGTCCCAGTTGCGGATGCTGGACCCGAGTCCGTGCACGAGGACGAGTGGTTTGCCGGAGCCGGTTCGTTCGGTGTTCAACATGCGAATCGTTTCCTTTGGTCGCCGTGCCGGTGCTGTGCTGAGGTGGTAGATGACCCAGCCTAGTACCGCAGCGCGCGGAAGGGTCCAAACGCGAAGGACGAGTAGGCCATCACACCACGGGTGAAACCGGAACGGCACCGCTCAGGAATTCGGCGAGCGAGGTTCCCCGGACCCCATACGTTTCCGCCAGTTCCGACATGTCCAGCGGGGAGTCGTACATTTCCAACGCGGTCAGCAGCTGCACAATGAAATCCGGCATGGCCGGCACGGGTTCTCCGACGGGCACGGTGACGACGTCGATCGGCCGCCCGAGGTGCCGCTCGAAGGCGGCCACGGCGTCCCGCCAGGAGAGCGGTTCCGGTCCGCCCAGCCTGAGGGTCTGGTTCTCGGCCGCGCGGGAGTGGAGCGCAGCCACGGTGTAGGTCGCGACGTCGGACATGGTGATGAAGGAGTGCCTGCGCCGGCCTTCCCCAACGAGGGTGACCGGGGCGCCCTGCAGCGCCGGACCCCCGACGACGGCCATCAACAGAAGGTCCATGTAAACGTTGGGCTGGAGCGAGGTCCACGCCATGTCCGTCCCGGCAAGGTGCCGTTCCGTGAGGCCCTTCGCGCGCAGCAGCGGCATGGGGCTGTCCGGGTCCGCGCCGAGCGATGAGATGAAGAGGAACCGCCGGACGTGGGCCGCGGCAGCCGCATCGATGAGGTTCCGGTTCCCGGCCAGATCCACTGAATCGATCGTGTCCGTGCCTCCGCGCGCCGTCGAATTCGCCGTGGTGATGACTGTGTCGACGCCTTCGCAGGCCATCTGCAGGGAATCGGGATCCTTCAGGTCGCCGTAGGCAACCTCCACCAGGTGTCCCAGCTCGTCGCCCGGATCCTGCCGGACCAGAACGCGGACCGGTTCGCCGCGCTGGATCAGTTGCTGGGTGATGAGCCGGCCGAGCTTGCCGGTGGCTCCGGCTACGAGAATCATGATGCTTCCTTGGGATTAGCGATCCAGTAGATGGGTGAGGGCTGCGGTGGCGTCCTGATCGGACTGATCGACGGGCTCCAGGAAGAACCTCGCTTCCGTGATGGCGTCGGTGCCGACAGTGAAAATGACGACGCCGCGCATCAGGTGAGGCGCACCGTGGCCATGGGCGCCGCGATGCTCCCATTCGGTCCAGACAACGCGGTCCTGGACCGCCGACCGAAGGATGCGTGCCTGCACGTCAGGGATGGCGTCGAAGATGCTGCGCCAGTTCCGCCGCACCTGATCATTCCCGGTGAAACTCCGTGCCGGGTGGGCCGGGGTGATGTTTACGTAGTCGTCCGCGAAGCAGGCGGTGAGGGCGTCGACGTCGTGATCATTGATCGCGCTGACGAGCCGGTTGATGACCTCGAGCGGGTTCTCCTGGAGAGCCTTCGCGCCGGGGTATTGCTGGTTGCCGGTCATCGGCTAACCTTTCATTACAGTAGCTTGTACCCAATTCAAGTATGGAACCGAGAATGCCCACCGTCAATGCCCGTCGCTCATATGATTCCAGCGGACGCAGGGCCCGCGCCCAGCGGAACCGTGCGCTGATCCTCGATGTGGCGGAACAGCGGTTCCTGCAGGACGGGTTCGCGGCGACCACCATGGCAAGCGTGGCCGAACGGGCCGGGGTATCCGCCGAGACCATCTACAAGGCCTTCGAGAACAAGGCGGGCCTGGTCCGGGCCATCTACGAACGGGGTCTGACCGGAACGGGGGCAGTGGCTGCCTACGACCGGTCGGATGAGGTGCGGCAGCAGGTCGACAACCCGCGGGAACTGATGCGGGAATGGGGACTCCTCACCGCCGAGGTGGCTTCCACCGTGACCCCTATCCTCCTCCTGATCAGGTCCGCGGCAGCGACCGACCCGTCCATGGCTGAGCTGCTCGAGGCCAGCAACACCCACCGCCTGGAACGCATGGAGCACAACGCACGGTTCCTTGCCGACCGGGGCTTCCTGCGGGAAGGCGTCAGCCTGTCCCACGCCACCGATGTCATGTGGACGGTCAGCTCCCCGGAACTGTATGAACTGCTGGTCCTCACGCGCGGCTGGACCTCTGAGCAGTTTGCGGGTTTTGTCGCGGAGACCATGACCGCAGCTCTCCTTCCGCCCCAGCACGCTGCCTGAACGGCGGTACGACGACGAACGGCCGGCTCCCTGCGCAACTGACCCATGCGCAACCGACCTAAGGCGCCGCCCGATAGGCTGAACACTCAGACCAGCGAGGGGCAGCCGTGACACTTCATTATCTGGAACCCGGACCTGACACGACGGTCCAGGTCTTCTCGCGGGACATTCCGGCCGCCCTCACGGTCAATCCCGGCGACACCGTACGCGTCCGATCCCTCGACGCGTGGGGCCACCTGCAGCGCCAGACGTTTCCCGGCGAAGAGCGGCCGCAGCTGTTTGTCGACCGGAAGGGGCATTGCCTTACCGGGCCGATCGCCGTCGCCGGCGCCCGACCGGGCGACATGCTGGCAGTCACCTTCAAGTCGCTGACCCCGGATAACTGGGGGTTCACCAACGCCGGACGCAAGGACGACGAGCTCACCCGGCTGCTCGCCGTTGAGGGCGGAGTGCCGCAGTGGCTGCTGTGGGAAGTGGATGCCGAGCGGGGGATTGCGGTCAACGACCTCGGCCAGAAGGTGCGGCTGGGACCGTTTTTCGGCGTCGTCGGCGTTCCGCCGGCAGCTCACGGCGAGGTCACCACCACTCCGCCGCGGGCCGACAGCGGCGGGAACATCGACTGCCGCGAGCTCACCGCCGGGTCCACCCTGTACCTGCCCGTCACGGTTCCCGAGGCGCTGCTCTGTGTGGGGGATGGGCATGCCGCGCAGGGTGATGGCGAGGTGGGCGGCACCGCGATTGAGTGCGGCATGACCTCGGAGCTGGTGCTTGACCTGGTTGCCGATCCGCCGCTGCGCTCGATCCACGCGGTGACGCCGACGTCGAGAATCACCTTCGGTTTCAATGCCGACCTGAACCTAGCCACGGCGGAGGCGCTGAAGGCCATGCTGACCTGGATGGAGAGTCTGTTCGGCATGGACCGCACCCGGGCGCTGGCGCTGGCGAGCACGGTGGTGGACCTGCGGATCACCCAGATAGCGAACGAGACCTGGGGCGTCCATGCGGTGCTGAAGCACGACGCCGTGGGGTGAAATTGCCTGCCCTTGTTGCGTGACGCGCGTCCCCAGTGAATCGGCGCGGAGCGGCGGCGATCACTCAGAGGTTGAGGGCAGACTTCAGTGCCGGAACCGCTTCCCTGGTTCCGGTGGCCTTGTCCTTGTCCTTACGGTCGTTCGCGAGACCGTCATAGGTACCCTTTTCCCGCGACCAGTACTTGGTGTGCGAAAGGAACGGAACGTGTGCCAGCCAGCGGGCAGCTGAATCGGAGTAGCTCAGCCGGACGGGTATGTCCCGCACGCCCCGGCCGAAGACCGGAGCCAAAGGGCCACCGGCCGGATCGCCGCCCAGTAGTGCAGTAGCGGGGAAATAGAGGTTCGTCCACCGGGTCGGCCCGAACACCGCAGCGGCGTTCCCTATACGCATGTCCCGCGGCGAGGGTTCCTCAAAGTAATCCAGATAGTGGGAGAGCCCGCTTTCGACGTCGGCGGTTGGAGGGCAGGTGGGAAACTCGCGTTCTTTTAACTTGTCGGCCAGGGAGTACTTCTTGCCGCTCAGGACGGTGACGCCGTGGGTCAGGGGAGAACCGAGCGACACAAAGTCGGTGACCTTCCATCCCACTCCCATGGTTTGGTTCTCTTTGAAGAGGCGGTGCTGTAGCTGCTGGAACTGTTCAAGATCACCCGCTTCGAGCAGGGGTGTTGCAGCGGCGTCGAAGGTTTCGATCACCGGCTGCGCGGCAGGTTCAGTTGCCATGGGCTTGTTGAACGCGTCCCAGGTGAGCCGCAGGATGTCATAAGCCACCACGGAGCCCAGGCTGTGGCCGACAACGATAATGCGTGAGTATTTCTCACTGTCATGCAGTCGCTTCAGCAGTGACACGCCGCGTTGCCGGATCCTGTCCCGCGACGTCACATCCCGCGGAGTAGGAGCGAAATAACGAAGGACGTCGGAAAGGAACGTGCGTCCGTACCGCCACAGGAAGAACGCGGCAAGGCAAATGATGATGACCGTCGCGGCCACCAAAATCCAGATGATCGAGATCGCGACTACCGGCAGCTCCACCCACCGGGGGAGCGCTGCCAGTCCGGCAACAATCAACGCAGCGGCGAGCAACACCTGGACCCGTCGCACAATCAGGCGTGTGTTCACCGCGTGTCGGACGAAGGGACGGAAAATCTGTAAGTGGGCCCAAGTCAGAAGTCCAAACACGCGCCCGGGCTTGAACTCGGGTGCCCAATAGAACTCAAAGAAATCCGTGAGGGGACGTTTTCCTCTACGTGGAAGGCTCAGTCGCCGCAGGTCGGTTCCGTCGGAAAGGCGGTCAGGCTTGTTGAAGAGTATCGGCTCGCTCTGGCCGGGGAGCGCAGGTCGGGTCACGGTGTGGACAAAGTCGCGAAGAGTGTCCATCGGCAGTTGTTCGCCCATGCCGTGGATCACCACGACGGCGGTGCTGCGTTTGCCCATGAGAAAGCATGGCAGATTACCCGGGTATTGTCTCCGAAAATTCTATGACGCACCCTCGCCCCGGCTCAGGAATGAGCCGGGGCGAGGGTGCAGGGATCAGGACAGTGCGTCCGCCGCCTTCGCGTGCGTCGACGCGTCCCGGTACTCCGTGTACATGTACGGGTTGTCCAGGATCTTGGTCTCCGGGACGTCCGGGTTCATGCCCTTCTGCCACGCTTCCTCACCGAGGGTTGAGCGCAGGTGCTCCACAGTGGCCTCGACCTTCGAGCGGATCCCCGGCAAGTCCGCCCCGATCAGGCGGTGATTGTGCTTCACCACGCGACCGTTGACGAGGACCGTGTGCACGTCACCCCGCCCGGCCTGCAGCGCCACGTGTCCATACGGATTGAGCAGTGGGAAGGACGTGGGGGAGTAATCGTTCTTGACTAGGACCACGTCGGCCTTCTTCCCTACCTCAAGGCTCCCGACGGCGTGGTCCAGCGAGAGCGCCGCAGCGCCGCCCCGGGTGGCCCAGTCCACCACGTGCTCGGCACGCAGCGCCGAGTGGGTGACGGTGTCGCCCGCCTCGTGAGCCCGCATGTGCTCGAAGGACCGGTCCGCGCCGAGGGTAGTGCGCATCGCGACGAACAGGTCGCTGCTGAACCACACGCTCGTGTCGATGGACAGGGACATCGGGATGTCATGCTGACGCAGAACCCACGACGGCGGATAGCCCTGCCCGCAGCTCTGCTCGCTCTCCGTGGACAGGGACACAGACCCACCGGTGGCGGCAATGCGCTGGTACGAGTCACGGCTCAGCGTCGCCGCGTGGACATAGACCGTGCCGGGAGTCATGAAGCCGTGTTCGTGCATCAGCCGGACGCCGTCGTCGTTGGTTGCTCCCCACACACCCGCGTGGGTGGTGACTGGCAGGTCGAGCTCGCGGGCCACCTCGAACGCACCCTTCTCGGGGAAGGACGGATCGCCGGTGACGTCGAAGGCAAGCTGGAATTTCAGCATGTCCGAGCGCGGATTGCGCCGCTCCACGAAGTTCTTGAAATCAGGGTTGGAGGTCCATTCGGACGGTCCGGCGAAAATGTTGCCGGGCGCAAAGACAAAGCGGCCGCCGGTTCCCTCGAGTGCTTCGAGCGCTGCCTCGGCGTGGTCGAGGGTGCTCAGCCCGTGGGACCAGTCGACGCTCGTGGTGACGCCGGCGTCCAGCGCGTCCCACGCCGAGAGCAGGTTGCCGGCGGCGATGTCCTCGGGGCGGAACGCCGTGCCGTGCTCCAGGTAGTACCAGACGAAGTACTGGGTGAGCGTCCAGTCGGCGCCGTAGCCGCGCATCGCGGTCTGCCACATGTGCCGGTGGGTGTCGATCATGCCAGGCATCACGATTCCGCCGGTTGCGTCGATCTCCTCCGTACCCTCCGGCACCTCCAGGGACTGCCCGATGGCCTCGATGTTCTCGCCGACAACGAGGACATCGGCATCCTGCAGGACCCGCTTGGCGCCGTCCATGGTCAGGACGGTTCCGTTGCGGAAGACGATCGGGTGGCCCGGCTCGGGTGCTCGCGTATCAGTGGTCATCGTTGACTCCTTTGAGTAGGGGTATAGGTGTACGGAAGGGTGGGGAGAGACTGGGGTGGCTGCCGCCGCCGTCGTCATGGTGTTTGCCCTGCCGGACGGCGGTACAGGACAACTTTCAGGAACACTGCCGCGGAAACACCTGCCAGTACGACGACGGCGAGCCCGACGGCGGTGCCTCCCAGGAACGGTGCCAATTGCGGATACATGCTGGTGAGCCACGCATCCAGTGACCAGGCGCCGGCGCCGGTGAAGGCAAGGACAACGCCGAGGACCGCCAGGACGTAGGGGTATTCACCGCCCTTCCTCGCGTTCCAGAAGGAGCCGGCACTGAGCTGGGAGGTGGCGCCGGCTACGGCCATGGTTCCGGCTGCTGCAGCTGCTCCCAACGGAGTGAAGAGGCCGAGCAGCAGAGAGATCGCCGCGAGGGCTTCGGTGATGCTGGCGATGAGAACCATGGGCTGTCCCGGACGGAGGCCCAGCTGCTCGAAGGCACCCGCCATGGTGGTCAGGCCAAGCCCCTGGAACCAGCCGAGCGACTTCTGGGCGGCGTGGACCAGGAGGACCAGGCCCAGGAGGAGCCGGAGGAGGAGGATTCCTTCATGCATGGTGGCCGCCGTCGTCGTCGTTAGAGCGCGATGGAGGGATAGGGTTTGCCGGTCCAGCCCTCGAGACGCTTGGCCCAGGCGAGCTGGTAGGAGAGCGGGCCCTGTTCCTTCGCCCAGTCCTCGTCGAACAGCCCGATGAAGAGGGTGAGGTAGAGGAAGAAGTGGGCGCCGTACTCGAAGAGCCACTCGTAGTCGTAGGTTTCCAGGGCGCGGCGCTCATCGTCAGTGAAGGAGAGCCAGGTGGTCTTCTCCGCGGAGTTGAGCCACTGGCCGATCTCCTCTTCCCATTCGGTGATGGTGGTTGCGGGGTCGGCCTTGTAGCGGGCAACCCAGGCGGGGGCGCGGTCCACGGTGTAGAGGAACTTGTTGACGTAGTACTTGCTCATGCCGGGACACCTGCCTTTGCTTCCTTGCTGGTTTGCGTGCCGGCTTCCGCATTGGCATAGACGGGGCCGAGGCTGGCCTGGGAGGACTGCGCTGCCCGTTCGGCAGCGGCGGCGAGTTTTTCGGTCTTCGTCGGATACCACGTCATGTACATCTCGCGGGTGTGGAAGAGGTCGAGCTGGTCCACGTAGTCCGCCTCCTCCGGCCCGGCGATGCCCATCATGAGGATGAGGTCCATGAACCCGTGGGTGGCGTTGCCGGCGGCGGCCATCGAGTCATGGGTGACGCTGGTGAGGATGGCGTCGATGTTGCCGGTGGAGAGCCACTCGATGGCCTGGGCGTCGAAGTCGGGGTCCGGTCCGTGGTCACCGAACATCCGTGGGCCGCCCAACTCGAGGGACAGGTGGCCGGTGCCGATGGCGGCGACCCTCTTGTCCGAGGGCCACGCGTCGATGATTTTGCGGATGGCCCGGCCGAGGTCCCAGAACCGTTTCGGCGAGGGCATGGGCGGCGCGAAGATGTTGGTGTAGATCGGGACGATGGGCAGGTCGGCCTGTGGGCGGACGGTGATGATCGGGCAGACGATCGAGTGGTCGATCTTCAGTTCGTGGCTGAAGGAGAAGTCGAAGCCGGAGTCCAGCAGCCCCTGGTGGAGGTAGTTGGACAGTTCCACGTCGCCGTCGAGCAGGTACGTCGGGAGGCCGAATTCGCGCTCTTCGTTGTAGAAGGTGGCGTCATACTTCTCCTGCTTGCCGATCAGGAAGGTCGGGTAGTTGTCGAGGAAGAACTGGTGGAAGTGGTCAGCGCCGACCATGACCAAAACGTCCGGCTCGGCGGCGGCCAGGGTTTCCCGGTAGGCCTCGACCTTGCGCTGCCACTCGTCCGCCTGCGGGAGCCGGTTCTCGGAGGTGTCGGTGGTGGCCTTGAGGTAGAACGGGTGGTGGGTGCTGGCCAGTACAGCCGTCAGATCAGCCATGGGTGGTGTCCTTTCTCCTGGTCAGGCGCTCTGGCTGGGGTCCACGTAGACGGCATTGCGGTCCACGGTCATGTAAATGTCATTGGCGATGGGGTTGCGCTTTTCCTCGGCGATCTGGCCCAGCAGTCCGGCCGCGCGGGCCAACAGTGCGAAGCCGCGGAGCAGGTCGGTGGGGAGGCCGGCGTCCGCCAGTGCGGCGCCACAGACGCCGGCTCCGTTGAGGGGAAGACGGCGGCCCAACGCGGTCTCGCTCATCCGGCCGATGGCCTCGAACAGGCGCAGGTGCGGGCCGCGTAGGTCTTCCTCCTCGGCGATGCCGATGAGCACCGGGGTGCGGGGATCTCCGTCCTTGTGGTTGGGGTGGCCGAGCCCGGGCACAAACTTGCCCGCCGCGCGCTGGGTGCGGATGGCGTCCAAGGCCATTGCGTCCCAGCCGGCGTCGTCGTCAGGCAGGTCGCCGTCGTGGGCAGCGAGGGTGGCGGCGAGGAACTGTCCGCAATCCTCAGTGACGCCCAGGAATCGGGAGCCGCCGCCGAGGAGGCCGGCGGCCATCGCGCCCTGGATGGAGTCCGGGGCGCTGAGGTAGGTGAGGCGGGCGGCGATGGCGGTGGGGGTGAAGCCGTGGTCGGCGAGGGCGACGAGGACGGATTCGAAGACGCGCAGCTGGCCGGGGGTGGGCCGGCGCATGGCGACCAGCCAGTAGGCGAGTTCACCGAAACTGATCTTGCCCATCAGGTCCTGTGCCAGGTCCTGGCCGAGCAGGTTGATCTGAGTGGGAGTGGAGGTGCCCAGGGATGTGGGGAACTCCGGCGTCGTTCCGGTCTTTTGGGGGGTGACGGTCATCGGGTTTCCTCCTGCGGGGCTGAGGACTTCGGGGTGGTGGCGTTTGCGTGCGCCGTCTGCGCTGCACCGGTCTGGGCGCTGAGCCAGGCACGGATCTGGTCACTGTGCTCACCCAGTTCAGGCGGTGCCAGGTCGTAGCGGGCCGGGGTGGCGGAGAAGGTGATCGGGTGGCGTACCACGGGGACGGCGCGGTCTCCGGTGCCGGCGGTGGCTACCGGTTCCAGTCCGAGTTCCTTGGCGTACTCGACGCCCTGGCCGATGGTGTTGATGGGTCCGTTGGGGACGCCGACCTCGTTGAGTTTGGTGAACCAGTGCTTGGCGGTGTTGGTCTTCAGCCGGTCCACCAGTAGTGGGCGCAGCTCTTCCCGGTTGGCGGTGCGGTCGCCGTTTTCTGCGAACCGCGGGTCATCGGCGACCTCGGGGATCTCGAGGACCTCGCAGAGTTTGCGGAACTGGGCGTTGTTGCCGGCGGTGACGATGAGGTCGTCGTCGGCGGTGGGCAGCGGCTCGTAGGGGAAGAGGCTGGGGTGCGCGTTGCCCATGCGGTGGGGGACCACGCCGCCGGCCACGTAGGCGGTGGTCTGGTTGACGAGCCCGCTCATCGCCGAGGCCATGAGGCTGGTTTCGACATGCTGACCGACGCCGGTGGCATCGCGGTGGCGCAGGGCGGCGAGAATGCCGATGGTTGCGTGAAGGCCGGCCATGACGTCGAAGACGCTGATGCCGGCGCGGTACGGGCTGCCGTTCGCGTCGCCGGTGAGGCTCATCAGGCCGGACATGGCCTGGACAATGAGGTCGTAGCCGGGGAGCGATGCCCCCTCGGCGGAGCCGAACCCGCTGATGGAGCAGTAGATCACTGCGGGGTTTTCCTCGCGCACCGTGCCGTAGTCAAGGCCGAATCGCTTCAGCCCGCCGGGCTTGAAGTTTTCAATGACGACGTCGGCACGGCGGGCGAGGGCCTGCGCGGTGGAGCGGTCGTCGTCGTTCTTGAAATCGAGAACGATGGACTTCTTGTTGCGGTTGATCGCGGTGTAGTAGGTCGAGACGCCGTCGGCGCGGACCGGGGGGACCCAGCTGCGGGTGTCGTCGCCGCCTGGGCCTTCGACCTTGATGACTTCCGCGCCGAGGTCCGCCATCAGCATGGTCGCGTAGGGGCCGGCGAGCACGCGGGAGAAGTCGGCGATCACCACGCCTTCGAGTGGGCGCGCGCTTGGGGGAGTGTCGGGGTCTGACACGGGAGACCTTTCCGGTGGTGGAGGCTTTCGGGTACTGTGTCCGCTAGGCGGACAGTTGTCCGGACGGCGTGAAGTTCCTCAATGATGGGAGCCGAACGGCAATGTGTCAAGGGTCACCAAGTCAGGGATTAACACGCCACGGGTCACCAGCGAGCGAGGAGTGCCATGCCTGAGCGCGGTCAGGGAGCGGATTTCATTGAGGCGTTGGCGCGTGGGCTGGATGTGCTGCGTCATTTCTCACCTGAGCATCCGGTGATGAGCCTGAGCGAGGTTGCCAAAGCGTCCGAGCTGGCGAGGCCGACCGCCCGGCGCATCCTGCTGACGCTGCAGGAGCTGGGCTACGTCCACGTTCGGGACGGGAGCTTTTCGCTGACGCCGAAGGTGCTTGAGCTGGGGATGGCCTACGTCGGGTCGTTGGGTCTCTGGGACATGGCGCGGCCGCATCTGGAGTGGTTGGTGGAGCGGACGGGGGAGTCGTCCTCGATGGCGCAGCTGGATGGGTCGGACATTGTGTACGTCGCGCGGGTGGCTGTGCCGAAGCTGATCGCGTTGCGGGTGGATATTGGTACCCGGTTCCCGGCGATGCGGACATCACAGGGCAAGGTGCTGCTGGCTTCATTGGAGCCGGAGCAGGCCCGGAAGGTTTTGGCCGAGCCTTCGCGGTCCGGTTTGCCCGCGGCTCCGCCGATGAGTAACGAACGGATTCTCGAGATCCTGGCCGAGACCCGGGAGCGGGGTTATGCGCTGGCGGACGAGGAGCTGGCTCCGGGGGTGCGGTCCATTTCGGTGGGGGTGCGGGATGGTGAGGGCGTGGTACGTGCTTCGATGAACGTGACTGTGCATGCGCAGGAAACCAGCATGGACACGCTCATCAATGAGTACCTGCCGTTGCTGCAGGAGGCGGCGGCTGAGACTAGTGCCGACTGGGCGCGCTGGCAGGCGCGTCCGGTCAAGGCGATGCGGTAAGGAGGGCACACCCCGCCGGGAATCAGGAAAGCACCCGCCGCGCAGCCTCCAGCACCGCCTCGAGATGGATGCCCCGCAACCGTATGATTTCCGCGCCGGAACCGGACTCGCCGAATTCCTCGATGGAGATCACCTCGCCGGCGGACCCTGCCCACCGGTACCAGGCGTCACCCCTGCCGGCTTCGATCACAACCCGGGCAGTCAACGACGCCGGAAGCACCGAGTCCCGGTAGTCGCCGTCCGCTTCGCTGAACCATTCGACACAGGGCATCGAGATCACCCTCGCGGCGATCCCTTCGGCCTCGAGTGCGCTCGCCGCCTCGACGGCCAGGGACACTTCGCTGCCGGTCGCAAGCAGTGCGATGTCGTTCCCTTCGCCGCTCTGCCAGCGGACAAAGCCGCCTCGTCTGGCACCGTCGGCGGTATCGTCGTCGGACATCAGGACCGGCAGGTCCTGCCGGCTCAGCACCAGCGCCACCGGATGATCCGGTGAGTCGAGGATCCGCTGCCACGCCGCGGCGACCTCCACGGCGTCGGCCGGCCGAACGACGTCGAGCCCCGGCACCGTGCGCAGTGAGGCGATCTGCTCCACCGGCTGATGCGTGGGCCCGTCCTCGCCCACGGCCACGGAGTCATGGGTGAACACGTAGATCACGCCGAGTTTCATGAGCGCCGCCAGCCGGATGCTCGGCCGCATGTAGTCGCTGAACACGAGGTACGTCGATCCGAACGGACGCCACGGTCCATGCAGCGCGATGCCGCTGAGGATTGCGGCCATGGCATGTTCCCGAATGCCGAATCGGATGAACTCTCCGGCAGGGTTCGACGCCGAAAACGGCTTGCCTGCCACGCTGACATTGGTCGACCCGCTCAAATCCGCCGAGCCGCCCCACAGCTGGACGGTGTCCTGCAGGGCAGTGAGGACCGCACCGTTGGTCTTGCGCGTAGGCACCAGGTCTCCGGGTGAGCCGGCGGGCACACGGGATAGGGCCGAGGAGTCGAGCTGGCCGGCACGGAAGCGTTCCCAGCGCGCAGCGGCATCGGGATGCGCTGAAGCCCACGCTTTGTGCCGGTCCTGCCAGGCGGAATACAGCTCGTCCCCGCGGTCAGCGACCGAGCGGGTGTGGCGAAGAACCTCCCCACCGGCGAGCTCCTCGAGGGAGGCATCCGGCGCATAGCCCAGTGATTCCAATACGAGCGCAAGCTCGTCCACACCAAACCCGCCGGAGTGGGCTGCCGGCGTACCGCCGAACCTGGCCGACGGCGTCCCGATGACGGTCTTCACCGCAACCAGCGTGGGCTCACCGGTCCGCTCGGCAGCGGCGCGAAGAACGGACTCGATTCCGTCGAGGTCAGTGGCGTCGTCGATCTCGAGGACCCGCCAACCGTAGGCCCGGTACCGTGCGCGGACGTCCTCGGCGAAGGTGCCGCTGGTGTCAGCGTCGATGGTGATCCCGTTGTCATCCCAGATGAGCACGAGGTTATCCAGACCCAGGCTGCCCGCGAGACTGGAGGCCTCGGAGGAGACCCCCTCCTGCAGGCACCCGTCGCCGGCGAGCGCCCAGATGGTGTGGTCCAGATGGTCCGAGCCGGGCGTGAGAACAGCCGACTCGCGCCTGGCCGCCATAGCCATGCCGACGGCGGACGCCACACCCTGTCCCAATGGTCCCGTACTCATTTCAACACCGACGGTGTGGTGCACCTCGGGGTGACCCGGCGTCCGCGACCCCAGCGAACGGCTGGCGGCGAGGTCGTCGAGCGTCAGGCCGTACCCAGTGAAGTACAGCTGGATGTAGAGCAGCAGGCTCGCATGCCCGGCGGACAGGACAAACCGGTCCCGGGCCGGCCATTGAGGATGGCGGGGGGAGTGACGCAGGACCCTGGAGAAAAGGACATGGGACAATGGCGCCAATGCCATTGCGGTCCCCGCGTGCCCATGCCCTTTCTGCTGCACAAGGAAGGCTGGAATCGCCTGAGCGGCCGCGACTGCGCGGGCATCAAGTGCGGCGGGAAGGACGACGGCGGTAGAAAGTTCTCTAGTCACGGACGTCACTTTGGTATACACATGTACTTAAGTCAATGGTTGCGTGGCGTGCGGTCGCGGATCGACTGAGCGAAGGGGAGCACATGGGTAAGGGATTGGCAACAGGGTCCGGAGTCGCGCTGGACCTGATCCGGTCGGGTCGCGCAACCACCCGGAATGAGCTCGTCGAGGCCCTGGGGTGGTCCCGCATCACCCTGGCCCGAAGGCTCGACGAACTGCTTGAAGCATCGATCATCGTCAGCGTAGGCCAGCTGGATTCAAGCGGCGGAAGGCCGCCCGAAACGTTCGCCGTGAACGCGGATGCGGGGCTGCTCCTCGCGGTGGACATCGGCGGCTCACACACCCGGCTCGCCATCACGGACCTGGTGTCCAAGGTGCTGAGTGTGGACGAGGCCGACATTGGCCTGAATGAAGGTCCCGCCGAGATCTTTGAGTGGGCCGGCCAGGTGTTCGACTACATGCTTCCAGCCATGGGCAAGGGGCGGCAGGACGTCGTCGGAATCGGTGTGGGAGTGCCGGGTCCGGTGGACGTCGCCACAGGACGCCTGGCCAGCCCGCAGATCGATCCCCAGTGGGACGGCGTGCTCGTGCGGGAATACTTCAATAACCGCTACGACCACGCGGTCTTTGCGGTGGACCGCGACGTGAACATCATGGCGCTCGCAGAGGCGCGGCAGGGCGGCAATCATCGCCAGAACCTCCTGGTGGTGAAGGCCGGGATCGGCCTCGGCATCGCCTTTGTTCTCGACGGGCGCGTTTACCGTGGCGCGCGGGGCGGGGCTGGCGATCTGAGCAGGCCATCGCCCTACGGCGGGAGCCTCCAGCGGCTCGAGTCGGTGGCAAGCGGTGCGGTCATCCGGCGGGAGCTGAGGGAACGGGGCTACAAAGTCCGCACCAGTGCCGACATCGTGGCCCTCGCCCACAACGGCGACGACATCACGCTGAAACTCCTCGAAGAGACTGCCGTGGCGATAGGCCAGACGCTCGCCGATGTGGTCGGCCTGCTCAATCCGGAAGCCGTGGTGATTGGCGGCAATCTCGCGCAGGCCGGGGACTCTTTCCTGGATCCGATCCGGCAGACAATCCTCAAGGGAGCCAGGGAGTTCGCCACGCGGGATCTGGTGGTCGAGCCCAGCCGGCTGGGCCTGGCAGCGGGAATCACCGGAGCGTCCCTGCTTGCCCAGGATGCCCTGTTCGACGCCGAACGGATCAGCAGGCTGACCCGGACTGGACCAACTGGCTGAGCCTGCCGCCGTCGTCGTGATTTAAGGCACTTTGGGATATTTGTAGACATAAGCTCCTTTTTTTCGGTAGAGTGTGACGTGCGCCACCCACGCATCCCTCACCAACCAAAGGAATTCGCTGTGACCTTGAATCTTGCCCAAGAGCTGTCGTCGATCACTACCAAAGCGGCGGCCTCGGACTGGAGGGCGGCGATCCGGCTCGCCGGCGACGGCCTGGTGGCCGGCGGTGTAACCACGGAGGCCTACACCGAAGAAATGATCACTGCTGTCGAGGAACACGGACCTTACATTGTGATCGCCCCGGGTATCGCGCTGGCTCACTCCCGCCCGGCGGACTCGGTTCTGAAGAGCGGCCTGAGCTGGGTCAGCCTCGAAACGCCCGTCGAGTTTGGCCACGCGTCGAATGATCCGGTGACCCTGGTCATCGGGTTGGCAGCGCTGGACAAGTCCGCGCACATCGACGTCCTCAAGGCAGTCGCCGGTGTCCTCTCCAACAAGGAGATCCGCGGACGGCTGGAAGCAGCGGACACCCCGGATGAAGTCCGTGATGTCCTCAGCAGTCTTGCCACCAAATAGTTGTTCTCCCTACTCAACCTCGACCTGAAAGGCATCTCATGAAGATCGTCGCCGTATGCGGAATGGGCATTGGTACCTCAGTGCTTCTCAAGATGAACGCAGAGAAAGTTCTCGCAGCACTGGGCATCGACGCAGATGTTGAGGCCGCGGATATTGGTGTGGCACGGGGCGCAGCGCAGACCGCGGACATTGTCCTCACCTCTGACGAGTTGGCACCCGAGATCGGCGACGTTCCCGCCGAAGTGATCATCATCGAAAACTTCTTTGACCTTGATGAGATCACCGAAAAGCTCACTCCAGCCGTCCAGTAAAACTTCCTTCCCCGAACAGTAGAAAAGGAGCATCCACAATGGAGTGGCTCGTCGTAGTACTGAACTTTATTGGTCAGCAGATCCTCAATGTGCCGGCCTACCTGATCGGCATCATCACCGCCATCGGTCTGATGGCCATGAGGCGCAATTCCGGGCAGGTCATCGGAGGCGCACTGAAAGCGGCGCTGGGCTTCCTCATCCTCGGCGCCGGCGCCGGCGTCGTCGTCGGTTCGCTTGATCCGCTGGGCGTCCTGATTCTCGCCGTGACCGGTGCGCAGGGGGTGATCCCCACCAATGAGGTCATCACCGCGCTTGCCCAGGAGGAGTTCGGTGCGCAGAGCGCCTACGTCCTGACGCTTGGATTCATCGTGATGCTTCTCCTGGCACGCTTCACGCCGCTGAAGTACGTGTTCCTGACCGGACACCACATGGTGTTCATGGCGACCATGCTCACTGTGGTGCTGTCGGTCGGATTCGGGGACGGCCTGAGCTGGCTGGTGGTACTCATCGGTGCGGTGCTGCTCGGCGTCATCATGGTGGTCATGCCGGCGTTCGCCCATCCCTGGACGAAGAAGATCACGGGGAATGACACCATCGCGATCGGCCACTTCGGCACCCTCGGCTACATCGCCGCAGGGGCATCGGGCCAGGTTGTAGGCCGGCGGAGCAAGTCCACCGAGGACATCCAGTTCCCGCAGGGGCTCAAGTTCCTGCGCGACTCCATGGTTGCCACCTCGCTGTCCATGGTTCTCATCTACATGGTGTTCGCGATCTGGGGATTGATTGCGCTTCCGCTGGATGAAGCTCTGGCGATCTTCGGTGTGGCAGACGCCGGTGCCTTCATCATGGAGGGCTTCGGCCTGGCGCTGCAGTTTGGTGTTGGTGTGGCGGTCATCCTGTATGGCGTCCGCACGGTGCTGGGCGAGCTGGTTCCCGCCTTCCAGGGCATTGCCGAGAAGGTAGTGCCCGGCGCGAAGCCGGCGCTGGATATCCCGATCGTTTTCCCCTTCGGTGCCAACGCTGTGCTGATCGGGTTCCTCAGCTCGTTCGCCGGCGGCCTGATCAGCCTGGGAATTCTTGCCCTGTGGCTGAACCCGATGTTCGGGCTGGCGCTGATTCTGCCCGGCATGGTTCCGCACTTCTTCACCGGCGGCGGTGCCGGCGTGTACGGGAACGCGACCGGCGGCCGCAAGGGTGCGGTAATCGGCGGCTTTGTGAACGGCGTGATCATCACCATCCTGCCGGCGATCCTCCTGCTGGTGCTCGGCGAGCTCGGGTTCTCCAACAGCACGTTCGGCGATGCCGACTTCGGTTGGTTCGGAACCCTGATCGGTGTGAGCCTGCTGGGCGGAACCACGCTGAGCGTCATCATGACCATCCTGATTGCGGTGGCGCTGGTGACCGCGGCCATTTTCTTCCAGCGCAAGTTCGTGGATACGGGCTGGGTTCCCGGCTCGAACCGCCAGGAATGGCTTGATGGACTCAAGGCTGAGGAGAAGGCCCGGGTCGATGCGGAGAAGGCCCGTAAGGCTGAGGAGCGGAAGTCGGCGAGCGTGACGCAGAAGGCTGAGTAAAAAGTATTGGGAAAGGCGGCACCGGAGGCGGTGCCGCCTTTTCTGTTCGTGGGACCGAACGACGACGGCGTCAGTCACTACGGCTCCATGGGCGGGCGCCCTGTGGGGTATGGAGCTGGTGGTGCTGCACTCGGGCCACTGGTCGAAGATCTTCAGGAAGCTGCCGGACAGTGGCGGAGGGCCTGTCCCTGGCTGCTGCGGCGGAGGTGAGTGAGGAGTTGCAAATGATCAGCCAGTCGCGCCGGTATTTCTAGGGGCTGACGCTGCTAAAGGCGCTAACTGCGCAGTTGGGCGACTTCGGTGTGGTCTTCAAGACACCGTTTGGTGGGTTCCGGCAGGAGATGGCGCATGAGCTGCTGGTGGCCACGGTGATCCATCAGTTCTATGAGGTGCTGTTCCTGCTGGGATCGATACGGGCAGTGTGAGGGAGCGGGTAGCTGCTCGAGTTTCTAGTCATAGGCTGATGGGATCAGAACACCCCGGTGAGCTTCGCGTGAGCGAAGCCCACCTGGTTCGTTGCATCTCGATGAGGTGAACCTTAGCCGATGATGCTGGTGAAGCCTTGCCAGCCGGAGCCGATTTGTTTGGGTCGCTTCCAGCCGCCGGTTCCGTTGCCGGGGTAGAGCCAGAGTCGTCCGGCGGA
>NZ_KI914603.1:127714-164227 GCF_000520475.1 Arthrobacter sp. 35/47
GACAGCGAGGTCGATGATGAGATGGTTACGTTCCAGTCCTGCGCGGACGTGGCCTGCTCGGGTCCCGATTCGCCGAGTACGGCGATGTCCTGGCTGACGACCGCGGACACCGCAAGTAGCTGCAGATGATCGACAAGCCGTGAGAGTTCCTCGATTTCCACCAGCGCTGCAGCGGTTTCCCTGCGTGATTGCAGGAGATACCCGTCAGCGAGTTCGGTGCTGAAGGCCTCGAGGTCGGCCCGCACTGACTGCAGCAGAGAGGGTTCCTGCAGTCGGTGCTCGTGGAGTGCGATGGCCATGAATCAAATTTATCGAACACGTGTACGATTATCGACCCTCAACAGTCAATGTGGAGGAGAAGTGACGCACCGGTTATCCACAACGGTAAGGTTTCGCCAACCGGAACCGCCGACTATCGCCGGTCGGCCACGGCACTTGGCCACCAATGTCCCTGGCGGCGCATCCGCGAAGGAGGCTCGGTCACCCTTGAAGGTCCGTGGCGGCGCGCCTACCGTTGAAGTACGTTCCGATCACTCAGGGGTGCATCATGGCCGAACTTCGCATAGAGCAGTGGTGGATCCTGCTGGACACCACACATAAGGAATGGTTCCGGGAGAACCTGCGGGCGCAGAATGTCGATCCCCAGGCGGCGAGCGCGGTGTGGGAGGCTGGCGGGCCTGATCTGACCGGTTCCACCCTCCCACCGAGGGACTGGGATTTCATCGAGATCCAGTCGGAGTTTGTGGACTGAGTCCTCCGCTCACCGCATCACCAGACCGCCGTCGACAAACAACGTCGACCCCGTGACGAAGCTGGACCAATCGCTCGCGAAAAACAGGACCGCGCCCGCGACGTCGTCCGGGCCGGCCAGTCGGCGCAGCGGCGTTGACTGTTCAAGCGCATCCCGCTGCTCATCCGTAGTGGCGTGGCTGGAGTCGGTGGGATAGACCAGGCCCGGAGCCACGCAGTTCACCGTGATGTTGAAGGGTCCCAATTCGGCGGCGAGGTTGCGGGAGAATCCTGAGA
Source organism: Arthrobacter sp. 35/47 (assembly GCF_000520475.1). Taxonomy (NCBI): domain Bacteria; kingdom Bacillati; phylum Actinomycetota; class Actinomycetes; order Micrococcales; family Micrococcaceae; genus Arthrobacter; species Arthrobacter sp. 35/47. The sequence goes on from NZ_KI914603.1 coordinate 128,741, forward strand.
GCGCTGTCTTGGCTGTGGTGTAGTCGTGGTAGGGGACGCTGGGACGTTCGATGAGGTCGGTGAGGAGATTGATGATGCGCCCACTCCCACTGGACCGCATGCCGGGCAGAACGGCCCGGCACACATTGAACGCGCCGCCCACGCTGCCCTCGAACTGGGACCGGTAATCCTCCCAGGGAATGTCCCACGCCGTGCGGCGCGACAGCGGGTCGAACGAGTAATTGCGCAAAGCATTGTTCACCAGCAGGTTCGCCGGCCCAAAGCGGTCGGTGACCTCCGCGGCCATGGCGGTGACGGCGTCGGGATCTGTGACATCTGCGGCGCAGGCGGCGGCCCGGCCGCCGAGTGCCTCCACTTCCTCGGCGACACGCTGGGCGGCGTCGTGGTTCCGCAGGTAATTGATGGCAACAGCGGCCCCGTGGGCGGCGAGCCCGCGCGCGATGGCTGCGCCGATCCCGCGGCTTGCTCCGGTGACGATGGCAACCCTGTCCCGCAGGAGGTCGCTGCTTCCCAGCTGCGTGCCGCCTGGTAACGCTGGCGGAAAACCGTTCACTGCTGCACTCCCATCGGATTCGGATTCTGCCGGGCCGGGATGGTCCACTCCGGGTCGTACTGCTCGAGGGCTGTCTCAGCCGCGCCTTCGAGGTCAGTCCACCGGACCAGTGCCGTGAGGTTGCCCCGTCCGTCGTGGTGCCAGCCCGGCGCCGGTGCGGGCATCTGTCCGACGGCGCAGATGCGGTCGGCTCCGCAGCGGCCGAGGGCATCAGCCCATTCGGCCAGCCGCTGGGGCGGACAGGCGATGCCGACCGTCTGCAGATGCCGGCGGATCGGGGCAGCCAGGCGTTCGACGTCGTCCATTCCGTCCACCGGGTGGATCCGCAGCAGCCGGTTCAGCGGCGACGGCTCGAATCGGGCGGGAGCTTCCTCGTAGACGACTGTCCAGCTGGTGCCGGTGTCACTGGAGAACAGCGAGACGGCGTCGTCATCGTAGGAGCGGAACTCGTAGGAGGAACGGATACGCTCTATCGCCGCGCTCTCCTCGAGGGTGAGCCGCGCCCGGGGCTTACTGCGCTCAAACCGGGCCATCTCCGCGGCGACAGCGGCCGTGAACTCCCGTGGATCTACTGCGCCGCCGCGCTCCACAAAGACGCAGTGCGGGGACAGGCAGCCCTGCTGGTCGTAGTGTGAGGCGTCGAAGGCGACCAATCGCGCGGTGTCCGCGTAGCGGTTCAGCGCCAGGGCTTCCCGTCCGACGACGGCGAAACTCACCTTGTGCCCGTAGGGAACGAAGGGCATGCCGGACGGAAGACGCCGCCGGATGCTGTCGATTGCAGCCGAACCACCGGTGGCGGTGACGGCGTCGGAATGGTTGAAGGCGGCATCCTCAATCAGCGTGTCACCCCGGGGCCAGTGCATGATGGCAAGGCAGGCGGCAAGCTGCGGGTCCTCCTCGGCGATGCTGCGGGCGAACAGGACCGGAAAAAGCGGTTCGCCCGACGCCGATTTGCCCAGTGTCGCGGATTTGACCAGCAGTCCGCAGACCAGATTCCATACCGGCACCCCCGGCACATTGCCCGCGAAGATCTGGGTGATGAGCCGTGGCCCGTAGGCGCGCGTGCGTCCACCGGCACGGGAAGGCTGGAAACCGTCCAGAACCAGCGGGTTGTCGAAATCCTGCGCGAGGAAGCGGAGAAGCCGGTCTTGGCGGAACGTCTTAAGGTACTCCTTCAGGCCACGGCGGACCATCTCGGGGGCATACCCTGTGATGGAGGGAATCAGCTGCTCGGCCTGCCGGCGCAGGGGATAGTCGGGATTCGACCACCGGTCGGCGGTCCGACCAAGGGCGGCGACGGTTTCCATCACCGGCCGGTCTGCCAGGTAAGACCGCTGGTTTTCCAGGAGCCGGGCAGCCACGCGGTCAACGAGATCCGGCCTCACCACCGGCATCCGGAGGGTCACCCCGCCCCAGGCACGTGCTTCCCACTCGAGGGCGGCTGTCTCCTCCTGTGTGAGCTGGGGGAGGAAGAACCCGTCCACCGCAGGATCGTCCGGGGAAGCCGGATTCATGGACGGTTCGCCTGGAGCATCTCGTCAAGGGCGATTGAGCAGCCGCGCGCCTCAGCTCCCTCAGCGCGGCCTAGCAGAACGAACCCGCCGTCCTCGGGGTTATCCGTCAAGACATCATACCCGCTGTCTTCGGCAAGCACCGCCAGGCAGGAGCCCCTGTTGGCCAGGTCGTAGTGGACCACCAGGCCCTTCTCTCCTGGAGGGCGGTTTGCTCCGGTTTCCGGGTCGATGATCCGGATGCGGCTCCATGGCGGCGGCGTCTTGTGACGGGAACGGATATCACGCCCAAGTAAGGCGTCGCGGAGCGTGTTGTCGTAGTACTGGGTGCTGATTTCAGTCATCCCGTAGTAGTTGATGCACCAGGGGGCAGGGATCCCAAAACTCTGCATGAACGATGCGCGCAGGTCCTCGGCCGACACCTCACGGGAGCGGCCCTTGAACCCGCCCGTATCGAGCAGCCGGCTGCCCGCCGGGAGATGGAACGTCAGCCCCTCCTGCTCCAACGCATCCAGGAGGTGGACATACGCGAATGAGGTACCCAGCAGGGCCACCGGTTCACCGGTTGTCTCGGCCTCGCGCAGGGCCGCAACCACCTTGTCGATCTGCAGGTCGTCGCCGTCCATCAGGTACGCGCTGTCCTCGGTCCCAAAGAAGTCGACCAGCCGTCCGAGGAAGTAGGCCAGGGAGGAATTGGGTTGCTGGTGAGGCCTCGGATTGAGAACCAGCATGCGCATGGTGCGGCGGTCCGGCAGGAAAGAGCGGGCGAATCCGGCCCGCAGCGACGCGTCGTACAGGTGCAGGTGCGGGTGGTAGTTGCGGCCCCGGCGGGAAGGATCCGTGCTCCCGCTGGTCATGAAGACGGCGGCGGCGTCCTCGGGCGGCTCACAGGCAAGGGTGAGGTCCTTGAACGCGGTCAGCGGTACGGCGGGAATCTGCTCCCATCGTAAGAGCCTTCCCGGCTCCGCCCGGCGCGAGCGGCAGAAGCGCCGGTAGGCCGCGTTGCGCCGGTACTGGTAGTCGAAAAGCTGAAGAGCTAGTTCGTTGAAGCGGGCGTCGTCGTTGATTCCGTTTTCGATGTAGGCCTGTAGTTCGAGGTCGAGTGAGTCGCGTTCCGGCATCAGCGTGCCTCTGCGGCCGGTTCAGCCTCGTCCACCGGGCGTCCCAATACTGGGTCGAGGGCGTTCACCTGGGCATTGAGTCCGGTCAGGTCAGCGGTGCGCCGGCCGGCCAGAGACACGACGACGGCGACGATTGCGGACACACCGAGCGCCGCCAGAAACGGAGGCAGGGAAAGCCCACCGGCGAAGGTTGCGATAGCGACGGCGCCGCTGAGGCTGCCGTCTCCGGCGAGGAAACCGTACCCGAGGGCAGCGGCAAGGCCGGCCACCGATCCGCTGATCGCTCCTTCAGCCGTGGAGCGGCGCCACAACCCCAGCAGCGCGGGGATGAGCGTGGCGGCACAGAACAGGTCGGCGATGAGGAACAGCCGCAGGACCGAGAATCCCTGGAAGGCAACCACCGCGGGGATTGCGGTGAAAAGGACCGTGGCAATGCGGCCGCCCTTCAGGCCGAGGGAGGGGATGGAGGTTACGGCCGTGGCAGCCAGTCCGTTCTGCAGTGTGTCGACGGTGGACGCGACGAGTGCCAGGGTGAGGATCAGCACCGCTCCGAGTACCCAGACAGGCTGGGATTCCAGCAGGGCGAAGAACGGCACCGGAGGGTTGCCCAGAAAAATGCCGTGGGCGGCGGCGAGCAGTCCCACCAGGCCGGCGGCGAAGACCACAGGGAAGCGCGTGAGAGCACCGATCACGGCACCGCGGGTGAGGGCTCGCTGATCGCGTGCGGACCATACCCGTTGCCAGTAGCCGTTGTGGAACAGGGTGGTGGCCGTGACCGCGACGATGAGTGTCAGCGCCGCCTCGATGCCCGAGAGATCGATCCGGAAGAGCGCCGGGTCCGCCGGACCCGCGGGCTCCCCGAACGCCGTTGCCAGGGCGATGCCCACGATCGCCAGTAGCCCGAACAGCATCCAGGACTGCCAGCGGTCGGTGCGTATCGAGGCGCGGAGCCCACCGACGGTGGTGTACAGCGCAGTGATGATGGCAACCGCGATGATTCCCACCCGTGGTTCAAGGCTCGACAGCCTTCCCAATACTCCGCCCACTGCAGTGAGTTCGGCGGACAGCGCAACAAGCATGTAGAGCATGGAGATGGCCAGGACGTACCCGTACATCGCCCTGCCGAAGCGGAGCCGGACGAACTCCGCCAGATTGTGCCCGGCCGGCACCAGCGCCCGCAGCCGCCGGCCGACGAGCACGAGGCCGAGGAGCGGAACGGTGAGGGCGAGTGCGTAGCCGATGACGCCGGAGATTCCCGCTGACGCACCGACTTCCGGGGCAGCGAAAAGGATCCAGGCGCCTACCCCGGAGGCGAAGAACGAGAGACCAAGCCCGAGGCCGGTCTGGCTGTTGCGCGCTACCGCGAATTCCTCAAGATTCCGGTCACGGCCGACGCCGAGCCCTACCCAGGCGAAAGCGCCGAGTACAGCAACCAGAATGATGACAGTTACGGAAAATCCCAGCATGGAATGTAGTCCCTTCGCCGGCATTACCCGGACAGGTTCGTGCGGTCAGCGGCGCTTTCCAGCCGCCCTCTCAGCCCGGTCATGCCCGAGCTCCCGTTGTTCGGTTCCGACTGTAGTCGTGTCGGTGTGCCTGCTCAAGCCGGCCCGTCACGGTAAGCAGGAGGAAAACCCCTAGAACGTCACCCCGCAACGCAGCGCCACGTTGGCAAACGGCGTCGCTTCACCGGTCCGGATGATGAGCCGGGCCTCCGCGAGCAACTCCTTCAGCTCCTCGTGGCTCACGATGGCGGGGGCGAGTCCCTCACCCCGCACAGCGTCCTCCACCGCGGTCGCGGACGCTTCCGAGGCGATGATGGACCCCTCGACTTCGACGTCGGCGAGCACCGCCCGCAGCACATCGACAAACCGCGGCATTCCCTTGACCAGGGCGAGGTCGACGACGGCGGCAGAGTCGGGAAGCGGCATGCCGCAGTCCGTGATCATCACCAGATGCCCGTGGCCCAGGGTGCTCAGCCGGGCGTTCACCGGTCCGTTCAGTATTCCGGTTTTCTTCATGCCCGCACTCCCGCCTCGGACGGTGCCTCCGGGAGGACGTCGGACAGCGACGGATAGGAGGGCTGTGCGCCCTCCGCGCCGACCGCAAACGCGCCGACCCGCACCGCGAAGGTGACGGCGTCGGGAAGTGGATCGCCGGCAACCAACCGGGCTGCCAGTGCACCAACAAACGCGTCTCCGGCGCCGGTGGTGTCCACCACGGAAACCCGCGGTGCCGGAACTTCGAGCACGCCCGATGACGTTGCCAGGAGCGCACCGGCGCCGCCCAACGTCATCACGACAGACCCGAAGCCGCAGGCAAGGAGCGCACGGGCGGTTTCTGCGTGGTCCGACGGCGCAGGTGCACCGGTCAGCTGCCTCAGCACCAGTGCACCCTCATGTTCATTGACCACGAGCGGGTCGGCACGCAGCAGGGTCGAGCGCTCCAGCTCGACCACCGGTGCCAGGTTGATCAGCACCCTGCCCCGGGCCGCAGCAACCGCTGCGGCAACCGAGGCGGCAGGAATCTCGCCCTGCAGGACCAGCACGCCGGCGTCGGCAATCAAGCCCACAGCCGAAGAAACGAGTGAGGGTGAAACCTCCCCGTTGGCACCGGGAATGACGACGATGGTGTTCTCACCGTCGTCGTCGACTTCCACAATGGCGACGCCGGTGGTGGTGCCAAGACGTTCAACGCCATCGGTATGGACTCCGGCAGCGAGCAGACCGGAGAGCGCGACGTCGGTGTAGGCGTCCCTGCCCACGGCACCGACCATGGTGGTCGATGCTCCCAGCTTCGCCGCAGCTACAGCCTGATTGGCGCCCTTGCCGCCGGGCATCACCGTCATGGTCCGTCCCAGCAGGGTTTCGCCCGGCTGGGGGTGGCGTTCCAGTGTTACTACGAGGTCTGCGTTGATGGACCCTACAACGACGACGCCCGGCGGCCGTGTGCTCATTTGGTGAATTCACCGACATTCTCCGAGTTCACGGTGGTGACCGGAACGGGGATGGTTGCTTCGACGGTCTCGCCGGCGAGGAGCTGCTGGAGTACCTCGACGGAGCGCTTGCCGAGCTCGGCGGGCTGCTGCGCGATGGTGGCAGTCATGGTGCCTTCCTCGATGGCAGCCAGCCCGTCCTCGGTGCCGTCGAAGCCGACGACCATGACCTCGGACCCGGCGCGGTCGCCGAGAGCCTGGATGGCGCCGAGGGCCATCTCATCGTTTTCAGCGAAGATGCCGGTGACATCCGGGTTGGCCTGCAGCAGGTTGGTGGCTACGTTGAGGGCTTCGGCGCGGTCGAAGTTGGCGGTCTGCATGGCGACCACCTCGATGTCCGGGTAGGCCGAGATGCCCTCTTCGAAGCCGTCACCGCGGTCACGGCTGGCAGAGGTTCCGGCGACGCCCTGGAGGACGATGACCTTGCCCTTTTCGCCCATGGCCTTGGCGAGTTCCTCTGCTGCCTGCTTGCCGCCGGCAACGTTGTCGCTGGAGACCAGCGAGCCCACCTCGGCGCCGTTGACTGCACGGTCCACTGCGACGACGGGGATGTCCCCCTCGATCAGCGGCGCAACCGAGGCGGCTGCGGCGTCGGAGTCCACCGGGTTGATGATGACACCGTCGGTGCCGCTGGTGGCGGCGGTGGCGAGCTGGTTGGTCTGGGTCGCGGAGTCATTCTGCGCATCGACCACTTCGAGTTCGATGCCTGCTTCTTCAGCGGCGGCTTCGGCGCCGTCGCGTAGTTCGACAAAGAACGGGTTGTTCAGCGTGGAAAGGGCGAGCGTGGCGGACGCCGATCCCTCGGCGCCTTCTTCGCCGCCGCGGTTGCAGGCAGTGGCGGAGAACGCCAGAGCCAGGGACACAGTCAGGACGGCAGCCTTGCGGGGTGCGGAGAACTTCATTGTTGTTTCCTTTTTTTGGATTGGTTGGACGGAGTAAGTGCTTGTTCTAGTGCGGTTGGTTTTTGCGCCGCAGGGAGTCGATTCCAACAGCAACGGCGATGACCAGGCCGATGACCACCTGCTGCCAGAAGGAGGAGACGTTGAGGAGGTTGAGGCCGTTACGGATCACCACGAGCACCAGGGCACCGACCAGGGTGCCACTGATCCGGCCGATGCCGCCGGCAAGCGAGGCGCCACCGATGACGACGGCGGCAATCGCGTCGAGCTCATAACCCGCGGCGGCCTGTGGCTGGGCGGAGTCGAGGCGGCCGGACAACAGCAGGCCGGCGAGGCCCGCGAAGAGTCCGGAGAGCGCAAACACCGTGATGAGTACTTTCCGGACGGGCACACCTGAGAGCCGGGCAGCTTCCCGGTTGCCGCCGACCGCGTACATGTAGCGGCCCATGACGGTGAAGTTGAGGATGAACGCGGCAACGAGGCCGGCGAGAACCAGGACGATGATGGGCATCGGAATCGGGCCGATGTTGCCGCCGAGGAAGGAAACGTCGGGAGCGGTGCCGATGGGCCGGCCGTCTGAGATGACCAGCGTCAGGCCACGGGCGACGCTGAGCATGGCGAGGGTCGCGATGAAGGACGGCAGCTTCCCGTAAGCCACGGCAAAACCGCTTACCGCACCGCTGAGGGCGCCGATCAGGAGGCCTCCGACAAGAGCTACCCATCCCGGCATGGAACCCTGCGAGAACATCCACGCGGATCCCATGGCCGAGAGCGCCGCAACGGAGCCGACCGAGAGATCAATACCCGCCGCGACGATTACGAAGGTCAGCCCGAACGCGAGCACCGCGATGACGGATGCCTGGATGCCGATGTTCAGCAGGTTGGGCCCGGTGAGGAAGTCCGGCGTGGCGATGAACAGAGCCAGGCCGAGGACGAACAGGCCCACGAGTGCGCCGTTGTCGGCCAGGAACCTCCCTATCCGGGATCCTCCGGGCGCCTTCTCGGGCGCCGGAGCCGTTGCAACCTTATTCATGACCGTCCTCCATCAGCTTGTCTTCAAGATCGCGCTGTACATCGCGCACCGCCAGCGACATCACGGCATCCTGCGTGGCGTCGTCGGCGCTCAATTCTCCGGAAATATGTCCACCGCTCATCACGAGCACGCGGTCGCTCATGCCGAGCACTTCGGGCAGTTCGCTCGACACCATGACGACGGCGCCGCCAGCTGCGGTGATTGCGTTCATCAGTTCGTAAATCTCGACCTTGGCGCCGACGTCGACTCCGCGGGTTGGTTCATCCAGCAGCAGCACTGTCGAGTTGGCGACGATCCAGCGTGCGAAGACCGTCTTCTGCTGGTTGCCGCCGGAAAGGGAACCCACCACCTGGTCGAGGTTGTGCATGCGGATGCGCAGCTTGTCGGCCACATCCTGTGCCCTTTTGCGCTGGCCGGAGCGGTCCACAAGCCCGGACTTCGCCGTCGTCGAGAGCGTGGCATAGCCGATGTTCTCGTTGACTGCTGCGCCCAACACCAGTCCGTGCGCCTTCCGGTCTTCCGGAACATGTCCGACGCCGGAACGAATGGCAGCGCCAATGCTGGACTTGGGAAGGTCCTTGCCGCGCACACGGACGGAACCCGTGGTGTAGGGGTCGACGCCGGCGATCGCCCGGATCACTTCGGTGCGGCCTGCGCCCACCAGCCCGGCCAGGCCGACGATCTCACCGGCCTTCACCGAGAAGGAGACGTTGTTGACCATTCCCCTGGTCGAGAGACCCTCCACTTCGAGGAGTGTGTCCGCTGGGCCGCGGTACTCGCGGCGGCGGGGGAATTGCTGCTCGATGGAACGGCCCACCATGAGGCGGACCAGTTCATCCTCGTGCGTGTCGGCGGGTACCTCGGCAACGAACTCGCCGTCGCGCAGCACCGAGACGGAGTCTCCGATGGCGGCGATCTCGTCCAGGTGGTGCGAGATGAACACCATGCCGACGCCGCGCTCGCGCAAATCCTCGACCACGGAGAAGAGCGCGGAAATCTCACGCTTGGTGAGCGCCGCCGTCGGCTCGTCGAGGATCAGCATGCGCGCATTGAGGCTGAGCGCCTTGGCGATTTCAACTAACTGCTGGCGGGCGATGCCGAGCTCACCGACCTTGTGGTCGACGTCGATGTCGAGGCCGATCTTGTTCAGGGCCTCCCTGGCGACCTTCCGCATATGCCTGCGGTCCACGAGGCCGAAACGGCGGGGGAAGCGGCCCATGCAGATGTTTTCTGCAACGGTCATCGAGCCCACGAGGTTGAGTTCCTGGTGGATGGTGGCGATGCCGAGGGCCTCGGAAGCGTTGGTATCGGGAAGCCGTACTTCCTTGCCGTCCACGAGGATGCGCCCGCCGTCGGGCTGGTAGACGCCAGCCATCATCTTGATGAGCGTGGATTTCCCGGCGCCGTTTTCTCCAAGGAGCACCTGCACCTTGCCGGGATGCACATTGACGGTTACGCCTTTGATGACCGTCACCGGTCCGAAGGACTTGGTGACATTATCCAGCGTCAGGATCGGCGTGCCGGCTGGGGGATTGTTGGTCACAGGGGTGTCGCTCACGATGCTGTGCCTCCTGGAAGGGATGGGGTGGATCCGCGGACAATGAGGCGGCTGGGCAGGATGACTGATTCCGGTGTTTCTCCGGCAATGACCTGGGTGAGCAGGTCGACGGCGAGCCTGCCCATGGCGTTGACGTCATGGGCAATCACGGTGAGCGCCGGGTTGATGAGGCTGAAGGCTTCGATGTCGTCATAGGCCACGAAGGCGATGTCTTTTCCGATGGCAACGCCCCGTTCGTTACAGACACCGACAGCGCCGATGCTCATGAGACTGTCCGCGGCGAGCAGCGCGGTGGGAGGCTGGGGGAGTTCGAGCAGGCGTCGGGCGCCTGCCGCACCGCTGGCTGACTGGAAGTCGCCGAAGAAGATGAGAGCGCCGTCGTCGTCCGCGTTGGTCTCGGTGAGCGCGGACTGGAAGGCAGCGAGGCGCTCGCGGCCGGTGGAGGTTGACTGCGGGCCTGCGATGTAGCCGATGCGGCGGTGGCCGAGACCGGTCAGGTGGCGCACTGCTTCCTGGATGCCGGTGGCGTTGTCCGGCGTGACGCTGGGAACGGTGGTGTCCGGGATGACGCGGTCCACGAAGACTGTGGGGACGCCGCTGTCGAGGACCGCCTGCAGGTCGGCGAGGTCTCCCTGTGGTGCTGCGATGAGGCCATCGACGCGCTGGGTGAGCATGATGTCGAAGTAGCGGTCCTGCTGCTCGGTGTCCTCGTTGGCGTTGCCGAAGAGCGTGAGGTACTTGAAGTCGCGGGCACGCTGCTCGACAGCGTGAGCGAGATCCGCGAAAAAGGGGTTGCGGACGTCGGGGAGCACAAGGCCGATGGTCTGCGTGCTGGTCTTGCGCAGCGAGCGGGCCTGGGCGTTTGGCCGGAAACCGAGTGTGCTGGCTGCTTCATGGACGGCGGTGCGGGCCACCTCGGAAGTGGAGGGGTGGCCGGAGAGCACACGGGAGGCTGTCGCCACCGAGACGCCCGCCATGTCGGCGACGCTCTTGATCGTCACTGATCGCACCTGTGCTCCTGCTTTTCCGTGCCGTGGAATCGTTTCCATGGAATCGATTACAAACTATGGCACACGTCGCGTGGAGACGTCAATCACACCTGGCGGTGAGTTGGCGGTCCGAGCCACGCTCGGCCCGAGCCGCTTTCCCCTCTTTCTGGCAGCCCCTCCGGCGTGTTGCCGCCGACACGCCGTTGAAAGGCCTTTTCAGCGCCGGAAGTGGGGGAATCCGGGATGTGAAAGTGAATGCGAAGGAGCGGGTCCAGTGCGTCGTCTTCATCCCGTTCCGTTGTGCACTGCAGAGGTCCACGGCGATAGTCTTGCCCGGTACCTCTGCAGCGAAGGAGAAATCGAATGGACCCGGCAATGGAAGCAATCCGCAATGAAGTGGTGCGCCGGAATCCAGGTGAAACGGAGTTCCACCAGGCCGCGTATGAGGTCTTCGATTCCCTGTCTCCGGTGCTCAAGAAGCATCCCGAGTTCGTCGAGGCATCCATCCTCGAGCGGATCTGCGAGCCGGAGCGCCAGATCATTTTCCGCGTCCCCTGGGTCGATGATGAGGGAAAGGTCCGCATCAACCGCGGCTTCCGGGTGGAGTTCAACTCGGCGCTCGGCCCCTACAAGGGCGGCCTCCGCTTCCACCCTTCGGTGTACCTGGGCATCGTGAAGTTCCTGGGCTTCGAGCAGATCTTCAAGAACGCACTGACCGGTATGCCGATCGGCGGCGGCAAGGGCGGCTCGGACTTTGATCCGCGCGGACGCAGCGACGGCGAGGTGATGCGCTTCTGCCAGTCGTTCATGACGGAGCTCTACCGGCACATTGGTGAATACACGGATGTGCCCGCCGGTGACATCGGCGTCGGCACCCGCGAGATCGGCTACATGTTCGGCCAGTACAAGCGGATCACCAACCGCTATGAGTCCGGCGTCCTGACCGGCAAGGGCATCGGCTGGGGCGGTTCCCTGGTCCGTCCGGAGGCAACAGGCTACGGCGCCGTGCTCTTTGCGAAGGAAATGCTGGCAACCCGCGGGCTCGGGTTCGACGGGCAGCGCGTCGTCGTGTCCGGCTCGGGAAATGTTGCACTCCACGCCATCGCCAAGGCGCAGGCGCTCGGCGCGAACGTCATCACCTGTTCCGATTCTTCCGGCTACGTCGTCGAGGAACAGGGCATCGACGTCGAACTCCTCCGCGACATCAAGGAGAACCGGCGTGGCCGGGTCAGCGACTACGCGCAGGAGCGCGGCGCCTCGGCCACCTTCGTTGCGGACGGTTCAGTCTGGGACGTTGACGCGACCGTCGCCCTGCCGTGCGCCACCCAGAATGAACTGGACGACGCCGCTGCGAAGCGCCTTCTTTCGAATGGCCTGGTTGCGCTCGCCGAAGGCGCCAACATGCCGAGCACACCCGAGGCGATCGAACTCTTCGAAGAGGCGAAGATCCTGTTCGGTCCGGGCAAGGCGGCAAACGCCGGCGGTGTGGCGACGTCGGCGCTGGAGATGCAGCAGAACGCCAGCCGTGACGCGTGGTCCTTCGAGCACACGGAGGAGCGGCTGGAGAACATCATGGCGAACATCCACGAGCGATGCGCCAGCACCGCCGATGAATACGGGCTGCCGGGCAACTACGTGGCCGGCGCCAACATCGCCGGGTTCGTGCAGGTTGCCAACGCAATGCTGGCGCTCGGGGTGGTGTAACCGGCGAAGGATGGGACGGTCGCTCGCCGCGACCATCCGTCATTAACCGACCGTCGTCGTCTCCTGAACCGGTGTCACGGGCGTCAAGGGTGCACTGCCGGACAGGATTGCCTCGATGTTGCGTACGGCGAGCCTACCCATGGCGTCACGGGTTGCAGCGCCGGCGCTGCCGATGTGCGGCAAGAGGACAACCTTGTCCAGGGACCGAAGCCTCTCGTTGACCTGCGGTTCGAATTCGTGGACGTCGAGACCGGCGCCCGCCAGATGACCGGATTCAACAGCATCAGCGAGAGCCTCTTCGTCCACGAGCGGTCCCCGTGCCGTGTTTATCAGGTAACTTCCCGGCTTCATGGCAGCCAGTTGGGGAGCAGCGATCATATGCCGGTTGGTGCTGGTCAGCGGACAGTGCAAGCTGACCACATCACTGGTCCGGAGAAGGGTTTCGAGATCGCAGGACTGAACTTCGAGATCGGCGGCCTCGGCGGTGGACGCCCTGCTGCCTGTCGCAATAATGTTCATTCGGAATGCCCTCGCACGGCGGGCAACCGCCATTCCCGTCCGCCCCAAACCGACGATGCCGAGGGTTGCCCCTGCGCTCAAGTCGAGGCCAATGAAGCTCTGCGGTCCCCAAATCCATGGCTTCGCGGTGCCGATGAAACGGTCCGCTTCCACCAGACGCCGCACAGTGGCTAGAATCAGCGCGAAAGCGAGGTCGGCAGTTGCCTCATCCAGGACACCGGGTGTGTTCGTGACGATGATTCCGCGTTCGGCGGCCGCCCCCACATCGACGTTGTCGTAGCCGACGGCGACGTTCGCGATGGCCTTCAGCCCGGGCCCGGCCGCATCCATCACCTCGGCATCGATCTTCTCGGTCAGCATGGAGATAATCGAAACCGCCCCGCGGCACTCCTCCAGCAGCTGGTCGCGGCTGGGAGGAAATTCCTTGTCCTCGTGCGTGACAAGCCGTGCCGGCAGCCCGGAGGCCAACGTCATGACGGCGTCGGACAGCGGACGCGTCAGGTAGACATGACCATCAGACACTGAACGATTCCTCTTCGACGTGTATCAGGGATACTGCATTCCGGATCCAGGTGCGGTCCCATTCTCCGCGCTCGATTGCCTCACGCTGTTTGATCTCGCTGGCCATGATGGCCTCGGCGGAGGTGAGCACGGGTTCAATCCGGTCGGGTGAAACGAAGACTACTCCGTCGGCATCGCCGACAACGAGGTCACCGTCGTGCACCACAGTTCCTCCTACGGTCACGGCGGCGTGAATAGCACCGGGTCCGCTCTTGTAAGGGCCGAGGTGTGAAACACCGCGGGCAAAGACGGGGATCGGGCCGGCGGAGAGTTCGTCGTGGTCACGGATAGCGCCGTCGAGCACAATCCCGGCGATGCCGCGGGAAGCCGCATACAACGTCATCAGCTCGCCGAGAATGGCGTTTGTCACCTCACCGCGAGCGTCAATGACAAGCACGTCTCCGGGCCGGGCAAGGTCGAGAGCCTGGTGAACGGCAAGATTGTCGCCCGCCCGAGTACGAACCGTGAGAGCCGTGCCGACCATTGACCTGCCCTCCAGCGGGGCCAGGCAGTTCCCGACCGGCGAAATATTGACGGCACCGGATACCCGCTCCTGACTGTCCGACACAGCCGAGCTTTGGACTCGGCGGTATCGCTCGAGGACATCTTCGGCGATCTGGTTGGATGCCGGATAAAGGCGGATGATATTCATTGCGCTACTTCCTTGTGGCTGCGTTGGTCATGGCGTCGTCTGGGTTAGCGAGTCGGCGTCCGTCAGGGGACAGCCGCTCAAGATCGGCGACGACGGCGGACGGTACTGAGATCCCGTGCTCCTTGTTGCGCTGTGCCGCGCGGGCTTCCAATTCGCCCGGAATCAGAACCTCGCGGTCGGGCGGTCCGCTTTGCTTAATGGCGTCGAACAGGTGTTCCATCCGTTGACTGAAGTGGTTCAGCGGCTGGAACGCTCCAATGTCGTGCAGGGTGAAAAAGGCACCGACCCCCTGCGGCCGGTCAAGGTCGTCGTAAAGATCCCCGATTTCCGGTCCGGACGCCGCTCCCGAGAACATGGCAGCCATAACCTCGACCATGAGGGCGATGCCGTAGCCCTTCGGACCGCCGAAGGGGAGGACGCTGCCGGCGAGCGCCGATTCCGGGTCCGTCGTCGGCTCCCCATTGGGATCCACGGCCCAGCCTTCGGGAATTTCCTCGCCCACCTGCTGCGCCAGGATGATCCTTCCGCGGGCGACGACGCTGGTCGCCATGTCAAGGATCATCGGTTCCCTGTTTCCCGCAGGCACGCAGAACGTGTATGGGTTGGTCCCAAGGAACCGCTCGCGTCCGCCCCATGCGGCCATGGTGGAGGGCGCGCTGCCGTAGAGGAAAATCGCGGTGTTTGCGGCCGCCGCCTTCTTGGCGAAGTAGGCTCCCGATCCGTAGTGGTTCGAGTTTTTTACCGCTACCGAAACGGTTTTCGCAGACGGAACGCGGGAGAGTGCCAGCTCCAGGCTGCGTTGCATGACAACCTGACCCATTCCGTTGTCTCCATCGATAACAAGCGCCCCGCCGGCTTCGTTCACGACACGTACGTCCGGGTGGGTGTTAACCAACCCGAGCTGCAGGCGCTTAACGTAGATCGGGATTCGGCTGACGCCGTGGGAATCGACGCCGCGGAGATTGGCATCGACCAGCGACGACGCCACGAGCAAAGCGTCCTCGTCGGGAAGCCCGGCGGCCGCTAGTATGTGGGCGCAGTATTCTTCGAGCTGCCGGAAAGGCACGAGCACGCTCATCATAGGCACTTCCTCATGATGTCGACGAGATCGCTGGCCGTGGCGGGTCGCGGGTTCACCACGATGTTTCCCGATTCCATGCTTTCCTCGGCCAGCTCCTCCAGATCCGACTCCTGAACCCCGTAAGCAGCGAGACTGGTTGGTGCACCGATGTCCGTGATGAGCTGGGCCACCGCATCCACGCCTGCATGGGCTGCTTCGCGAAGCGAGAGCGAGCGGGTGTCGACGTCGAAAATGGACGCGATCCGAGCGAACTTCGCCAGGTTGGCATTGACGTTGAACCGCATGACTTCCGGAAGAAGTATGGAAATCACGTCACCGTGCGGAATTTTTGCCTTGGCCCCCAGCGGCATTGCCATCGCATGCGCCAGACCGAGGCGGGTGGGAGCGAAGGCACACGCTGCCATCGTGGAAGCGAGAAGCATATCCGCGCGCGCCTGGACATCTGCGCCGTTGAACACTGCACTACGAAGCGACCGCGAAATAAGCTCCATGGACTTTTCAGAAAGCGCCTCGGAAATCGGCTGCGTTGCCTTATTTACGTAGGACTCAAGCGCGTGAGTCAGTGCATCGAGTCCGGTCCCCACAGTGAGCCGTGCCGGGAGACTGATGGACAACGAAGGGTCGCACATAGCTACGGTTGCGGTCATGTTCCGTCCGCCGACCCCGTATTTGATGTTCCGGCTCTTCTCCGAAATGACCGACCACACCGCGCACTCGCTGCCGGTGCCGGCCGTCGTCGGGATGGCGATGACGGGCAGTCCAGGGCTGCTGGGGATCTCCAGGCCGGAGTAGTCACGAATGTGCCCGGCGTTCCTGGCCATGAGCGCAATGGACTTGCCGGTGTCAAGGGCGCTGCCGCCGCCGACCGCGACAATGATGTCACGGTCGTCGTCGTTGCAAATCTTCGCACCCTCCGTCACACCGGCCGCCTCAGGCTCCGGCTCGACCTCCGTGAAGGTGCGTGTGTCCAGATCAGCGGACGTAAGGATGTCAACGACCCGCCCGACGACTCCCGCAGCTACCAGCCCCTTGTCTGAAACCAGTAGCACGCGCTTGCCGCCGAGCTGCATGACGTGCTCCGCGAGCGACTCAATGAGCCCTATGCCGAATTCAATCCGAGTCGGCAGTTCGAACGAAAAATGTTGGTGGTAATTCACAGTTCCTTCTTCTTTGAAGCGTTGGCGAACGATAGGTCAGTGCCTTACTACTGGCCGTATACCTGATAGACCACCTTGCGGGTGGTGAAGAATTCCTTCGACGTGTCGCCGATACCGAAAGCACCCTGCCCGGACTGCGCTACGCCTCCAAACGGGAGATGACCTTCGCTGGTGGTGCCATGATTGATGTGGACCATGCCGCTGCGAGCCTCAGTGACGAAACGGTGTGCCAGATCCATGTCCTCCGTGAACACTGCCGCGGTGAGTCCGTATTGGGTCTCGTTCGTCACGGCGATTGCTTCATCGAAGTCGTCGACCGGAATGATCGCTAGAACCGGACCGAAAACTTCCTCAACCGCAAGGGCCGTGCCCGGCTTGACATCGGTCACCACAGTGGCCGGATAGTAGGTACCGTCCCCGAGCGCTTCGTCCTTGAGCGGTTGCCCGCCCACCAGCACTTTTGCCCCGTCACGGGTGCTCTGCTCGACGTACTGGTGAACCTGCTCGAACTGGCTGGTATTTACCAGTGGGCCCATCTTGGTGCCTTCGTCCAAACCATGACCAACAGTGAACGTGGCGGCCTGGCGAACCAACGCTTCCTCAAGGGGGCCCTGCAGGTCCCTGGTCACGATCACACGGCTCACCGCGGTGCATCGCTGACCGGCTGCGGTAAACGCAGCGGTGGCGATTTCCGTAGCCGCGCGGCCGACGTCGGAAATTGACGACACGACGGCGGCGTTCTTGCCTCCCATCTCAAGTTGGGTCCGCGCGTTGCGCCGGGCAGCGGCAGTCGCGATGCCGAGGCCGACCTCGGTGGATCCGGTGAACGTAATACCGGCGATATCTGGGCTGTTGACGAGGGTGTCACCGACGTTGCGACCGGTACCGATGAGGAGGTTGAATACGCCGGCGGGAACACCGATCTCATCAAGGAGTTCGGCGATGATCGCCGAGGACCCGGGGCTTTGTAGCGCGGGCTTCAGTATCACAGGGCAACCGCATACCAGCGCCGGGATGATCTTGCGGATCGGTGTGAGGATCGGAAAGTTCCACGGCGTAATGGCAGCTACCGGGCCGATCGGCTGCCGGATCGAGTATGCGTCTGTCTTCGCACGGGTGCTGGTGAAAGTTCTGTCACCACCGCGTAACGCTTCGCCCGCCCAATAGCGCATCTCGAAGATGGCACGGGTCGTTTCACCCATCGATTCGGTGATCGCCTTGCCCATTTCAAGCGTGGCGATCTCTGCCATGTCCCGCTGGCGTGAAGGCCACTTGTCGAGTAGTGCGTAGACGAGGTCCATCCGGTCATTGGCGGTTGTCGCGGCCCAGGAAGGTGCTGCGTCGCGGGCGGCTGCTATCGCATTCTGCACGTCGGTAGGGGTGGCGAGCTGGTACCTCCCCACGGGAGTGCCGGCGCGGCCTGGATCCGTGGTCTCGTGGGTCAATGCGTCGGGGGAGTTCGTCCAGGTCCCGGCGATGTAGCTGCTGACGGTTTTCCTGATGGGGGAAGGCATGGCATTCCTGATTCTTTTGTGGGAGGCGATCGGTGAACGGATCTGGACCTAGTTGTTGGTGAGGGCCTCTGCGGGCCATAGGATGAGTTGCGGGAAGACGGCCAGCAAGACGATGGCGGCAACCATGACCACGTAATGGGGTGTCGCTGCCTTGACGATCTTTTCAATCGGCAAGCCACTGACATAAGAGGTGGCGAATAGGGAAACGCCGACGGGGGGTGTGACTAGACCGACTGACAGTGCGGCTACCAGGTAGACGACAAAGTGGATGGGGTCGATACCGGCTGCGAGCGCGGCGGGCATGAGGATTGGCGAGCACAACAGGATGGCAGCAACGATGTCCATCACGGTTCCGATAATGATGAGGATCAGCCCGATCAGCAGCATCACGGCAATCGGGTTGGTAGTGACTCCCAAGAGCCAGCCGCTGACCTTCGCCGGCAAACCGTCGATAGTGAAGATATACGAAGCAACGTTGGCGATCATGGCAATCAGCAGGATGATGCCCGTAGTGAGACCGGAATCGATAATCATTTTGGGCATCTGGCCCCACTTCATATCCCGGTAGACATAAATTCCTACCAGCAGACTGTATATAACCGCCACGGCAGCGGCTTCCGTGGGCGTGAAGAATCCACCGAACAGACCAACGAGGATAACCACCGGCCCACCCAGAGCAGGAATCCCGGCAAGGACGATGGCCAGTCCTTTCTTGAAACCTGTCTTTGAGATCTGTCCATAACCGTGGCGCACGGAGAGGACATAATTCAGGACCATCAGGACCGCAATGAGCACCACCGACGGACCGAGTCCCCCGGCCAGTGCCGCCCCTACAGAAACGCTCGCCGTTGAGGCGGCAATGATGATGAGGATGCTCGGCGGCATTAGTGACGAAAGTGTCGAAGTCACCATTGTCATGGCTGCGGCGTAGGGACGCGGATACTTGTGGTCCGTCATCGCCTTGATCTCGATCTTGCCGAGGCTTACCACGTCCGCCACCGAGGACCCCGAGATGCCGCCGAAGATTGCGCTAGCCGCTATGTTCACCTGTCCTAGTCCGCCCCGGTAGCGGCCGAAAATCACCTCAGCGCCATGGAATATGCGGTCAGAAATTCCTCCTCCGGCCATGACGTTGCCAGCGAGGACGAAGAGCGGAACTGCCACCAAAAGGAAGCTGTTCATCGAACTCATCATCGACTGCGGCAACAGGTCCAGGGGAATATCGAAGATCAACAGTGTCGCGACCACTCCGACGCCGAGGGACACAGCCAGCGGTACGCCCATTAGCAGGAGCAGAAAAAAGATGCCGAGCAGAGTCAGGCTCATACGATGACCCCTCCTTCCTCAATTTTTTTACGCATCGTAGGCGAAAAGTACACAGTCTTGATGTGGGCGACGATCGACAGCGCTGCCGCAACGACGAGGGGCAGCGTGACGATGAACATTCCCACGCCGAGCGCTGGACTCGTCTCCCCGCTTGCGATCTGCTGCATCAGGAGCTCCGAAGTCTTGACGATCAGGACGCTGAAAAAGCCGATACCGCAGACTGCGTAAAGGTGCGGCGCGATTTTCTTGAGCCACAAAGGCCCCGCCGTCAGCAGGAAGCTGACGCGCGGGTGGGCAGCTGCCCTGAACCCTGTCGCCATCCCGAGGAACGTGGTGCCCATGAACAGGAAGCGGGTCAGCTCTTCGGTCCATGAGATGGATGCTCCTAGCTGCCGACTGACCACCTGGGCCGCCACGGCGAGCAGCATGACGCTAATCCCGGCAAACAGAAGCGCATCTATGACCCTCCAAATGACACCGCGGGGTTCCGAGTCGTCAGCGGCACGTATCACCTCTGAAGGATTGTTGGAGGCATCCTCTCTATCCTGCACCGAACCCACGCCCCTTACCGTCCTAGGAATTCGAGACTTGACTGGACGAATTCCTCGCCGATTGCCCCCTGCAGTTCGGGGTAGACCTTTTCCGCCGCCTGCTGGAACGCCTCTTGGGCCTCCGGCGTCAGTTCGTTGATCTGCACGCCCTCCTCTTCGAGCATCGCGAGGGTCTTTTCGGCTTCGTCTGTGTCGTACTGGGCCTTGAATTCGGCAGTTTCAGTTGCAGCTTCCTCAAGCACCGCCTGGGTTTCCTCGTCGTAGGACTCCCACTTCGCCTTGTTGAAACCCAGGACGTAGCCGTCAGAGATATGCCCGGTCAGGGAGAGATAGTCCTGTACTTCGAAGAACTTGTTGTTGACCGGCACCTCAAGCGGGTTCTCTTGGCCGTCGATCGTGCCTAGCTGCAGCGCCGTGTAGACCTCCTTGAAGTCCATCGGCGTGGGGTTGGCCCCGAGCGATCCGAAGAACTTCACCCACAGGTCGTTTTGCGGCACGCGGATCTTTAGTCCTTCGAAGTCTTCTGGCATCTCGATCGGCTTTACCGAGTTCGTTGTGTGACGCGGCGTGCGGGTCAGCATTGTCACGCCCTTGATGTCCAGTGCGTCCAGTGAGCTGAGCAGCTCCTGGCCGGGCTCGCCCTCCAGATAGCCAGAGAACTCCTCCATATCTTTGAAGAGATAGGGAAGACTGATCGCGTTCATTCGCGGCTCGAAAGAGGCGTAGACCGAGGTCGAGATGATGGTGGAGTCCAACGTACCGTTTCCAAGAAGGTTCACGGCGGCGTTCTGATCACCGCCGAACAGGGTTCCGTCCGGGAAAGTCTCGACTGTGACCCTGCCGTCGCTGAGCTCGGCGACCTTTTCAGCGAAGTGCTCTGCAGTGACACCGACGGAGGAAGCTGCAGGGTCACCAACGCCGAGCCGGATAGTGGTGGTGGGCGCTTCCCCGCCTGCGTCCGCTCCGTTTCCTCCGCCACCACAACCCGTGAGGGCGGTGGCTACTGTCAGAGTGACCGCTGCAGCTGCGGCGGTCAGAAATTTCCTGGGCATTTCATTCTCCTTTGAATTTCTTGCTTACTTCTATTGCTTAGACGTTCAGTGGTGCGGACGCCTTGATGGCGGTGGTGATTGCTTCCTGCGCGACGCGGATGTGGTCCAGCAGTGCTGCTCGTGCCGCGCCTTCGTCGCGCCGGCCGAGCGCCTTGCATACCTCCCGGTGCTCGCGCAGGCTGTCCTCCCGCCGGGAGTCGTCCTGGTAGGACACGAATCGTTTGCACCGCGCCAACTGCCGGTCGACTACGTAATAGGCCCGGGTCAGCTGAGCATTGCCGGTGGCCTTGATAATCAACTGGTGGAACTCGTCGTCCCGGGTGAGATAGCGTTCGACGTCTGCTTGAGCCATTGGAACCGAGAAGTCGTCAAACATTGTGGCGACCTTCGCAAGTTCTGCCTCTGCCCATTCGACGATTCTGGCGAGACCGGCGGGTTCCAAAAGGGACCGCAGCTCGTAGAGTTCGCGGACGTCCTGAAGCCCTATCTGCGTCACGGTCCATCCTGTGCGGGGTCCACGTTCCACGAGTCCGGAAGCTTCGAGGAGGTGGAGAGTGTCCCGCACCGGGGTGCGTGACACTCCGAACTGCTGAGCGAGCTCGCGGTCGCTGAGCGGCGTTCCTGGCGGGAGCGCACATTCCACAATCGCGTTCTCCAGTTCCCGGTACATGTGTGAACTGAGTTTCCGCTCAGCTACGGGCATCATCATCGATTCCATACTCTGAGTATGCGGTATACCGTATTCCGAATACAAGAGGATGAGGAGATCTACTTCACAAACGGGCTTGGGTGGCGGGTGAGCCATGTGCACGTTTTGCTCATTCCGACTGTCCCTGCTTGTGGCACGGGATGATCGTTGAGCGCGTTCAGATTGCCTGTGAATGATTAGACCGCTCATTTATCGTCGGGTCAAGGGGTTTTCACCACTCATATCCGAATCCCTGTGAGCGGACTCCGCAATTTCTCGTGATCGGTTGACGCAGAGTTATGATCGATGTAATCATTATGGGGGATCGACGAAAGGGCCACGATGACCGAGAAGTCAGGTACTGCCAGCCAACGCCGGGAGCTCATCCTCGAACGACTGCGCAGCAATGGTGGAAGCATCCAGGTTGAAGACCTGAGCCGCCACTTTGGTGTTTCGGTCGCAACGGTGCGTAGGGATCTCGATTTCCTGGGCCAGAACGGCCTTATTACCCGAACCTATGGCGGTGCGGTGATTGGAAACCTGCGTGCTGAGCAAACACTTCGGGAACGCGAGGTAAGCCACGCGGCCGAGAAGGACGCAATTGCCCGCGCCGCAGCACAACTCGTGCAGCCGGGCTCAACAGTGTTGCTGGACGCCGGCACAACCACAGGGCAGCTCAGTCGATACCTGGTCAACATCCCTGGCCTGACTATCCTGACGAACGGACTGAACGCCCTGAACGTCCTTGCAGCCTCGGACTCCGATATCCACGTGATTGCGCTGGGGGGGTCGGTTCGCCTCACCAACCAGGCAATGATCGGGCCTATCGCGGAGTCGGTAGTGCGTAGTGTCCAGGCGGATATCGCCTTCCTTGGCACTGATTGCCTCAACGTCACGCGTGGTATTTCCTCGCGCACCCTTGAACAGAACAGCCTCAAGTCATTGATGCTGTCCCATACCCGCAGGGCAGTCGTCGTCGCGGACTCATCGAAATTGAATGCGGACTGGTCCACCTACTGGGCCGCACTGCCGGAGGACTGCACGATCATCACCGATGATGCGTCCGGTGCGGAGGCTGTCGAACCATTCCGGTCGGTGAGAACGCTTGAAGTGTCAGTGGTCGCCATGGACTCGGACGCGCAAGACGATGCCAGAGCGAGCTAACCCGAAGCATTCCGCATCCGCACTTTTGTGCACCTCTATACAGACTGTTTGAAGAGGGCGCCGGCCCTCCAACCGAAAGGTACTCTCCCGTGAAGCAAGCCGTACTTTCAGCTCCTCTGCAGATGGACGTCATAGATGTTCCCGTACCGGAACTCGAGGCCGGTGACTGCCTGCTACGGGTGGAGTCCGCCCTTGTCTGCGGAACGGATATCCGCATCTACGAGGGCACCAAGAAGAAGAACGTCAGCTATCCCACCGTCATGGGCCACGAATTCGCCGGCACCATCACCGAATGCAACGGTGAGTTGCCTGAGGGTCTTTCTGTCGGAGACCTCGTGGCGGTGTACCCACTGGTGTCCTGCGGCGAGTGTGTGGCCTGCACCCGCGGGAAGGCGAACATCTGTCGGAATCGACTGGCGTTCGGGTACCAGTTCCCCGGCGGCTTCGCTGAGTATGTCCGCGTCCCAGCCGCGGCTGTGCAGAACATGGTCAAGGTCAACGGCATCCAACCGAACAGTGCCGCGGTCATTGAGCCTCTGTCCTGCGCATATAACGGACTCAAGCTGATTGATGCAGCCGATGCCCAGGCGCTCCTGGTCACCGGATGCGGGCCGCTGGGGCTCATGCACATCCGGCTCGCCAAAGCGATCGGAGTGCAGCAGATCATCGCTGTGGATCCCTCCGAAGAACGGCTCAAGGTTGCGGCCGCCTCCGGTGCGCAGCTCACTCTGGCACCCGGTGACGGTGTGGTTGAATCCATCCGCGATTTCACGGATGGTGCCGGAGTGGACGCAATGGTCGTTGCCGTTGGGCGTGCCGATGCCTTCGAACCCTATCTGGGCGCGCTTGCTCCGGGGGCGAAAGTCAACCTGTTTGCCGGCTTCCCGACAGGCAAGGACACGCTTCAGCTGTCCGCCAATGAGGTGCATTACAACGAGTACGTGCTCGTCGGGAGCTCCTCCTGCCATCTTTCCGATTTCCAGTATGTCGCTTCCCTGGTTGCGGACGGCACCCTCGAGGTGGAGGACCTTGTCACCACCACGTTCAGCATCGATGACACCGTTGGTGCGATCGAAGCGGCGAAGGCCGGACGCGACCTCAGGGTCGGCGTCGCTGCCCGAATCAGTTGAGGCCGGATCAGCGCACCCTGACGGCCCTATATCAAGACTTCCATTCCCCAACCCATCCCCACAAAGCCCTTCATTCCCAGAGGAGAACCGCTATGTCCAGCAACACCACCCCTTTCAATCCCATCGGTGTGACCAGCGCACTAGGGCGCGCAATCCGTCTGCGCCGCCTCTTCGGCACGGAAGGAAAAGCCCTCGTCGTGGCGCTCGACCAGGCCGTTCCCCGCGGTGTAGCACCGCAGCTTGCCCGTATCAATGACACCTACCGCTCCGTTAGGGCGGGCAATCCGAACGCCATCACGGTGAGCAAGGGCATCGGCGCCGCGCTGCTCGCAAATGAGCCGGAACCGTTGCCGTGGATTCTCAAGGCATCCTCGTTCTCGGTTGATTTCCACCTCACCTTTGACGCCATGATCGGCAGCGTCGACGACGCCGTCCGGCTCGGCGCCGACGCCGTCGCCGTCGGCATCAGCGCCGGTTCTTCCGTGCAGCCGCAGATGCTCGAGATGCTGTCTGCGACCGTTGAAAAGGCAGCCGGGCTAGGCATGCCTACGGTCTGCCACGCGTACCCGAGCGGTGACCTATGGGGCGACCGCAAGGGAAGCCTTGAATCCGTGCTCTACGCCGCGCGTGCCGCAGCGGAACTGGGTGTCGACGTCGTCAAGACCTGGTACACGGGCTCAAGCGAGAGCTTCGCCGAGGTCGTGGCCGGCACACCGGCGCTGGTGATGGTGGCCGGCGGCGCGAAGGCGGACACCGATCTCGAGGTACTCGAAATGGCTGAGTCTGTCATGCAGGCAGGGGCTGCCGGCCTGACCTTCGGCCGTAACGTCTGGGGTGCGGAAGATCCGGCGAAGATCATCACGGCCCTGCGCGCGATCGTGCATGACGGGGCAACAGCCGCCGTCGCTTCGAAGCACCTCTCCTAGCCGGACCATGCCCGAGCACTTCATCGGTATCGATGTCGGCACGACCGCCACCAAGGCGGTCGTGCTGACCGAACGCGGAGTTCCGATTCGGAGGACGCGCGTACGTCACGCGGTGGAACTTCCAATCGACTCCGGGCGCGTTGACCCTCTCTCCTGGTGGGCCAGCGTGCAGGAGGCGTGCAGGGAACTGGACGCTGCCGATCTGGAGTTGGCGGGCATAGGCCTCTCAATCCACTGCCCCGTCGGCGTTCCGATGGACGACGACGGCGGGCACCTCAGCGCCGGCTATCGGTTCGAAGCGCCGGGCCTGCAGGACATTACGCGCTCCCTCATCGCCCGCCTCTCCCCGGAGGAGGTCACCCGCCTCGGCAACAGGGTGACCCCGGCAACCTTCATGGCGGCCGCGTACCTGCTGATTCAGGCTGAAGAGCCCGAGATTGCCCGTAACCTCCGTTTCCTGGGTTCCGTCGGTACCTATATCGGTCACCGGCTGACTGGGGAGTGGGCAATGGATCCCACGCAGGCGTCTTATTTCGGTTGTTTTGACTTGACCGGCGACTGGACGTGGGAGGAGGCGCTGGCCGAGCGGCTCGGAATTCCGGCCGGGGTGCTGCCTCCCGTCCGCGCCTCCCTCTCCACACTCGGCACGCTCACGACGACGGCGGCCCTCGCGTTGGGGCTCCAACCCCACACGCCGGTCGTGGTCGGCGGCGGCGATACCGCCTGTGCCGCGTTCGCCGCCGGCATCGAAAAGGACCAGGCCCGGCTCTTTTCGCTCGGCACCACTCATGTCATCACGGAGCATGGCTTTGCACCCACCACCGACGGTCTCCACCTGCAGAGGTCCTATCTCCGGCCGGGGCAGTGGCTGCGGCACGGTGTATGTAACGGTGGGCTCGCCCTGTCGGTTGCTGCACGGATGCTCGGCTACGGAACAGGAAGCGACGCTGTCCAGGCGCTTGTGGATCGCGCCATGGCTGCCGACGTCGGGGCGATCCAGCGTGCGCCGTGGTTCATACCGCATGTCCGTACCGAGCGCGGCCCGTTCTGGATCGGTAGCCCGCGAGCCGGTTTCGTTGGAATGACTGCGGACACGGACGAGGACGCGGCCGCCTGGGCCGCCGTCGAGGGCGTGCTCTTCACGGACCGGCTGGTCCTGGAGAGCTTCTCGTCCAGCTCCACCCGTAACGTGGTTCTGGCTGGTGACGTCAGGGCCGGAGGAGCCTTCGCCCAGCTCGCTTCGGACCTGTGCGCTGTCCCCATGTCGGTCAGCAACGAGTCCCATCTTCCTGCGGTCGGTGCAGCGCTTCTGGCGGCGGAGGGGGTCGGCAGCCTGCTCAGCTTCGAGCAGAACCTCGAAAGGTTCAAGCCCCGCCCCGAGCTTGGGCGCCTGATTGAGTCCCGGTGGAACGGTTTCACGGATGCCAGAACCCAATTTCTTCGTCAGGCCTAGGGAGAGGACTTGGGCGGCTCGCACTCTCCCGGACCAGCACTCTAAGCGAGCGGCGCCTCTTTCCACGGCGTCGGCGGAAGTCCGCGGACCGGCGTGCGCGCCAGGAAGAGGCCCCCGGCGTCGGGATACTGGGTCCGTTCCTGCGCGGAGAGGTCGCGTGAGGCGCTGGTGACCACGGCGATGTCCAGCGCCGCCCCCGCGAAGGTGACGCTGGAGGAGTGCGGGGCGTTGATGCGCAGGCCTAGGTCGGGCCGCCGGTTGCCGGCCGCGTCGTACACCCGCACTCCACCGCCGCCCCAGATGGCCACCCACAGGTTCCCGTCGGCGTCGACCGTGAGACCGTCAGGGAACACACCGTCGTCGAACGTAAGGAACTCTTCCCGTTGCCCCACTGCGTCGGCGCTGTAGGAGCGGCGGTAGATCTTCCCGGCGGGGGTGTCGGTGGAGTAGAAGACGGAACCATCAGGTGACCAGCCGAGTCCGTTGGAGAGCTGCAGGTCGTCGTCGAGCGTGGTGACGGATCCGTCGTGCTCGAGGCGGATGAGGCGGTTGGCGTCCGATCCGGACCCGTCCAGCCACAGCGTTCCGGCGACCAGGCGGCCCTGCGGATCGATCTCGCCGTCATTGAAGCGCTGACCTTCGGGGACCAGGATGGAGCTGCGGCGGATGGTCCCGTCCGGGTGGACGACGGCGAGCTGCCGGGTGAGCGCCACCAGCGTGCTTCCGCCGTCGAGCGGGCATGCGCAGCCCACGTACTCTTTGAGTTCCAGACGACGGACCGGGCCAAGGGCCGGGCCCCCGGCCGGTTCCGTGAGTTCCGCCGAGAGCAGGAGGCCTGCCTCGATGTCCACCCACGTCAGGCGGCCCGTGCCGGGGTCCCAGACCGGCCCTTCGCTGAGGATGTAGATTCCGGCGTCCGCCGGCAGTGCTTCCGTATCAGATGTCATGGGGCCGCTCCGGCTGGCTCGTGGTTTCAGGGGGATGTCCTTGGCACTCTATGTCCGACTGTGAACCTATCAAGGAGGGCTCGGTGGGCGGGCATAACCTACGATGAAACCCCACCCGTCGCCCACCTCTCCCGCGAAAGGTCGTACCGCCCGTGAACCACGCGGATACCAGCGCAGACGCCGTCACCGCCCAGATCCTCAACCGCGCAAGCGGAGCGCGTGTCATCTGGGACTTCGATGGAGTCGTCGCGCACACGGAGCCGCTGCATGAGGACAGCTACCGGGAGCTCGCAACGCGCCGGCACTACCGGTTTGCTGATGACTTCTTTTCAGAGTTGGTCGGGAATACAGAGGACTGGATCTGGCATCGCGTGATCGATCGGGGGTTCCCGGCCGGCACGGATGAAATCGAGGAGCTTCACGCGGAGCGCGGGGTGGTGGTCGCCGAAGTAGCCCGCGCCGGCCTTCAGCCGTCCTGGATCGCCTCTCGGCTGATGCCGGAACTGGCAGGTGTTGCCGTTCAGCAGACGGTAGTGTCCAACGGGGATCCCGATCTGATCGAAGAGCTCCTGAAACTCTGGCGCCTCGACAGCTTCGTCACGGTTGCCCGGCGCGGCCCCGGCGAGGACAAGGAAGCGCTCTTCCGATCGAACTGTGTACCACCGTGTGTGGTGTTGGAAGACAGCGATTACTACCTTGACATCGGACGCCAACTTGGCGCGTTCACGGTGGGAGTCAGACACTCGCATAACTCTCGGGCCGCCCTACCGGCTGACCTGACCACCTCCCTCTAGGGTTCATGCCATGAAGGACAAGACCGAGACGCGCTCCGCAAAACCAGTTGTACTGCTCTGTCCGGCGCCGCAGAAACGGGACCGTATTTTCACCGCCGACGCGCTGAAGCGGCTGAAGAACAATTTCCAGGTAGTTGACCTGGAAGATTCCTCCGACCCCGGCGAACTCGACCGCCGGCTGCCCGAGGCGTTCGCAATCGTCGGGCAGCCGGACCTCGATACCGGAAGGCTTGAAGCGGCTGAAAACCTGCGGGCGCTGATTAACGTGGAGGGCAACTTCTTCCCCAACGTGGATTATCCGACGGCTTTCTCACATGGCGTACGCGTCCTCGGCTGCGGCTCAGCGTATGCGCAGGCCGTCGCGGAGTACTCTCTCGGCCTCGCCATTGACCTCGCGCGCGGAATCAGCTGGCAGGACGCGGCCATGCGCGCCGGGGAGGAAAAATATGTCAGCGAATCAAACAGCGGCGCGGTGCTGCTGCACCGTGCTCCGGTGGGCATCCTTGGTTATGGGAACCTGGGCCGACGGCTCCACCGGCTGATTCAACCGTTTCAAAACGAGGTTCGGATCTACGACCCGTGGTTGCCTCCGGCCGTCGTTGAGGAGGACGGCGGGATCGCCGCAACGCTGGAGGAGACTCTGTCCGCCAGCCGGTTCATTTACGTCTTTGCCACTGCAACGGCAGGCAGTGCGCACCTGCTGGACGCCGCGAAGCTCGATCTCCTCCAGCAGGATGCTCGGATCATCCTTGTCAGCCGGGCCGCGGTGGTGGACTACGAGGCACTCCACGAACGGCTGGTGACCGGTCGGCTGTATGCCGCCATCGACGTCTGGCCTACCGAACCGCTGCCAGCGGACAGTCCTTTCAGGGAGCTTCCCAACGTCATCCTCTCGCCTCACCGCGCCGGCGGGATTGAGCAGGCGTTCCATTCGATCGGAGACATGGTGGTCGACGACCTCCTGCTGATGGAACGCGGCCTGCCGCCCGTCCGCCTGCAACCGGCGGCCCCGGAACTGGTAGGACGGTACAGGAACAAGCCTGTCGGTTAGCGACGGCTTGTCAGCTGCGGCGGTTCCAGCAGCTGCCGCGCCACCTCTGAATCGGTGATCAGCACGTTGACCCAGCCACCATTGATGGCGCCACGGATAGCGTCGAGTTTGCGCAATCCGCCGGCAACTCCGATCCTTCGAGGGATATTGAGCATCGACGCTGAATCAATTGAGATCATGCGTTCCTCGATCTCGGGGTGCATCGGTGCCCCATCGATGTCGAAATAACGGAGACAGATCTCCCCGACCGCCCCGGATTCCGAGAGTGCGCGCTCCTCCTTCTCCGTGAGCGCATTGCCGCTGGCCTTCCACAGTGGTGACGCTGGAAACGTGCCGATTCCGACAACCGACGTGTTGAGCCGTGTCCAGGCCTCAATGGTGCTCGCAACACCGGGCTCGTCGAGGAAAGCTTCGCGGATCTCACGGTTCGCGACCAGACCGGGTGCCGGCATATAGAACGGCTTCGCGGAGGTCAGTTCCGCGAAGTGGGACACCAACCGCGTAGCCTGGATCTGCGCCTGTGGACTGCCGACGCCGCCAATCATCTGGATCACCTCACTGAGGACTTTCCGCGGGCGCGACCGCATCGCCTCCACAGTCTGCAGGAGCGTGGTGCTCCACGAGGAAATGCCGACGACGTCATTCACCTCAATCGTGGTCTCCAGGTAGGTCGCTGCGCAGGAGCCGAGACGCATCCCAAGGGTGGCGTCATCCACCATGTCCGCGACGACCACCTCCTTTAGGCCGTATTTCTCCTCCAGCGCTTTCTCCAGCCCGACATAGATGCCCGGCGGCTGGACAACCGACGTGCGCACGATGCCGAGCTCAGCGGCAACGCGGAGGCAACGGGAAACACGTGCCTGCGAAAGGTTCAGGCGATCAGAGATTTCAGCCTGGGGGAGACCTTCCTCGTGGTAGAGCACCGCGATCTTGGTCAGCAGTCGAAGCTGATCGGGGCTGGCTGTTGAGAGTGACTGCTGGTCGGAGTGCGGCGTCATAAAAGGATGTCTTTCGAGCTTGGCTGAATATATATGCAGGGCCGATTATCGGTGTTGTTCGATCATCGTACCGAGCTGGGAGTGTGGCTGGGCGGACCGGCTGGCTATCGGTCATGCTGTGTCCCAGATCACTTGCTGAATGGATATTCAACAGCGCTTAATTGTTACGCCATTCTGTTTCGGCGTCCGTTTTGAACGCTTGAAAACTCCTAGACTCCAGACACTAGCTCAACCGCAGCACCGAAGTTCCATCCGGAAATATTCGTGCTGACCGACTCTTGTAGGGACAGAAAATGAACCAGTCAACGACGACGCCCGCACCGAAGGTTGTGGGGGCCCTTTCCATCCTGGCGATGGCATTCGCACTGGCAGGATGTGGAACCGGCGGTTCCACCACCGCCGGATCATCAGCAGCCGCCGGTGGCGGCGCTGAGGGCACATCCTGCTCGGTCGAAGGCGAACCGTTCAGCACCGATGACGCCGAGGACAGCGTCGAATACTCCGAGCTCGAAGCCTCACTGGGTCCGGTTCCCGAACCTGAAGAAGGTACGGAGATCGGATCAATCATGAAGTTCCTCGGCAACCAGTACTGGCTGGCGCTGTCGGAGGGACAAACCGCCGCCGCTGAAAAGTACGGCGTTCCCGTGTCCGTGCAGGCAGCCGCCACCGAATCTGACCAGGTCGGCCAGCTGAACGCAGCCGAAACCATGCTGCAGAACGAGGCTACGATGCTCGTCTCGCCTCAGACAGACACCAACCTCTGCCCAGCGGTGGAGAAGGCGGAACAGGCTGGCCTGCTGGTGATCAACGTCAACGACGCCGTCCTGCCGGGGGCCAAGCAGTGGGTTGGGCCCAACCAGATCCAGAACGGCATCAGCGCCGCTGAATTCGTGATCGAATCCGCCGGAGAAGGCGCGCAGGTCGCCGTCATCGAGGGCCAGGCCGGCGTCTATGCAGCCAAGCAGCGCACTGAGGGCTTCACCACCACCGCCGAGGAAGGCGGACTTGAGGTCGTTGCGAGCGTCCCTGCGGACTGGGACATTGCCAAGGCCCGTGATGCTGCGACGACGATCATCGGCCAGTACCCGGAGATCAAGGCCATTTACGCGAATAACGACGGCATGGCCCTCGGGGTTGCGGAGGCAGTGAACTCGGCCGGCAAGAAGGGCGAAATCATGGTTATCGGCACGGATGGCGTGGAAGCTGCCTATGACGCTATCCGCGCGGGAGACCTCACCGCAACCGTGGATTCCTACCCCTACCTGACCGGTCAGGTCTCCGTGAATGTCGCGCTTCGTCTCCTCGGCGGCCAGGACGTGCCCCGCGCGGTGTACACCCCGCAGGCGCTGATCACCGCGGAAAACGTTGACGACGCTCCCCCCACCCTCGACTAATGCCATTCCCAAGCCCCGCCCGGCACTCAGAGAAAGCTCTTAGCGTGACTCCTCAAACCAAGCAGTCCCTTCCCGCAGCGACAGGAGGCGGAGCCGTCGGGGGGACGGCCACCAAACGCTCACTCCGGCTTCCGGACCTGGCCCACCACCGCATTCTCGGGGTCATCTTTGCGTTGATTCTGACCTTCGCATTCTTCACCGCGCTGGTCCCTTCATTCCTCAGCGTCAGCAACCTCCTCGAGATGGGAGTCCAGTCGGCGATCATCGCGATCATCGCCCTCGGCATGACCCTGGTGATCGTGACAGGCGGAATCGATCTCTCGGTCGGGTCGATCGTCGGCCTGGTCAGTGTTGTCTGCGCAGCCAACCTCGACGCCTGGGGTGCGATCCCGACGATCCTCGCCGGAATCGCGCTCGGTGCAGTACTCGGATTCCTGAACGGCGCGCTGTCCGCAGTGTTCTCCCTGGAATCCTTCGTGGTCACACTGGCGACCCTCAACGTGTACCGCGGACTGGCGTTCCTCTACACCGAAGGAGTTCCGATTTTCGGCCTGGACCAGGGCTTCCGGAACATTCTCAGTGGAACAATCGGACCCATTCCCAACTCCATCATCCTGCTCCTCGTGGTGACGGCCATCTGCTACCTCATCCTCAACCGGTCCAAACTCGGCGTGCACCTCAAGGCAGTCGGAACAAACTCCGATGCCTCACTCAAGAGCGGCATCGCAGTCAAGCGCACCAAGGTCTCCGCGTTCGTCCTTGCGGGCGGCCTCTCCGGTCTCGCCGCGATCCTGCTGATCAGCCGTATCGGTGCTGCCGAACCGATCTCTGGAACCGGCTACGAACTGACCGTCATTGCGGCAGTCGTGGTAGGCGGCACCAGCCTGATGGGCGGCAGGGCCTCCATCATCGGAACCGTGCTCGGGGCACTGCTCCTCGGGTCGATCCGCACCGGACTCACGCTGCTGAACGTGAACCCGTTTTACCAACTTGTCATCACCGGCCTCATCATTCTCCTCGCGGTCCTCGTGGACCGCTTTGCAACACGATCGAAAGCGAAGCGCTAATGAACCCCGTC
Organism: Arthrobacter sp. 35/47; assembly: GCF_000520475.1. Lineage (NCBI taxonomy): Bacteria > Bacillati > Actinomycetota > Actinomycetes > Micrococcales > Micrococcaceae > Arthrobacter > Arthrobacter sp. 35/47. The sequence continues at coordinate 161,140 of NZ_KI914603.1, forward strand.
AAGTACTCCACCCGCCTCAACTCATTCGCGCTGGGGCAGGGCAAAAAGCTCCCCAGCGGTGAGGAGTCCGTACTGGACCTCATTGTCCAGGCCGGGAAGGTCCAGGGCCTGACTTCCCTGGAACTCAACTACCCCGAACACTTCACCAAGCACTCCGTAGCTGAGATCAAGGACGCGCTCGCGCAGGCAGGTCTCGACGTGCCGGCACTCCAGCTCCGGTGGCCTGCGCCCCGGTTCGCCAACGGCGGGTTCACCAATGCGGATGCCCAAATTCGCGACGAAGCGGTGCAGCTGGTCAGGGAAGCCATTGATCTGTGCGCGTCCTTCGGCGCCGACCACGTTCTGCTCTGGCCCGCTCATGACGGCTACGAGTATCCGCTCCAGATGGATTACACCAAGTCATGGGCCTGGATGGTGGAGAGCCTGCAGGCTGTTGCAGACCACAACCCCAGCGTGCGGATCTCGATCGAGTACAAGCCGGCAGAACCGCGGGGACGCACCATCCTCAACACCACCGGCGCGGTCATGAGCCTGGTCAATGATTGCGACCGCCCGAACGTGGGAGTCACCCTCGACTTCGGGCATCTGCTGATGGCCCGGGAGAACCCGGCCCAGTCCGCCGCGCTGTGCCTGGCTGCAGGAAAGCTCTTCGGTCTGCAGCTCAACGACTCCCATGGAGTCGCGGACGACGGTCTGATGGTTGGCAGCATCCACCTGTCTGAGACCATCGAACTTGCGTACTACCTGGTACGTGAAGGCTACGCCGGCACGTACTACTTCGACACTGACCCCGTTCGCGAAGACCCCATCCAGGAGTGTGCGATGAACATCGTACGCATGGGGTCCATCATTGAAAGGGCACAGACGCTGGTGCGGGAGTACCCTGAACTTCCCACCGGGAATGTTCTGGACTCCGCTCCCATACTGTGGGAGACCGTCATGGGGGAGAAATGCGCCCACACCGTATCTGCGTAGCCGGTTCAATCAACGTGGACCTCGTCGCCTACCTCGATGCCTCGAGCGACGCGTCCAGGTACGCCGAGGGCAAGAGCTTCGCAATGTCCGCCGGCGGCAAGAGCCTGAATACCGCGCTGACCGTTGCCGTCTTTGACGATGTTCACCTGGTGGGCCGGGTAGGACGGGACAGCTTCGGCGGATTCATCGCGGAGACCCTGACGGCGGCGGGCATGGCCACCGACGGCCTCATCACCGATGAGGCCGCCGGGACCGGTGTCGGGCATGTCAGGGTGAGCGCAGCCGGGGAGTACGACACCGTGGTCATCCCCGGTGCCAACGGCAACTTCTCCCCGGACGACGTCGACAGCCTCCTTGAGCGCCACGGTGCACCGGAGTTCGCGGTGCTCAACCTGGAGGTTCCGCTGGAGACCTGCCGACACGCTGCGGTGAGCTTCCGATCAGCAGGATCCACGGTGGTCCTCAATCTGTCGCCGGTTCTGCCGGGTGCGGAATCCATGGTGCCGCTTGCCGACGTCGTCGTTCTGAATAGGGAAGAGGCGCAGATTGTGCTCGCCCGGCCGAATGAAGATGACCCGGCCGCCCTGCTGCGCGGATTGCGGGAGGCGGGGGCGCCCGCCGTCGTACTGACTCTCGGCTCCGAAGGATCCGTCTACCTCGACGCCAGCGGCGTTGCGGGCAGCGTGAAGGGCACACCGGTAGCGGTGACCAATTCGATCGGTGCGGGGGACACCTTCCTCGGGACGTTCGTCGTCGGTCTGGCGCAGGGCCTGACTTTCGCCGAGGCGCTGGCCGCGGGCGACGCCGCCGGGCGGATTGTGTGCCAGAAGCCGGTTTCCTATCTCGAGGCGGCCGACCGGCCCCAACTGGAGTCCTATCTCACGGCTCCCAACCAGCAAGACCATCCTTCTATCGTGAAAGCATCGGGACACACTCATGGCTGAGAACATGATCGAATTCAAGAACGTCGAAAAATACTTCGGGGGCGTGCACGCCCTTCGCGGAGTGTCCATGCAGATCCCCACCGGGAAGGTGACCGCGATCATTGGGGACAACGGCGCGGGCAAGAGCACGTTGATCAAGTGCCTCTCGGGCATTCATGAGCCGACAACGGGCGAAATCCTGGTCGACGGCGCGCCCGCCAAGATCCACTCTCCGCACGCGTCCAGGGAACTGGGCATCGAGACGGTGTACCAGGACCTCGCGGTGATCGACACGCTGGACGTGGTGCAGAACCTGTACCTCTCCCGGGAACTGCGGACAGGGATCTGGCCCTTCCGGCTGCTCAACCGAAAGAAGATGAAGAGCGGTGCACGGGAGATGCTCGCCCGGATCGGCAACACCACGTTGTCCCTGACCCAGGAGATCGGAGGGATGTCGGGCGGCCAGCGTCAGGCAGTGGCAATCTGCCGGGCCGTCGCCTGGGGTGCCAAGACCGTGATCTTCGATGAGCCTACGGCCGCACTCGGACCGAACGAGAGCGCTGAGGTGCACCGCCTGATCGCATCGCTGCGGGAGCAGGGCATCACTGTCATCCTCATCAGCCACAACTTCGAGGAGGTCATGGGCTTGGCTGATGTCATCTGGGTGATGCGTCAGGGCCGTGCGGTGGCCAGCCGGAAGGCATCAGAAACCACGGGCCGCGAGCTGGTCGAGCTGCTGACCGGCGCCGACATCGCGACCAGCTAGGGACACACGCGGACGCAGGGGATTGTTCCCTGCGTCCGCTGCTTTCAAAGGTGAAACGGCGCCTCATTCTGCGTGCAGATGTCTCGGATCTCGCTCACCAGGGCTTCGCTCAGCGGGATGCCGCCTTCCAGCCGCTCGGCCCGGACGGTCCGCTCGATATCACCCGGCACCAGCACCGGGCGGTCCGGCGAGGCGGGCGGCTCGGCCCGCAGCGTGTCCACGATCTGCGACACCGACGCCGCGAACTGCTCCCGATCCCCGAAGAATGCCGGATCAATCACCAGGCAGAAGTGGCCGATGTCGTTCGGGTCGGACGGCTCCCGCAACGGCGCAAAGGTGGCTCCGGCGAGCGCGCCGGCCAGGATCTGCACCATGAGCGCAAGCCCGTACCCCTTGTGGCTGGACAGCGCTTCCGTGCCGCCCA
>NZ_KI914603.1:164327-197850 GCF_000520475.1 Arthrobacter sp. 35/47
CGTGCCGCCCAGCGGGCTCAGCCCGCCGTGCTGCTGCTCGCGCAGCTGACTGTAGGCGGCGTGTGAATCGGTCACCGGCCGGGCGAGCCCGTCAAGCACCCACCCGGAAGGGAGCGGTTTGCTGAGGTAGTCGTAGACCTTCACCTTGTTCATGGCGACCGTGCTGGTGGACATGTCGAGGAGAAACGGCTCGTCGGGGTTGGCGCTCGGCGCCGCGAACGCAAGCGGATTGGTCCCGAGCACGGGCCTGGAACCGCGGGTGGGGACCACCGTCCTGGTGGGGGTGGTCGAGGTAACCAGACCGATCTGCCCCGAGTCGACGGCGATCCGCGCGTAATACCCGGCCGCACCGAAATGGTGGGAACGCTTCACGGTCACCACCCCGACGCCGGTTTCCCGCGCCTTGGCGGTAGCCAGCTGCATCGCGGTGACCATGGTCGAGTGGCCCAGGTTATGGCCCCCATTGACGACGGCGGTCGACGTACCTTCCCGCTCGATGACCATCTCCGCGCCGGCGTCCAGCTTCCCTGCGTCGATGAGCCGCTGATACATGGGCAGCATGGAAATGCCGTGCGAATCAATGCCCAGCAGATCGGTGTCCACCATGACTTCCGCGGTGATTTCCGCCCGCTCCGGAGCCATGCCCCACGCGGCCAGAACCGAAAGGATCTGTTCCCGGACGGTGTCTGCTGCGTACTGCTTCATGAATTGCCCCTCGTGAGTCCCCGTTCCTACAGGAACAAGACTAGGCGGGCCACAGCTCACGCCGGCGCAGCATACTTACGACGGCGGTACTCAGTCGGGCTCACTCCGTACCTTCGTTTGAAGGCAGTGCTCAGTGCGAACGGGCTGCCGTAACCGATCTCGCCTGCAATACGAGCGGTGGTGCGGTGCGGATCCGCGAGGAGTTCGCTGGCGAGAACCATCCGCCAGTTGGTCAGATAGGTCATGGGCGGCTCCCCGACGCTGTTCCGGAACCGCGCGGCGAGCGTGGCCCGCGAGACATTCACGCGTGCGGCGAGGGACTCCAGTGCCCACGGCTCGGCGGGACTGTCATGCAGCAGTTCGAGGGCCTGCCCGACGACGGAATCGGCACCCGCCGACAGCCAGCCTCGCGCCTGCTCGGGGTGGGCGGCGGTCCACGCGCGGACACAGTGCACCAGAAGCACATCAAGCAGTCGGTCGATGACACTGCCCTGCCCGGGTGCGTCGGTTCCCACTTCACCGGCAAGGAGCTGCACCAGTCCGGGGCTCACCTTTCCGGCAGGGACGACGGCGGTACGCGGCAAGGCTGCCGTCACCGTGGAGCCGATTTCGGCGTCGGACTCGTAGGTGCCGATCAGCATGGTGGTCTCGCCCATTGCTGTGTTGCCCCAGGTCCGGACACCGCGGTTCATGCTCAGCCGCACCGGCTCACCGCGGAGCGTGGTGCACTCCTGACCAGGGTGGATGATGATGCTCGCCTCGCGCTCCGGCTCGTCGGCGACGACATAGGGTTCAGGCCCGCGGACCAGGGCGATGTCGCCGGTTCCGAGGGTGATCGCTTCACCATCCGTGACGAGCCAGGCGTGCCCGGTCAGCACTGCCATCACGGTCAGCGGCGCCCTGTCCCTGACGTCCAGACACCACGGCGGGTTCATCACCATCCGTAGCGCGAAGGCGCGACGGGCGTGGGGGCCGTCGAGGAAGTGGGTGAGGGGATCCATGGAAGTCAGACTAGACGATTGCTTATGAATCGGAGTGCTTGAGCTATGGGAAGTCTTTGCCACTCACGGTGTGCTTGATTCATGACTACTCCTGGTTTCCTTGACACGGTCGCGACAACCACGGCGGCGGTGTGCGCCGGGGCGGCGGGCGGCGTCTACGTTGCGTTCTCGGCCATGGTCATCCCAGCTCTCAACGCCCGACCGGCAGGGGAGGCCGTCACCGCGATGCAGCGCATCAACGTCCTGGCGGTCCGGCCACCCTTCATGGTGCTGTTCTTTGGCGGCGCGGCTGCGTCGGTTGTCGTGGTGGCAACCGCTGGTGCCTCCGAGCCGCACAGCCTGATGCGACTGGCCGGGGCGGTGCTGTCCCTCGCAAGTTTCGGGGTGACGGTCGCTGTCAATGTTCCGCTCAACAATGCGTTGGCTCGGGCTTCGGGTGGGGGCTTTACGGAGGCCTGGCGCGCTTTTGAGCGTCCGTGGGCCCACGCAAATACCGTGCGGGGCGTTCTGGCGCTCGCCGGTGCTACTGCGCTCGCCGGGTCACTGGGATGGTGATCCGGCAACCACCTACAGTAAAGGTCATGCAGCCAAACGAACCGGTCATCAAACAGATCAACGCCGACGGCCTGATGCCTCCCCGCGGAAAGTACAGCCACGTGGTCATTGCCCACGGCACCGCGTACATCTCCGGCCAGTTGCCGGTGGACGGTGAAGGAAGACCGGTCACCGCTGAAAGCTTCGCGGTACAGGCTCGACAGACGCTGAGCAACCTCGACGCCTGCCTCACCACAGCCGGGCTTCAGCGCACCGATTTGGTCCAGGTGCGGGTCTACCTGACCGACATGGGCAACTGGAAGGAATTCGACGAGATCTACGGCGAGTGGATCGGCTCCCACCGCCCGGCCCGCGCGGTCGCAGGGGTGAGCGCGCTCAACCATGCGGCGGCCCTGGAAATGGAAGCGACCGCCGTCGTCGCCGTCGTTGAAAGCTAGTCATTCAGATCCGCGCAGTGCCCCGAAAGCACGTTATCGTGGCGCCGCCCACCCAGACGGTGCCGTCGTCGTCGGCTGTGATTGAGATGTCGCCTGCCCGGCGAAGCCGGCTGCCCTGCGAGACCCGATAGGTGTTCGGCATGGCACCGCTGGCGGTGAGCCACTGGCCCACGGACGCGTTCATGCTCCCGCACACGGGATCTTCGGCGATGCCGGCCGCGGGCGCGAAGGTCCGCATCTCGTAGGCGTACTCCGAACCCTCGGGGTGGGCACCGATTGCGCCGATCATCGCCGTCGGGATCTGCGACAGATCCGGTTCCAGGTCGAGGACTTCCTGCGCGGTCGCCAGTCGGATGACGCCCCATCCCGGCCCGTTGTCCACCCATTGGTGGGAGATCACCTGATCCTCGCGGATCGCGAAGGCGGCGACAATCTGCGCCAGATACCCGCTCTCCAGCTCGCCGGTCCGCTGGGTAGCGGGCGCGGCGAAGGACAGGATCCCGTTCCCGCGCCGCACCTCGATGAGGCCCGCCGTGCACTCCTGCACGACGACGTCGCCCCGCTTCGGAGCACCGCCCGCTTCCAGCCACGCGTGCGCGGAACCCAGCGTGGGGTGGCCGGCGAACGGGAGCTCGCCTCCCGGGGTGAAGATGCGCACTCGGTAATCGGCGCCTGGGTCCGTGGGAGGCAGCAGGAACGTGGTTTCGGACAGGTTGGTCCAGCGGGCGACGCGCTGCATCGCGTCGTCGTCGAGCCCGTGACCGTCCAGTACGACGGCGACAGGGTTGCCGAGGTACGGGGTCGGGGAGAACACATCGACCTGGGCGAAGGGGCGGGGGCTGCTCATGAGGATCAGTCTCGCAGGTCCGGCGGGCGCCCACGCAAGACCCTTGTCGCCCCGCAGCGCCCGGCATAGCATCCAGTAATGGAAATCGTCGAGTACCGGCCGTCGCGTGATCAGCTCATCTACACGTTTGGCGGTGCGAAGCCGGCGATGACCATCAGGCCCGGAACCGTCCTCAAGCTCTGGTCGGAGGACGCCTTCAACCACGCGCTCACGTCCGTCGAGGACCTGTCGAGTGAGAAGGTGGACCTGCGCTTCGTCAACCCGCAGACCGGCCCGTTCTACGTGGAGGGTGCCGAACCGGGGGACACACTCGTCCTCCACATCGTCGACCTGACCCCGGCCCGCAGCTGGGGCGCCTCCGCCACCATCCCCTTCTTCGGTGGCCTGACCAGCACCGACCGCACCGCGCTCCTGCAGGAACCGCTGCCCGACACCACCTGGATCTACCACCTCGACTCCGAACGCAACACCGTCGGCTTCGAATCCCGCTTCGGCGACTTCCGGCTCGAGCTCCCGGTCGAACCCATGCTCGGCACCGTCGGCGTCGCACCGCCCGGCGGTGAAGTGCGCTCCTCCCTCGTCCCCGAACGGTTCGGCGGCAACATGGACTCACCCGAGGTCAAAGCCGGGTCCACCATCTACCTCGGCGTCAACGTCGACGGCGCGCTCTTCTCCATCGGCGACGGGCACTACCGGCAGGGCGAGGGCGAAGCGTGCGGCACCGCCGTCGAGGGTGCCATGGACTCGACCATCATCGTGGAACTGGTCAAGGGCGGCGCCCCGTCCTGGCCGCGCATCGAGACTGACACGCACTGGATGGCCGTGGGATCATCCCGCCCGATGGAGGACTCCTGGCGGATCGGCCAGTTGGAAATGGTCCGATGGTTCGGCGAACTCTTCGGTCTCCACGCAATGGATGCGTACCAGCTGCTCACCCAGACGGCGCAGGCTCCGATCGCCAACGCGGTGGACGCGAATTACAGCGTCGTGGTCAAGGCCGCCAAATCGCTCTTTCCCTCCGCCAGCGCGTACGACGGCGTCCACACCGACCTGCGGGACCGCAGCGCCGGAATCTAGGCAATAGAAAGGATCCACCATGGATCTGCAACTCAACGGACTGACCGCCCTCGTCACCGGAGGCACCAAGGGCATTGGCCGCGCGATCGTGGAGACCTTCGCTGCCGAGGGCGCCAACGTCGCCTTCTGCGCCAGAAACGCCGACGACGTCGCTGCCGCCCAGGAAGCGGTGGGCCGGGACACTGTGGTTGGCACGCAAGTCGACGTCGGTGACGGCGGAGCCGTGGCCCGGTGGGTGAGCGACACGGCGAAGCGGTTCGGCAGCATCGACATGGTGGTCAGCAACGTCAGCGCGCTCGCGATCCCGGACACGGAGGAGAACTGGGAGGCGTCCCTGAACGTGGACCTGATGGGGACGGTGCGCCTGGTGAAGGCGGCGCTGCCGCACCTCGAGCAGAGCTCGGCACCCTCGATCACCGCGATCTCCAGTGTCTCGGGGCGGGAGGTGGACTTCGCCTCCGGACCGTACGGCACGGTGAAGTCGGCGATCATCGCCTATATGGCCGGGCTTGCCTTCCAGCTCGCTGAACAGGGCATCCGGGCCAACACCGTTTCACCAGGGAACACGTACCACCGCGGCGGTGTCTGGGAGCAGATCGAGCAGGGAAACCCGGAACTGTTCAGCATGGCGATGGGGCTGAACCCGACGCACCGGATGGGCACGCCGCAGGAGATCGCCGACACGGTGGTCTTCGTCGCCAGCCCCAAGTCCAGCCGTACCACCGGCGCCAACATCCTCGTGGACGGCGGCCTCACCCGCGGCATCCAGTTCTAACGGCTCCGCCCGGGCCGGATTCCCCCGGTTCTGGAGGGTGCACCGCGGTTTGGACGGCGTGTCGCCGTCCGACACGCTGAATGGGGGTCAGAAGCTGGGGGAATCGGCCCGCGACGGGGAAATCGCGAAGGTTCTAGGACAGCCCAAGCTCGGCAAACGCAGCGACCAGGCCCTCCCGGCTTGGCGGAGCAGCGGTCCGCTGGGCTACGGCCAGCAGCTCGGGCGAGGACCCTTCGATGGCGATTCCCAAGCCGACGTACGCGAGCATCTCGAGATCGTTCTGGCCGTCCCCGACGCCGATGGAGTCTTCCCGGCGGATGCCCAGTCGCTCCAGAGCGACGGCCACCCCGTCCGCCTTGCTGATCCCGTGCTGGAACAGCTCACCGGTGTGCCGGCCCTCGTCCGCGATCGAATTATCGACGACGGCGACTGCCGGCCCGATCCCGTCGGCGATGGCTTTGACCGGGATGGGCGCATCGAACACGGAGACCTTGGCGAACGGCACCGGGATGCCGTCCGTCATCAGCTCGACCGCTTCCAGGATGGCCGACGCACCGGTCGACTGACCGTCCGGACCCTGCTGGAAGTGTTCCTCGATAATTTCCTTCAGGCGTTCCATTGCCGCTGCGGGCACGTGCAGGGACTCCTGCGACTCGAGAATGTACACAGCGCGGTTCGCATCGAGTGCAGCGACGGTCCGGTCCGCGAGCTCCGGCGGAAACCGGCGGTCCAGCAGCACCTCACCGTCCACCTCGACGTACGCGCCGGCGCTGGCCACCAGACCGTCGAACCCGGCCGCGCGGATTTGCGTGCTCAGCATGGAGACGGGACGTCCGGTGCAGAGCAGGACCTTGTGTCCGGCCTTCCGGGCGGCCTGCACCGCGCGGACGTGGCCCTCGGGCACCACACCGTAATCCGCGTAGGTGCCGTCCACGTCAAGGAAAATAGCGCGGCTGGTCGGTGAAGAAGTGCTGGTGGGGTCCGGGCTCATTCACCGGATTCTACCGACCCGGGGACGCGCCGCAGGGCGGGAGCCGTGCCCGCACGGACCTGCAGGTGACCGCCGCGGGTGGACGCGGCCTCCACGCCGAGGCAGTCCCGTTCCACGGCGGTCCAGGGATGGGCTTCAATGTCCGCTCCGCCCAGCCGGCATGCCGCCACCGCCAAGGGAGTCAGCAGGGCGTAGAGGCCGGTGGGCCGCTGCATGTCGGCGACGCACAAACGCCCCGCCGGCTTCGTGAGGTTCCGCATGTTCGTCCAGGCGCGCTCCCACTCCGGCATCAGCGACAGCGCGTAGGTGGCCAGGGCGGCGTCGGACAGCTCGCGCCCGCCCGCGGCGGCCACCCGGGCGCCGATGCTGGCCGGGGACAGCGTGGTGGCGTCAGCCTGGATAAGGACAACGTTCTTCCAGCCGCGGCGTTCCGCCCGCCGGCGCGCCTGGCGAAGCATCGCGGGGCTCCGGTCGATCCCCACGATCAGGCCGTCGGCGGACACCTTCGATTGCAACAAGGCAAAGTTGAGCCCGGTGCCGCAGCCGAGATCGATCACCTGGTCGCCGGGCTGGAGCCGGAGCAGGTCAATGCCGCGGCGGCGCCCGGCGCGGTACACCGGAAACTCCGCCGACAGGATGTCATACAGCGGTGCGAATGTTGTGTATTTCTCGATGCCGGGCCTCTTCCATCGCATAAATGGGTCATCGCCCAGGGGTGATCCCAGCTTAGGGCGCACGCCGAACAACACTAGGGCACCTTCATTCCGCTCGCGGTGTCCTGGATTACAGACCCGGGCGTCGATCCTCGTCCAGCCGCCGGAAAAAATGGGAGCAGTGACCGGGCAGAATCCCTGATGCGGTCATGTACAATTCGGCCATGTACAGCGCAGCGTTGCAGTTCCGCTTTGTGAGGGTCTTAGCGCTTCTCATCGCCGCCGTCGCACTTCTCGCCGGATGCACCGGCCCAGCCCCTGGTCCGGATCCGGAGGAACCCCCCGACCCCGCCGCACTGTTGACTGAGTCGAGCGAGACCACCAAAGCGCAGACCAGCGCGCATCTTGAGCTTGCGGTTGAGGGTGAAGTCCCCGGACTGCCGGTCGAGTTCATCGATGGTCAGCTCACGCAGACTCCCGCGGTCGCTGCCCAGGGCACACTCGACATGACATACCTCGGCCAGCAGCTCAAAGAGGTTGAGTTTGTGGTCTTCGAAGGCGACCTGTGGGCCGCCCTCACCGCGGGGGGCAGCCTGACCAACTTCGGCCCCGCATCCAACGTCTACGATGTCGCCACCATCTTGGACCCGGACGTGGGGCTGGCCAACGTGCTCGCCAACTTCTCCGATCCCGCCATCGATGGAGAAGAGACCGTGGAGGGCGTGGACACTGTGCGCATCACGGGCACCGTCGCCGCGGACGCGGTCAACAACATCTCCCCGCAGATCGGGGCAACGGAGCCTGTGCCCGGCACGGCCTGGATTTCTGAGGAAAGCGGCCGTGAGCTGATGCAGGTCCGGTTGGAACCCAGCCCCGGGAACAGTGTCACCATGATCCTGTCCGAGTGGGGTGAACCGGTCACCGTCGAGAATCCGGCAGGATGATTCAGGGCCCGCCCCCGGCAGCCGGGCGGGTGCCGACCAACCGCCGCATCGCGATCAGTGCGGCGAGCCTCGCAGTGGCGCTGGGCGCGCTGGATACCTACGTCGTCGTCACGATCATGACGGACATCATGCGCGACGTCGGCATTGGGGTGAACCAGCTGCAACGGGTCACTCCCATCATCACCGGCTACCTGCTCGGCTACATCGCGGCGATGCCCCTCCTGGGGCGGGCGTCGGACCGGTTCGGCCGGAAGATGCTGATTCAGGTCGGTCTAGCCGGCTTTGCGGTTGGATCGGTAGTCACGGCGCTTTCGGCCGACCTCACCGTCCTGGTCCTCGGACGCACTCTCCAGGGCGCCGCCAGCGGCGCCCTGCTGCCGGTGACAATGGCCCTGGCAGCAGAACTGTGGGTTGCGCGCAACCGCGCCACCGTGCTCGGTGGTGTCGGTGCCGTCCAGGAACTGGGAAGCGTGCTCGGCCCGCTGTACGGCATCGCTTTGGTGGGGTTGTTCCAGCATTGGCAGGCCGTTTTCTGGATCAACGTGCCGCTTGCGGTGATTGCGATGGTGATGATCCACTTCAGCCTGCCCGGCCGCCGAGAAACCGATGCCCCGCAGAAGGTCGACGTGGTTGGCGGTCTGCTGCTGGCCACCGCCCTGGGCCTGATCGTGATCGGGCTCTACAACCCCAGGCCGGACGGCGAGGCGGTGCTGCCCAGTTGGGGAACGCCGGTGCTGGTCGCGGCCGCCGTGATGGCCATCGCGTTCTTCGTATGGGAGAGGTTCGCGCGCACCCGCCTGATGGAACCGGCAGGAATGCACGTCAGACCGTTCCTGGCTGCACTGGGCGCGTCGATGGCCGCCGGCGCAGCGCTCATGGTGACGCTGGTCAACGTTGAGCTGTTCGGTCAGGGCGTTCTGGCCAGGGATCAGAACGAGGCTGCTCTCCTGCTGCTGCGCTTCCTCGTCGCACTGCCGGTAGGGGCATTGCTCGGCGGCTGGCTGGCCACGCGGATCGGAGAGCGGATCGTCGCGTTCACAGGCCTGCTCATCGCCGCCGCCGGCTATCTGCTGATCTCGAAATGGTCCGTCGATGTGCTGACGACGCAACACGATCTCGGACTGTTCAGCCTGCCGACACTGGACACCGACCTAGCGATCGCCGGGTTGGGTCTCGGCCTGGTGATCGGTCCGCTGACGTCGGCGACGCTTCGCGTGGTTCCCGCTGCCCAGCACGGCATCGGATCGGCGGCAATCGTGGTCGCCCGGATGATCGGCATGCTGCTCGGTATCGCGGCATTGAGCGCGTGGGGCCTCTACCGGTTCAACCAGCATCTGGCCGCCCTGCCGGCCGGCACGGGGGGCACACTCGAGGAACGGTTGTTGGCCGAGGCAGGCCGGGTCCGCGAGGCGTACGCCCTGCAGTACGGCGAAATCTTCCTGATCACCGCGATCGTGTGTGTGGTGGGCGCGGGGTTGGGTCTGCTGATCAGCGCGCGCAACGAGTACGCCGAGGAGCCCGCGCCGGACGCTGCGGAAGACCGCCGGTAGCGATTGGGCCCGGACCAGGCACCGATCAGCGCCTGGACAGCCCAGACCGCGGCAAACTGTTCTTAAATTGCGCACTTTCTTCGGTCGCGCTTCACCTTTCGGTCCTACACTGTGGTGTAGGACACATCCTCAGCCAGCGGTGGGATGGTCTGTTCCAGGCCACTGGGGGAGTGACCATCACGCGTGTGTGTATGAGGAGAATTTCCAGTGAACAAGACACTCCGTTTTATGGCAGTACCTACCGTCGCTCTGGGCGCACTTGCCCTCTCTGGATCGCCGGCCATGGCCGCTGACCAGTCCTACCAGGCCACCCTCGGCCAGCTGAACGGCAGTTCCGGTTCAGGCACCATCGAAGTCCACGTCACGGGCAATGAGGCTCATGTCCTGCTGAAGGTTTCGGGTATGCCCGAAACCTTCATGGACATGCCCTACCCGCACGTCCAGCACATCCACGGCGGAGCGCAGGGGACCTGCCCGGATCCCTCGGCCGACCAAGACGGTGACGGGGTAGTCTCCACCACCGAAGGCGCCCCGTCCTACGGCGGCGTCCTCACCACCCTCTCCACCAGCGGTGACACCAGCCCCGCAGCCGCCGCTGACATCAACCTTGCCGGCAAGGGGGCCGCATACTCGATCGACCGTACCTTCGAACTGAATGCTGAAACCAAGGCAGCCCTCGAAGCCGGCACCGCAGTCGTCGTCGTTCATGGTCTTGACCCGGCGACCCTCAGCCCGGCCGCCGCGGCAGCCCCGTCCGACATCGCACCCCAACTGCCCCTGGCAGCAACCTCGCCGGCACTGTGTGGCGCTTTGACCGCCGCGCAGGTGGAAATGCCCACAGGAGGCGCTGACACCGGTGTCGCACAGGAGCCCGGCACCGGAACCGGAACACTCGCCCTCGGTGGTGGGCTGGTTCTCATCGCTTTGGCCGGCGGCGCCTACGTTGTCCGTCGCCGCACGGCAGGAGCAGCCGGTTAAACGCCCGGTGACCGGCCAAACGCTGGGGCACGCCTGGAGCCCGGCCGCCGAAAAGGCCTGAAGGCCGCACCGGCAGCCGGGCTTCTGCTGTGCCCTTGCCCTTCCGGCAGTTCCACCTTCGGTGTCCTGGATTACAGACCACGACGGCGATTCCCGTCACCGTAGTCTGGGTGCACCACGACCTCCCTCCTCCAGGAAGAGCTGAATACATGGACAAGCCGGTTGACCTCCTCGTGCTCGGCGGAGGAACGGCGGGGATCGTCGGGTCCAAGACGGCCGCCCGGCTTGGCGCCCGGACCGTCCTGGTGGAAAACAAGCGCACCGGCGGCGACTGCCTGTGGACCGGCTGCGTGCCCTCCAAAACCCTGCTGTCCGCGGCGAAGGACGCCGCGGAGCAGCGCGGTACTGCCGGCGGCAGGGAACCGGACTTCGACCAGGTGCGCGCACGCGTCACCGCGGCAATCCGGGCCATCGAACCCGCCGATTCCCCCGAGTCACTGGAAGCCGCCGGCGTCGAGGTCCGCAGCGGCACCGCACGGCTGACGGGCGACGGCGAGGCCGAAGTCAACGGCCGGCGGATCCGATTCCGGCAGGCGCTCATCGCCACCGGAAGCCACCCCACCGTTCCGCCCATTCGCGGGCTCGCGGACGCCCGCACCGTCACCTCCGACACCGTCTGGGACCTCACGGAACTGCCCGGGCGGATGGTCATCATCGGCGGTGGGCCCATCGCCTGCGAACTCGGCCAGGCATTCGCCCGGCTCGGCACACGGGTCACCATCCTGGCCCGGACAGGCATCCTGGGCAAGGAAACCCGGGACGCCGCCGCCCTGGTCCGGAACGCCCTCACGGCCGACGGCGTCACGGTCGCCGAAAACGAATCCGCCCGCACGGTGGAGAGCGCACCGGACGGACGCTCCACGGTGCTCACGTCGAAGGGCAACCGGTTCGACGCCGACGTTCTCCTGGTCGCCGCCGGAAGGACCCCGCGAACGGACGGCCTCGGCCTGGACACGGCAGGCGTGGAGCTCGACGACGCGGGACAGATTCTCGTGGACCCGGCCATGCGCACCTCCAACAAGCGCATCTGGGCCGCCGGGGACGTAACCCAGAATCCGAAGTTCACCCACCTCGCCGGCGTCCACGCGAGCACCGCCGCATCCAACGCCATCCTCGGCCTGCACCGGTCGGTCAGCAGTGTCATCCCGCGCGTGACGTTCACCTCACCCGAGGTGGCGGCGGTCGGGCTCACCGACGCCTCCGGTCCCGGGCTGAGCCTCTCAACCGTGCATCTGGACGATACGGACCGCGCCATCACCGAGGGCCAGACGGCCGGCTTCGCACAACTGGTCATCGGCAAAAGGGGCCGGATCCTGGGCGGCACCATCGTGGGGCCGCGGGCCGGTGAGTCACTGGCCGAGCTCACCCTCGCGGTCCAGCAGGGGATGAGCACGCGGGCGCTCGCCGGAGTGACCCACCCGTACCCCACCTACAACGACGCCGTGTGGAACGCCGCGATCAGCCACGCCCGGGAAGGCCTCGACTCGCCGGTGGCCACGGCCGCGGTACGCCTGCTCGGCGCCGCCGCCCGCCTGCGGAACGGACGCCGGTGATCCTGCCGGCGGCGGCACTGAAGGCGGCCGCCTCAGCGCAGCGCGCGGAAACCTGCCACAACGCGCTGGCCGGCGCTCAGGGACACCAGCACCGCCCACACCAGGGCGATGTGCCCGGCGAACGCCGGGAAGAGCAGCCACAGGCTGTGTACGACGACGGTCTCCGCACCTTCCGCGAGGCCGCCCAGGAAGGACAGCGAGCGTCCGTCGTCGAGCTGTCTGCCGCTGCGCTCGGCGATGGAGGAGAAGGCAAGGAACACGCTGCCGTTGATGTAGTAGCCAAACAGGACCAGCAGGAACGGCAGCCAGCCGGCGTCGTACCCTGCGGTGGCGCCGACCGCCACGCCCACCACCGTGGCGCCGTACACAATGAAGTCCGCTGAGATGTCCCAGAACCCGCCTTGGCCGGCGTCGTCCTGCCCGGTTCCAGCGATATGTGCTGCACGCAGCCGGGCCAACGGTCCGTCCAGGCCGTCGGCGAGGCGGCAGAGGAGCCAGGCGGCCAGCGCCGGAACCCACAGCTGGCCGGCAGCAAGCGCGGCGCTGGCAAGGCCGAGCAGCAGGTTCAGCGAGGTCAACCGGTTGGGGGTGATCCACGGGACGTCGAGACGCCGGGCAGCGGCGTTGAGCGCGGGCGCCAGCAGCGGGCGGAGCCGGGAATCAAACATCGGTGCGGGTGCCCTTCCTTCGCGATCGGACCGCGTAGATGACTCCCGCGAGGGTCAGGAGGCCCAGCCCGGCTGCAGCGACCTGGGCCTGCCAGCCGAGCTCGAACCCGTAGGCACCCAGTGCAAGGAAGCTCAGCGTCCCGGGCAGGATGCCAAGGGCGGTTCCGAGGAAGTACGGGCGCCAGCCCAGGGAGGTGAGGCCGGCGGAGTAGTTGATGGCGGTGAACGGCAGCACCGGCACCAGCCGCACCCCCACCACGGCGGCGAAGCCACGCCGCCGGAGGGCCTCGTCCACCCGGGCCACCCGGGTCCCCGTGAACCGTTCCACGGCTTCGCGGCCGAGGAACCGGCCCAGCCAGAAGGCCGCGGTGGCTCCCAGCATTGCGGCAAGGTAGACAACCAGGAAGCCGGCGCCGAAACCGAAGAGCACTCCCGCTGCAACGGTGAGGACGTTCTTCGGCACCGGTGCGAGGGTCAGGGCTGCGTAGCCCAGCCCAAAACCCACCGGGCCCCACCATCCGGCCGAATCGACCATCGCGCGGAGCTCCCCGACCGGCGGAATCGGAATGAGAAGCACAGCCGCAGTCGCCGCAGCCACGAATACCAGAAGAAGAAGTGCCCGTCGGAGGGGAGCCGGAAAGCGTTCACGCCGCCCGCTCTGCTCCGTCACCGTACCTGCCATCCGTTCGCCGTTACCGTCCTCCATCGAGGCACGCCATGAGCATACGGGAACCAGAAAACCCAGAAGGAACCATGCATATCACCGCCTCCCGACCGTTCCGCCGCGCGCTGGCCCCACTGGCGCTCGCCTCGGCGCTGCTGCTGTCCGCCTGCGGCGCCCCCGCGGGGCAGACCGGTCAGCAGCCCGACGAGGAGTTCTCCGGGTTCGACGACGTACTGGAGGCCGCCGAAGGCTCCACCGTGGACCTGTGGATGTACGGCGGAGACGAGCAGGGGAACGCCTATGTGGATGAGACCCTCGCCCCGGCCGCCGCGGAGCTCGGCATCACCCTGCGCCGGGTCCCGGTGGCGGATACGGCGGACGCCCTCAACCGGGTCCTGAGTGAAATCCAGGCAGGGCGCGACGACGGTTCGGTGGACCTGGTCTGGGTCAACGGCGCGGTGTTCAGCACCGGCAGGCATGCCGACGCGTGGCGCTGCGGGTGGACGGATATGCTGCCCAACATGGCCTACACGGACCCGGCGGACCCTCTGCTCACCAACGATTTCGGAACGCCGGTCGACGGGTGCGAGGCACCCTGGCACAAGGCCCAGTTCACGTACTTCTACAACTCGGACACCGTGTCCCAGCCGCCCACCAGCCTGGCCGGACTCCTCGAGTGGGCCGAGGCCAACCCCGGACGCTTCACCTACCCGGCACCACCGGACTTCACCGGCAGCGTCTTCCTCCGCGAAGTGCTGATCTCCACCGCCGGCGGAGCGGCCGAGGTTCCCCTCGAATACAGCGAAGGGGCCTTCGAAGAGCATGCGCCTGCCGCCCTTGAAGCGCTGGAATCCCTGGAACCGTCCCTGTGGCGGGAAGGGGCAACCTACCCGCGCGACGAGCAGGCGCTCAACGAACTCTTCGCCAACGGCGAGGTGGACTTCGGCATGACCTACGGCCCGGCACGGCTGACGGAACTGGTGGATTCCGGCGCACTCCCGCCGTCCACCAAGGTACTGACCCTGGACGAGGGCACGGTGGGCAACGCCAGCTTCCTCTCCATACCGGCCAACGCCGAGGACGCCGCCGGCGCCATGGCCGTCGCCAACCTCGCCCTCTCCCCGGAGCAGCAGGCCGCCAAGGCCGGCCCTGACACGTGGGGCCAGTTCACAGTGCTCGACGTCGACCGGCTGGAACCGGCGCAGCGCGCACTTTTCGACGGACTCCGGTCCTCTCCGGTGGTCCCGCCCTACGAGGAGCTCTCCCGCAACTCCCACGCGGAACTCGGCTCCGCCTGGGTCCCCGAGCTGGACGACGCCTGGCGCCGGACAGTCGCCGGCGGGTGATGGCCCCGAGTGCCAGGGCGCTGCTGATCGCCGCACCCGCGGTCCTGCCCGTGGCCCTCGTGTTGACGGGTGCGCTGGTCGCCGCCGTCCTGCAGAGCCTGGGACTCCTGCCATTCATCGGGGAACCGGAGTTCAGCACCGCGGCCTGGGACGCGGACGGCGAACTCCTGATCGCCACCGGAATCTCCGTGTACATCGCTGCGGCATCCACCGTACTGTCCGTCGTCGTCGGCTTTCTGATCGCCGCCTACGTGCTCACCTCCGGCGTCAGCGGCCGGGTGTTGGCAGTGCTCAGTGCGGCGTCGGTGCCCATTCCACACCTGGTGGCCTCGGGCGCCATGGGTCTGCTGCTGTCCGACGCCGGTTTCCTGGCCCGCGTTTTCGCCATGCCGCCCGGTTTCCCCGGGTTGGTCGGCGGCCTTGGGTGGGGTGCGGCGATCCTCGAGTTCGGCTGGAAGGAGTCCGCCTTTGTGGCGCTCGTGCTCATCGGCAGCATGGCCCGCTCCGCCGGCGGTCTCTGTGAAGCCGCGGCCACCCTGGGCGCGTCCGCGAAGCAGCGGATGCTGCACGTGCTGCTCCCACTCTCGCTGCCGGCGCTGGGCGTGTCCGCGCTGGTGGTCTTCGTCTACACGCTGGGCTCCTATGAGGCGCCCTGGCTCCTGGGACCGGTGGCGCCGGAGCCGTTGCCGGTCCGCGCGGTCCGCCTGTTCGGATCCATCGACCTGACCGCCCGGCCGGAGGCGATGGCAACCGCCCTGGCGTCCGTCGTCGTCGGCCTTGCAGCCATCGGCGCGGGACTGCTGGTGCTGCGCCGCGTGAAAGGTTGGCGTTGATGCAGACCTACCAGCCGGTGCGGCTGAGGGCACCCGGAGGCGCCGGGATAACCCGGCCGCTCCTGGGCGGGCTGCTGTTCCTGTGGATCCTGCTGCCGGTGGTGCCGCTGATCCTGTGGTCGGTCGCCGCGGAATGGCGGGCTCCGGACGTGCTGCCCGGGGCCTTCTCCGCCGCGGGACTGGCCGCGCTGCTGAGGCCGGAAGTGCTCACGGCAACCGGGGCGTCGCTGGTCCTGGGCCTCAGCGTGGCGCTGCCCGCCACCATCCTCGGGGCACTGGCGGCCTTCGCGGCGCGGCGCCTTCCCAACGGCTGGGCGCGCGCGGTGGAGCTGATCCTGCTGGCGCCGCTGGCCATCCCGCCGTTTGCGCTGGTGATGGGTTCGAACGTCCTGTTGCTCGGCGCACGCGTGCCCGCGTTCCCGTCCGTGGTCCTGGTGCTGACGGTGACCGCGCTGCCCTACACGGTGTTTATGTTCCGCGCGGCGCTCGCCTCCTATGATGACCAGTTCGAGGAAGTGGCCCGCACTCTCGGTGCTTCTCCCCGGGCGGTTCTTGCCAGGGTGCGGATCCCGCTGCTGGCCCGCGCCACAGCCCGGGCGGCCTTCCTGGCGTTCCTGGTGGGCTGGAGCGACTACATTACGACGCTGCTGGTGGGCGGCGGACAGCTGCTGACCCTGCCGATGGTGCTGGGTTCCGCGGCATCGGCCACCGGAAACGAGCAGCTCACCGCGGCGCTGTCCCTCGCCATGATCGTGCCGCCGCTGTTGTTGCTGGCGCTTCTCGCCGCGCCCGGTCCGAGGAGGAGACAATGAGTTCCAGCCTGACCTTCGACCGTGTGTCGAGGATGTTCGGACAGTCCGAGGTCCTGAGCGACGTTTCCCTCACAGTGCCGGCGCGTTCCATGGTGGCGCTGCTCGGCGCCTCCGGCAGCGGCAAGTCCACCCTGCTGCGGATCGCCTCCGGGCTGGATGCGCCGAGCAGCGGATCGGTGCTCGTGGACGGGCAGGATGTCGGTGCGGTGCCCGCCGAGAACCGGGGCATCGCCGTCGTCTTCCAGAAACCGCTGCTGTTTCCGCATCTCACGGTGGTGGACAACGTGGCGTTTCCGGCGCGCATGGCCGGTGTGACCAGGCGGGAGGCGCGCTCGCAGGCGCTGGAGTTCCTCGACCTGGTGCAGCTCGGGAGGTTCGCGCGGCGCATGCCGGGCCAGCTCTCGGGCGGCCAGGAACAGCGGGTCTCGCTGGCGCGTGCCCTCGCCGCGCAGCCGCGCATCCTGCTCCTGGATGAGCCGTTCAGTTCGCTGGACTCCCGGCTCACCGACGACATGTATGAACTCGTCGGCAAGATCCGCGCGGAGCTTGAGCCGACCATCGTGCTGGTCACCCACGACCGGCGGGAGGCCTCCGTGCTGGCCGACACGATTGCCGTGCTGGACGAGGGCACCATCCTGCAGCACGGCCCGGTCCCCGAACTGCACTATCAACCGGCCACCCGTGCAGTGAACCGCATCCTGGGCGGGCTCAACGAGATTCCCGGGCATCTGGCCGGCGGGTTCCACACCTCGGTGCTGGGCCGGGTCCGAGTCCAGCCGGGCGTCCCGGACGGGCCGGCCCTGCTGGTGGTGCGCCAGGAGGCACTCCGGCTGATCCAGAACGACGACGGCGGCACTTCCTCCGGCGAAGAGGCCCCCGCCGGGGTGGTCACCGAGGTGAAATCGATGGGTGCGCACGTGCTGGTCCGGGTACGGGTGGAATCCGCCCCGGGCAGCGGGAGCACCGCCGTCGAAAGCATCGCCGTCGAACTGGCAGGGGCACCGGCGCTGCGGGCCGGGGACCGCGTAGGAGTGTCCCTGGCCGGCGGGCAGGGGTGGGTTGTGAGGGTCTGAGAGGAAATTGTTCTTGTGTGTTCTGGGTTGCAGAGCGGGCCGGCGAGGCCCCGTAGCGTTCTGGAACGAGGACACATCCAGGAAGGCAGTCCGATGACACCCACGCATCCATCCACGCACCGAGCTGACGCAATACGCTTCAGGGTAGGCGCGTTCCTTCTTCCACGGGGATGCAGGTGAAGGACGAGTGTGCGGTGGGCCTGGCCGGCACACCGGCGGCGGGGGAGAGGCCCTGGTCGCCACAGAAACGAGAGGTAGACGTATTGACCACGGGAGACCCTGAGGCGTTCACCTGCCTGAATGACGTTGACCTGTTCGCGGACCTCAGCGTCGCGGAGCTGGAGTCCATGCAGCTCATGGTGCCGGAGCGGCGTTTTAGTGCCGGTGAGCTGGTCTTCTCGCAGTCGCAGCCGGTGACGTCCCTGTTCATCCTCCGATCAGGACGGGTACGGATCTTCCGGATCACCGAGGACGGCAAGGCGCTCACCATGGCCATCCTGGAAGCCGGGGCGGTGTTCGGGGAGATGCTCCTGGTCGGCCAGCGCATGTATGACAATTACGCCGAAGCCATCGAGGAATCGGTGATCTGCCAGCTCACGGTCGACGACGTCGAGCGGCACCTGATCGCCGACCCGCGCATCGCGGTCCGGATCTCCCGGCTGCTCGGCGAGCAGGTGGCCAGGCTGGAGGAGCGGCTGACCGATCTGGCCCTCCGCCCCCTGTCTGCCCGGACGGCCAAGACGCTGCTGACCCTGGCTGACGCATCCCGTCCCAGCATGCTGGGACAGGCTGCCGCCATCCGGATCACCCACGAACAATTGGCCGGACTCCTCGGAGCCACCCGGGAAGCCACCAGCAAAACCATGGCCGAGTTCGCGGCCGAAGGGCTGATCAAGCAGAGCCGCGGGCGGATCACAGTCCGGGACCGGAACCGGCTCGGAACCATCGCCCGCAGAACCTCCTGATCAGCACGAACTCCAGTTGTCGGTGGGCCGATTGTGCCCACTGCTTGCAAGAATCACCGAGAGAAAGGCATATCCATGTCACGCGTAACAGTGCAGACCATCGATTCAGCTCCCGAGGAGTCCCGCGTCGAGTTGAAGGCCCTCGAGCAGAAGTTCGGCAAGGTGCTCAACATCCACGGCGCCATGGCGTCCTCGCCGGTAGTCCTGCAGTCCTACGTGGCCCTGCAGCAGGTCATCGGCGACTACGGAACGTTCGATGCCCGCACCCGCGAGGCTATTGCGCTCGCCGTCGGCAACGTGGACGAGTGCACCTACTGCCAGTCGGCGCACACCATGGGCGCCAAGGCTGCCGGGCTGACCGAGGAGCAGACCGTCGCGGTCCGCAACGGGCGGGTGGACTTCGACGACAAGCTCGCCGCCCTCCTGCAGGTGGCCCGCGAGGCCACCGCGAGCAAGGGCAACGTTGCGGACGGCACCTGGCAGTCAGCGCTCGACGCCGGCTGGACCACCGAGGAGCTCACCGAACTTTCCACCCACGTGGCCCTGAACCTGTTCACCAACTACTTCAACCACATGGTCGAGACGGATCTCGACATTCCGGCAGCGCCCGGACTGTAGGTCCCTGCACCGGGGTGCGCGCCGGCGTCCGCGGCGTGCACCCCTCGCCGTCTCCTCCCTGTTGTGAACCTCAAACGGAAGGTCCGCCGTCGTCATGGCTGAAATGTTCGACCTGATCGTCATCGGCGCCGGCATGGCCGGGGTCAGTGCAGCGCGGAAATGCGCCTCGCAGGGCTGGCGGGTGGCCATTGTGGACGCGCTCCCGTACGGCGGCACCTGCGCGCTGCGCGGGTGCGATCCCAAGAAGATCCTGCGCCGCGGGGCGGAGATCATCGACAGCGCGCGGCTGATGCGGGGCAAAGGCATCGACGAAGCGGGGCTCTCGATCAACTGGACCGACCTGATGAAACACAAGGAGGGTTTCACGGACGGCGTCCCCGCCAGCATGGAGGAGGGCCTCGCCGGCAGCGGCGTCACCACCCTGCACGGGGAGGCCACTTTTGTTGACGCCCACCGGCTCGATATCGACGGCGTGGTGTACGAGTCCCGGAACTTCCTCATCGCCACCGGTGCCCGGCCACGACCGCTCGATGTCCCCGGTCACGAGCACATCATCGACAGCACCGCATTCCTGGAACTCGAAACCCTCCCCGCACGCGTACTCTTCATCGGCGGCGGGTTCGTGTCCTTCGAGTTCGCGCACATCGCTGCCCGGGCCGGGGCGGCCCCCGTGATTCTCGACCGAGGAAAGCGCCCGCTGAAGGGCTTCGACCCGGACCTGGTGGAGCTGCTCATCGAGCGGGGCGCCGAGGCAGGGGTGGAGGTCCGGCGGGAGGCGACCATCACCGCCGTCGAGCAGGTTGCCTCCGGATACCGGGTCCGTTTCGATACTTCCGGAGAGCAGTCTTCCCTCGATGTTGATCTTGTGGTTCACGGTGCGGGACGCATTCCCGAGATCGCCGGCCTGAACCTGGACGCCGCCGGCATAGCCTGGACCGAACGCGGTGTGAGCGTCGGGGCGCACCTGCAAAGCACCACGCACTCCGGGGTATACGCCGCCGGTGATGCCGCGGATACGCCGGGACTGCCGCTGACACCCGTCGCCGTGTTTGAAGGCAAGGTTGCCGCATCGAATCTGCTGAAGGGCACGACGACGGCGCCTGACTACACCGGCGTGCCCACCACTGTTTTCACCATCCCAGAACTCACCAGAGTCGGCATGCTGGAACAGGAAGCGCGGGACAGCGGCATAGACCTGGATGTCAGGTACACCGATGCCGGCGGCTGGTACTCCAATTACCGGATCGGTGAGAAGACCGCCGCAGCGAAGATCCTCATTGACCGTGCGGCTGACAGGATTGTCGGTGCGCACCTGCTCGGGCCGGATTACGGTGAGCTGATCAACTTCATCGGACTGGCCATGAAGCTCGGCCTGAGCACGCGGCAGCTGAAGTCCATGACTGCCTCGTACCCGTCGGTGGCGTCCGACCTGGGCTCGATGCTGTAGCTCTACCAGCCAGTCGGGCCGCCTGACGGGGTTTCGCCGGCCGGGATGGGGGCGTAGAGTCGCGCACATGGCTGGCACACTGACACGACCCCGTAACGGCAAACTCATCGCTGGAGTCTGCGCGGCTCTGGCCACCGGTTTCGGCCTGCCCAAGTGGCTGGTCCGGATCGGATTCATCATCTTCGGCCTGGTAGGCATCGGGGAGCTGGTCTACATCATCCTGTGGATCGTGCTGCCCAAGGAGAGTTACTGACCTCTTCCTTCTCTAGGACAGCAGGAACGGGGCTCCGGTCTTTTCGCAGAGCTCCGTGAGCTGCGCAAGCAGCGCGTCGCTCACCGGAATTCCGGCCTGCACCCGCTCGGCCCGCACGCGCCGTTCAACATCCCCCGGTACCAGGACGGGCCGGTCAGGGGAGGCAGGCGGCTCCGCCCGCAACGTGTCGAGGATCGCCGAGACCGAGGCGGTGAAGTCCTCCGGATCGCCGAAGAAGCCGGGGTCGATCGCGAGGCAGAAGTGGCCGATGTCGTCCGGACCGGCCCCTTCCTTGAGCGGTGCAAAGGCGGCGCCGGCCAGGGCACCAGCGAGGATCTGCACCAGAAGGGCGAGCCCGTAGCCCTTGTGGCTGGAGAGTTCTTCGGATCCGCCCAGAGGGCTCAGCCCGCCCCCATGCTCGCTGCGGAGGTGAGAGTAGGCAACCTTCGAATCAGTCACCGGCCGGCCCGCGTCATCAAGCACCCAACCCGAGGGAAGGGGCCGCTGAAGGTAGTCGTAGACCTTGACCTTGTTGACGGCCACCGTACTGGTGGACATGTCGAGCACAAACGGCGCGTCGGGGTCATTGCCCGGCGCCGCGAACGCCAGCGGATTGGTGCCGAGCAGCGGCCGGGAACCCCGTGTGGGCACCACCGCCCTGGTCCGCGTAGTGGACGTCACGAGACCCACCAGCCCTGCATCCGCTGCGATCTTCGCGTAGTACCCGGCGGCCCCGAAATGGTGTGAACGGCGCACCGTCACCACCCCAACGCCGGCCTCCCGGGCCTTGCGGCAGGCCAGCTCCATCGCAGCCACCATGGTCGGGTGCCCCAGGTTATTGCCACCGTCAATGACGGCGGTCCCCGGTGACTCGCGCAGAGTCACCGGGTCGGCCCCGATGGCCAGCGTGCCCTGCGTGATGAGCCGCTGGTAGCCGGGCAGCATCGAAATACCGTGGGAATCGATTCCGGCGAGGTCCGTCTCCACCATGACTTCCGCCGTCGTTCCGGCTTTGTCCGAGGGCATTCCCCATGCGTCGAGGACGGCCAGGATCTGGGCTCGAACGGCCTCTGCCGGATACAGGTTCATCGGATGTGTTCCTTGCCTATCGGGATTCCAGTGGATAACGGGCGGAGATGACGCCGGCGGCGCCGAGCGCCAGCGCGATGCCCCACAGGGCGCCGGATGCTCCCAGCCCGGCAGCCACGGCACCGGCGGCGGTGGGAAAGACAATCTGCCCCAGCCGGCTGCCGCTGATGCGCAGCGACATGGCCCGGCCCTGGCTGCCGGGCGGCGCGGCGGCGGCAAGCCACGCCATGGTTACGGGTTGGCCCACGCCGAGCCCGAACCCGAGCAGTACCAGCAGGACAACCAGCGCCGGCATCGGGAATCCGAGCGGCACCAGCGCCATCGATACCGCTGCGATCACCAGGCTGAGCAGGAGGACACGGTCGGAGCCGAGGGCGCGGACCAGGGAGCCGAGGAAGAAGCGGGAGAGCATCGACGAGGCGGCACGCACCGACAGGAGCAGCCCCACCACCCCCGCGCTGATGCCCAGTTCGGCGCCGAGCACCGGAAGGTAGATCAGCGTGATGTCGACGGCGGCAAGGACAATCGCCGTGATGGTGATCGCCGGGACCAGTCCACGGATCCGCAGGATTTCGCGCCAGCTCGCCGGCTGGGCGTCGCTGCCGCCCTTGCGGAAACGCGGCACCGGTAGTACGACGGCGACTCCCACCGAGAGGGCCATCAGCACCGCCGCGACGGCGAAAATTGAACCGGTGTCCGGGATGGTGGCGTTGGCGCCGAAGACGGCGATCAGTCCCGGGCCCAGCGCCTGGCCGAGAGAGCCCGCCAGCGTGTAGTGCCCGAAAACGGACTGGAGTTTCCCGGGCGGCGTCAGCCCGGCCACCCCGGCCTGCTGTCCGATGACGGCCATCAGATGGCCGATCCCCAACAGCACGCTGCCGACGACGAGCACGGTGATGGTCCCGCCGATGAAGGTCAGCGCGACCCCCGACAGCGCCATCAGCAGCGTGCCGACCACCATAATTTTCTTTGGCCCGAACCGGTCGGTTGCCTGCCCGACGAGCAGCGCGCACAGCAGGGGAGCGGCGGCGTAGGTTGCGGCGAGGGCACCGAGCCAGGCCGGAGCAATCCCGATCTCAAGGGCACGGTAGGAGATGGTGGGGCGGACCGTGAACGCCATGCCCTGGGTGATGACCGCCTGGACGAAGATCAGCCAGAGCGCGGCAGAAGTGCCCCGTGAAGTCATCCGCCGCTCACCATCAGCGTCCGATGGTGTTTCGGGCCTGCACCGGCTCAGGTGCGCTCAGGTGGCGTTGGCCGATCGACTGGGCGGCCTGCCGGACCTCCCACACCACCTGCTGGATCTTCTCCTCCGTCATGTGGGCATCAGCGCCGCTGACAATGACCACGCCGACCATCCGCCCGCTTGCGCTGAACACCGGAGCGGAGACGGAGGTGATCCCGACGGCGCGTTCGCTGTGTGCCACGAGGTAGCCGTCTTCGCGGATGGCTTGGAGGGATTCCTTGAACTCTTCGGGGGTGAGCTCCAGACCGGACTGCATCTGGATCACATCGACGGTCTGCAGGAGCTCATCGACCTCCTCGTCGGTCATCCCCGAGGCGAGGACGCGGCCGGCGCCGAGATGCAGGGGCAGCCGCTCGCCGATCGGCAGCGCGTACCGGAGCGGGTGTTCTCCCTCCACACGGGCGACAACCACGCGGCTGAGCCCGGACCGGACAAACAGCGACGCCGTGAGTCCCGTCGCAGACGCGAGTTCCTGCAGGACGGGAAGCGCGGCGGCGCTGAGCCGGTTGCCGCGCAGAAAGGCATGCGCCATGGGGACGGTGCCGACGCCCAGCTGGTAGGTCGAGTCATCGCGCTCCACGAGACCGCGGCCCTCCAGCACGTTCAGGATGCGCTGGGTGGTGCTGACGGCCAGTCCCGCCTGCTGGGCGATGTCCGTCAAACGCAGCGGACGGATGTTTTGCTCGAGGACGGCCAGTACATCGAAGGCGCGTTCCAGCGATCGCATGGGCGATTCGTTCGGTGCCACGGTGTCTCTTTCAGCTGGATTTTTCGGGACAGGCGTTCCCGGCCGGACGTGGGGGTCCGGCCGGGAAACACTTTAGCCCGAAGCGCCTACCCGGGCGTCCGGGGCAGCCAGTTCCAGCTCGCGGTCGATCTGGTCCCGGGTGGCCTGCTCGGCGTCGCGCTTGGCCTCTGCGGCGGCCACCACCGCCTCGGCGTGCTGCCGCGGAATGACGACGACGCCGTCAGCGTCACCTACGATGATGTCCCCCGGGTTGACCGGGACACCGCCGACGGCGATGGTTGCCCCGACCACGCCGGGTCCGTTCTTGTACGGGCCGGCCGCAGTGACAGTCCGGGCGAACACCGGCATGCGGTATTCCTCGAGTCCGGGAGCGTCGCGCACGGCGCCGTCGATGACGAAGCCTTCCACACCTCGGATCCTGGCCTTGCCGCCGATGAGCTCACCGATCAGTGCGCGGCTCTCGTCCGCCTGCCCGCTGACCACAATGATGTCCCCGGGCTGCACGGTGGCCAGCGCCTCGTGGATGTACTTGTTGTCACCTGCGCGGGTCCAGACGGTGTGGGCGGTACCGACGCACCGGGCACCGCTCCAGACGGGGTGAATCGCCGGGTCCATCACGCCGAGCCGTTCCATCGCGTCACCGATGTTCGCGCTGGGGAGCGCCCAGAGGCGCTCCTTCAGCTCCGGCGTGAGCGGCTGATGGGGGCGCTCCGGGATAGTGGCGAAGGGGCTCACTTACCTTCCTCACGGACCAGCGGGAAGAGGGTCTCGAAGGTGCCCTCGGTTTCGGTCCAGTACTCGGTGTAGGCTGCGGCGTCCCGGTAGCTGGGGGCCAGGCCGAGTTCCTTCATCTTCGTCTGGAATTCCTCGTCTTCCATGATGGTGCCCATGGTCTCGGAGATGGTGGTCACTGCTTCCTCCGGTGCGCAGGCAGGGAAGGCGTAGCCGCGCGATGAGGAGATTTCGACGTCGTGCCCTGCTTCAGTGAAGGTGGGCACGTCCGGCAGGAAGGGGCTGCGCTCGGAATCCATGATGCCGATGACCTTGCCCTGGCCGTTTTCGGTCATTTCGACGACGTCGCTCACGTTGGCCACGTAGACCTCTACCTCGCCGCCGAGGAAGGCGGTCTTGGGTGCGCCGCCGCCGTCGGGGAAGTGTACGGGCGCAAATTCGGCGCCGGTTGCTTCCTGCACGGCGACCATGGCGAAGTGCTCGTTGCTGGCTACGCCGGTGGTGGTGTAGAGCAGCTCGCCCGGTGTTTCTTCCGCGGCGGCCAGGAGGTCATCGATGGTGTCGTAGGGGCTGTCCGGGGCTACAACGATAGCCGTCGGGTCGACCACCTGCAGGCCGATGGGCGCGAAGCTTTCGCGGTCGTAGGTGGCGCCGCGGCTCTCGTCCAGCACGGAGACAATCGCGGAGGGGAAGTTGGCGGTGCCGAAGGTGTACCCGTCGCAGTCGGCGTTGGCCACGGCGGTGAGGCCCACCTGGCCGCCGGCGCCTTCCTTGTTTTCCACGGTGACGTTGACACCGAGCTCGTCCTCGAGGGCATCGGCCATCAGGCGGGCGCCGACGTCGGTGCTTCCGCCGGGACCGTAGCCGACGATCATGGTGAGGTTTTCCTCCGGGTAGTTGGCACTGGCTTCGCCCTGTTCCTGGGAACCGGAGGCGTCGCCACAGGCGGCCACGGAGATCAGGAGCAGCGCTGCTCCCGAAACTGAAGTGATTGTCTTACGCATTGTCGAACTCCTAGTGGATGTGGTGGTACGGATTGGACGGATGGAAGGGGACATGGGGTTTAGCTTTCGGCGTCGGCGGGCAGCAGCGCCTTGCGCTTCAGCCCGCTCGCCGCGATGGAGCCGATGAAGATCAGGGCGGCCGTGATGAGCAGGGTCAGGGTGATGGGCCGGGTGAAGAAGATGTCGAAGCTTCCCTGGGAGAGCTGCAGCGACTGCCGCAGCGCCGACTCCAGGAACGGGCCCAGGACCACGGCGAGCACCAGCGGCGCCAGCGGGATGCTGAGGCGGCGGAAGATCAGGCCGACAATGCCGAACGCGATCATGATGAACACGTCGATCACGCTGTTGCTCACCGAGTAGGAGCCGATGATGAGGAACGCGAAGATCAGCGCCACCAGCACCTCGTGGGGGATAGCCAGCACACGCGTCCACAGGCCCACCAGCGGAACGTTCAGGATCAGCAGGATGATGTTGCCGATGAAGAAGCTCGCAATGATGGTCCAGACCAGAAGCGGTTCCTGGGTGAACAGCAGCGGCCCCGGTGTGAGCCCGTTCTGCAGGAAGGCACCCATCAGGACGGCGATGGCCGGCGTCGCGGGGATACCGAGTGCAAAGAGCGGGACGAGCGAAGCACTGGAGTGCGCGTTGTTGGCTGTTTCCGGTCCGACGACGCCCTCGATGGCCCCGGTGCCCAGCTCATGGCGGTAGCGGCCCACCTTCTTTTCCACGCTGTAGGACAGCAGGGACGAGATGGCGTTGGTAATGCCGGGTACCAGGCCGATCGGCACGCCGAGGGCGGTTCCGCGCAGCATGGCCACGCCGCCGCGGCGCAGATCGGTCCGGCCGGGAATCAGGTCACGCAGACGGGGTGCCTTGGGCCGGAGGGTCGGAGCCACCAGGTTGTCCAGCAGTTCCCCGAGGCCGAAGATTCCGATGATCACCGGGACAAAGTTCAGTCCGTCGAAGAGGTGGGCGGACCCGAAAGTGAACCGGGGGAGACCGGCGACCGGGTCGATGCCCACCATGGCGATCAGCAGGCCGATCGACGCCGAGATCAGGCCGGCCGCGATGGACCTGCCCACCAGCCCCACGAGGAGTGAGAGGCCGACAATCACGAGGGCGAAGAATTCCGGCGGACCGATCAGGAGCCCGACGCCGGCAAGCGCCTGGGCGCCCAGGGCGAGTCCGATGGTGGCGACGATGCCGCCGAAGAAGGACCCGATGCCGGCCATGGTGAGCGCGACGCCTGCCTTGCCCTTCTTGGTCATGGCGTAGCCGTCAATACAGGTGATCGCCGACTCGCTCTCGCCGGGGATGTTCAGCAGCACCGAGGTGATGGTTCCGCCGTACGCGGTGCCGTAGAAGATGGCGGCGAGCATGATGATCGCCGAGACCGGTTCCATGTTCAGTGTGAGCGGAATGAGGATCGCGATGCCCGCGGTGGCGCCGATGCCCGGAAGGATGCCGAGCATGGTGCCCACGAGGCAGCCGATCAGCGCGAACAGGAGGTTCTGGAAGGTGAGGGCTTCAGCGAAGCCCATCATGAGGTTGTTTAGAGCATCCATGAGTGCCTCACAGCCCCAGATCTTCGAGGATGTTGATGGACGACGTCGGCAGGGTCACCTGGAGCACCTCGGTGAAGAGGTAGAAGACGCCGAAGCTTCCCACCAGCGCGATGATCAGGGACGAGAGCCACTTGCGGCCGCCCTGGAACTTGAGCTGGAAGAGCAGGAACGCGAACATGCTCAGCTGGAAGCCGATCAGTTCGAGCAGGCTGGCCAGGATCACCAGGCTCAGCAGCACCGTCCAGATGGGCCGCTTCTTCGCGGTCGGCGCGGTCCTGACGGTGTCCGTGTCGAGTGCGACCGGTTCCTCCGGCTGCGGGAGCACGTTCGGGTTGCCGCGCAGGGCCTGGAGTAGCCAGACGAGGGAGGAAATCCCCATCAGGAGGCCGATCCAGAAGGGGAAGAATCCGGGGCCGGGGCCGAGGGTGGTCCAGTAACCCAGACCGAAACTCGTGAAGATCACTGCGGCAGAGAGTGCGGCCAGCGCAAGGGGAGTCGCGACGAGGAGGATCTTCGGAGGGCCTGCGGGAGGTTCCGTGGATTCGGCGGGGCGGACTGCCGGCGTCGTCGTGTTTGACATGGTCACCACGTCATCAGGCTTTCGCGCTGCTCGAGGCCAGATTGGACTCATTGTCCGAGCTCCTGGGGGTAGGGGTGCCGGACGCAGTTTCCTGTGCCAGGCGCTTCAGGGAAGCGACGGTTCCCGAAGTCATTTCAGCGGCCACGCCCATCGATGAAAGATAGTCGCGGGCTGATTCCATTTCGAACCCTCGCCGTTCTGCGTGCAGCCGGGTGCCGGTGAGGAACCGGTCGATGACGGCCTGTCCATCTCCGGCGAGCTGCTTCGCGATTTCGTTGCGGATCCATTCTCTGGCACCGGCGGCGTCTCCGGCAGACACCGCCTCGACAATGAGCGAGGCGAGGCCCTTCATGAAGACGCTGCGGAGCAGCTTGTGGGCCATGGCGGCGCCGGCGGGGGCTTCGAGCGTGTCGACCGGTGCGCCGAGCCCGCCGAGGATGTCAGCAGCAGTCTGCGCACCGGATCCGCTGATCATCAGCGGAGTGGCGGCGCCGGCGACGGTGACGGGGCCGAGGATGGCGACGTCGGCGAAGTGCGCGCCGGTCTGTTCCACTTCGGTGGCCAGGGCCTCCATTTCCGCAGGGGCCGACGACGTCAGGTCGGCGTAGATGGCACCGGCCTTGAGGTGCGGTGCGCAGGTTTCGGCGATTTTGCGTGCCACGGCGGCGGAGGTGAGTACCAGCACGATGTCTGCGTGAGAGACAGCTTCAGCTTCCGATGCTGCCAGGGCGACTCCGTCGGGTGCCGGGACGTCCCGGGGGTCGAAGGCGGTCACGGTGTGTCCGGCCCCCACCAGCGCTGTCGCGTAGCGAGAGCCTGCCTCGCCCAGTCCGATGATTGCGCAGTGCATGTGTTTCCTTTCTGCTTCTTCGCAGGGGTGGAGGTCTTGTACTTACCATTCTGTGGTAACTGCTTCCACGTGCTGGTAATAAGCATGGCGTGCCTCAGGTCACATGTCAACCGGGATGGGAGAGGTGGGTCACAGCGGGTTCCCCCTCGCACAAAGATCGGCAGAGCGTTAAATTGGTGGGAAGCGGACGTTCCCACAATCCGGAGGAAGTTCTTGCGATGGGTGCAGCAGTGGTTTTTGCGCCGTCACCGGTCCTGACCGTCACCATCGAGGACCTCGACGGGGAAGCGGACATTCATATCCACGCCGGCGGCCAGGGTGTGTGGCAGGCCCGCATGCTGCAGGCACTTGGTGCCTCGGTCACCCTGTGCGGGGTCTTCTCCGGGGAGACGGGCAGGGTGGCCCGCGACCTGATCCAGCAGCATGGCATCAGGGTGCTTGGGGTGGAAGGCGCCGGAAGCAGCGGCGCATACATCCATGACCGTCGGGGCGGCGAGCGAAAGGAGCTGGCTGAGTCCCGGGGGCACCGGCTCTCACGGCATGAACTGGACCAGCTGTACAGCCTCACCATGCAGGCCGGGATAGCCGCCGGGACCGTCATCCTCAGCGGCCCTGCGCAGGAGGGTCTCGTGCCGGCTGACGCCTATCGGCGCCTTGCCGCCGATCTCACCGAAACCGGCTGTACCGTCATCGCGGATCTGGCGGGTGACCGGCTCACGGCAGCCGTGAACGGCGGCGTCGCACTGGTCAAGGTTTCACATGATGAACTCGTGGACAGCGGCCGGGCGGGCTCCACCGGGCCCGAGGACCTGATCCGCGCGATGCGTGACCTCGTCGGAGAGGGCGCTGCAACGGTGGTCGTGACGAGAGCGGATCTGCCCTCGCTCCTGCTGCATGAGGACGAGGTGCATGAGGTGCACGCGCCGTCACTGGAAACCGTTGACACCCGAGGGGCCGGCGACTCGCTGACGGCCGGAATGGCCGCGGCACTGGCATCCGGCTCTTCCGTTCGTGAGGCCGTCACCCAGGGCAGTGCCGCCGGAGCGCTGAACGTCACCCGGCACGGACTGGGCACGGGCGATGCCGAGACCATCCGCCAGCTCATGGGGTCGGTCCGGATCGTTCCCTACAGAGGCGGTCATCAGCGGGAATCGGCGAAAGGAACAACCCCTGATGAACTGGCGAAAGGACTGCGTACACAATGAACCGGCCCACCAGAATCCTTGTCACGAACGACGACGGCATCAGCTCGCCGGGACTGCATGCCCTGGCTGCCGAGCTGGCGGCCGGCGGACATGAGGTTACGGTAGCGGCCCCCTCCATCGAGTCGAGCGGCAGCAGCGCGTCGATCGTCGCGGTGGAGAACGAGGGCCGGATCCAGATTGAGGAGCGGTCCATCGAAGGACTAGATGGCGTCCGGGCATTCGCGGTGCCCGGGGCGCCGGGGTTCATTTCGATGATTGCAACGCATGGTGCATTCGGAGATCCGCCGGACGTGGTGTTTTCCGGCGTGAATCTCGGCGCCAACGTGGGGCGCGCCATTCTGCACTCCGGTACGGTGGGTGCGGCGCTGACAGCCGGCATCAACGCCCGTCGCGGCATGGCAGTATCCCTCGACACTGGCCTGAATCCCACGGAGCTGTACTGGGAGCGTGCGGCCAGGATGGCTGCGGGGTTGCTTCCGGTTCTGCTGGAACAGGAACCCGGGACGGTCCTCAACCTGAATGTTCCGAACAGGGCGGGAAACGACCAGCCCGAGTACCGGGCGGCCACGCTTGCGGAGTTCGGGATTGTGCAGACCACCATGGCTGAGCGCGGGCACCAGTACATCAGGTTGACGGTGGAGGACACCGTGGGTGAGGCGGACGAGCACAGCGACTTCACGCTGCTCGCCGCGGGGTTTGCTCCCGTCACGGCGATCACCGCGGTGACCGAGTCGGCTGCCCCTTTGCTGCAGGAGCGGCTGCGGGATTTAGCTCCCTGACAACCCGCCGAATAGGGCTACGAGTGCTGAGCTGGTCGGTCCGCTCCCCGTGACCTGGTCAGCCCGAAGAACAGCAGCGGTGGTGTTTGCTCTCCGAGCTCACCTCCAGGCCCCTCGTCAGGTGCGGGTTAGCCCGCGATCTGATGTAGGCAGAGGATGTTCCCCTCCGTGTCGGTGAACCAGGCCGCCTTCTGCCCGTCGCTTTCTGCAACGTGATCGACAGTTTTCAGGCCGGGCAGATCGTAGTCCTCGAATCTGACCCCGTTCGACTCCAGTACTTTCAATTCCGCTGTGATGTCCTCCACCTCGAAGCTGAGTTCTGTATTGCCGGACGGGCTGCCTTCCGGTTTCAGCATGAGCTGGATCCCATGATGGCCGTCGTCACTGAAGAGGCATGTGCCGTCCTCCAGGGGGCCCGCCGGAGTCAGGCCGAGGGACTTCTCGTAAAAATTTCGTGCGCGGTCCATGTCTTTCACAGGCAGGATCGTCGTCACCTTGCTGGAGCTAAGCACGGTTCGACCTCTTTTCATACTGATGGACCCTCAAAGTTTAAACCTCATCGGACGGGTTTGACCCGTCCGTGCCTGGTTATCTGGCGCCGTCGGAAGGGTGGCAGCTCCGCTCACTCGACATTGCCTGACCGAGCCGATCAGGGCAGTCCGTTCACCGATCCGAGGCCGCATTTAGCTACAACGTAACCCCAGAGCACCAGCGCGTGCGGGCGGGTTCCCTTCCAGGTCATCGAGACGGAAGCGCCACTTCGTTCGGTGATCGTGGCGCTCCATCGACGTCGGAATAGTCCGGGGCTGCGCAGGCGGAGAATGCGGAGGTAAGGGTAGGGAATCCAACGCCCGCCATGACGCTCCGCAAGTGCGGCAGCCCTGCCGGAGGTGAGCCTGGCGCGCTGCAGATGCGGATTATCACTCGGGTCCAGTGGGCCGTGGGGGAGGGTCCCGCTGGGCAGAAGAAGAATGCCGTCCATGTTGACCCAAAGCTGCACCGGTCGGCCCTCGCAACGCGCATCGGCGGTAACCAGCCGGGACTCGGCGTCGTCCTCGGCAGAAGAACGGGCAGTCTCCGCGGTGGGTGCCGGTGCCACTGGCACGCCTGCAGGCAAAATCCCTGCCTGCTCAGCGGGTGCAGCATCGTTGATCCGCCCGTTCGCTGCCGCGACTGCCAGTACGGCGGCGGCACGCACCCCGTCGGCGCACATCCGTGGCGCACTCACCATCAACACCTCGCGGTCGAGCTGGACGACGGATCGAATTCCCGCCTGCTCGCCCAACAGATTCGCCAGGTCGTCCCGGTCTGGGTGTACCAGCAGGGAGACCTCATCGTCCAGCTCCACCATCCAACCGTGGCCGGGGACTTCGGGTTCGTCGTCGGCCTCGACGGAGATCCAGTCAGCCAACTCGGCCGGCTGGACCGGCGCGAGTTCCTCGATGCGCGGCACGAGTGGTTCGAGGCGGCTCACAACTTCACTGGTGTGGTCGGCACAAGCGTGTTTTCTCCATCGATGGTGCATGTCTATTCCTCCCCCGAGCCTGAATGTCATTCGGCATCAGCGAGTCTACGGCGCGGCGCTGCGGTCGGCGTCGAAAGCAGGGTCCGGGCGTTTGTGCACATGCTGATCCCTTGAACGACGGAAGCCAGAAATCAGTCCGCCGTTACGGTCAGCGGCGCCTCACCCGTGGTGCCGTCCGGATACTGGCAGATCACCGTGTATTGGCCCTCAAAGAGCTCGACGCCGGTAGCGTCCGGTTCCTCGTCAGCCGGAGGAACCTGAGGGTCCTCGGACTGGAATACCGTCTGCCCGGTCTCATCGCGCAGCGCCACTGTGGCGTCCGAGCCCTCGGTGATCACTGACACCTCGTGCATCCCGGCGGCAACGTCCTCCCGGTTGAGGAGACACCGACCGTCGTCGGGGCTGTTCGCCACGACCTCAAGGGGAGCGGTGCTGGGGTCGGGTGGCGGGTCACCCATGGAGAACATGAGCAGGAGCACCAGCAGGAAGACGCCGAGTACTCCACCGACAAGGATCAGGGCCAGCCGGCGTGTGCTCATGGAATCACTGTCCTCTGCGTTGGTTTTCGGGGCAAGGATCAGGGTTCGAAACCACCGGTATACCGGAGAGTTGACGACGGTCAGTGGTGGCGAGGGTAGTCCTCGCCAAACTAGCGGTCGTCGTAGTATTTCAGCTGTCTGCCAACCCGGCATCCATGCTCCTATGCCCTCGTGGCAGTGGCTGAGTGGGCACGCTCGCTGAGTCAACGGATGCTCCTCCGCTTTCCAGTTCACCGCAGGGCACCGCTTCGGCGACCACTGTTCTTTCCGGCGTAAACGTCGCGATCGATTTCACCGACTGCGTTGGCAACCAGCATTGCGATGAAGGTGTCGCCGTTGACGTCGAGGAGCGTGGCGGAAGATTCCGGCGAACCCGTCAACCGCAATGAGCAAAGCCCACTGCCTCGGTGGGCAGGTTGAGCGCTGAGGCAAGGAACACTGCAACCAAAGGGAAGCCACCGGGGACCGTGAATGGCTCCCATGTTGGGCATGATATTGAGCACCGTGCCTCATGACGACCTGTCCGGCCGCAAGGTTCACGTTGCAACTTGAGCGGGTTGAGGCCGGTGCGTGCTGAAGCACCATCACAAACAGGAGCATGAGGATCACACCGATCAGGGTGGCGCCGAGGTAGTTCAGCGCGTAGTGACCGCAGCGAATCCTATGTCGTTTGAGGGCGAGGGAAGTAGGGCAAAGACGTCGATAGGGGCGATATGCATGACGAGACGGATAGTGAGGAGGAATGCTGATTATGGATTTTCAGTTCCTCTCCGATGGTGATGGAGCTGTTGCCCCTGTCTTCGGTCGGTTCACCAGACATCGCAGCGGCTCGCCTCGGCCTGCTCGGTATACCTCT
>NZ_KI914603.1:197950-211013 GCF_000520475.1 Arthrobacter sp. 35/47
CTGCTCGGTATACCTCTTCGGCGGCGAGCCGTTGTAGGGCTGCTAATGACGCCTCGGAGTAGAAAGCGGCGTGAGGCGTCAGGATTGCGTTGGAATGGTTCCTCAGTCCGTGATCCGTGGGTAATGGTTCCGGGTCGAACACGTCGAGGGCGGCTCCTGCAAGTTGCCCGGTTTCGAGGGCGGCCAGGACGGCGTCCTGGTCGACGAGGCTTCCCCGTGCGGTGTTCACGATGAAGGATGCCGGTAGCATTTTTCGGAGGTTCTCGGCATTCACTACTTTGTATGTGTCCGGGGTTGCCGGGGCATGAAGTGAGATGACGTGCGCGCGCCGGAAGATTGTGTCCATGTCGACCAGCTCGATACCTTGGCCAGCGGCCACAGCCGGATCGATGAAGGGGTCGAAGGCCAGGACCGGGAATCCGAATGGTTTGAGCCGGGTGACGACGCCTAGCCCGATGCGGCCCAGCCCGATGAGACCAATTGTGGTGTCCGCGGAAGCTCGTATCGGTGCCAGCGATGGCGGCGAGATCCAGCCGCCACTGCTGAGGACCCGGTCGAACTGCACGATCTTCCGAACGAGCACGAAGATGAGGCTGAGCGTGTGGTCGGCGACTGTGTCGGCACCATAATCGGGGACGTTGCAGACCGAGATCCCGCGCTCATTCGCCGCGTGAAGGTCGACGTTGTCATATCCGATTCCGTATCGGATGACGACTCCCTCTGCCGGCATCGCGTCCAGGACTTTCGCGGTGATGGGTGCGAAGTTCACCAGCACGACGTCGGCCCCTCGTACAGCGTTCCTCGCTGCTTCCTGTGTGGTGACTTGATTGACCTCGAATTCGGCGTCGAGCGCGGCCGCGGCGGAGCGCTCGTCATCAAGAGAGGTGAAGTTATGGTCGGTAATGACTACACGCATTACTGTCCTCCTGCGGACGCCGCCGAAACCGACGCTATTCCGATCTCCTGTCCGCATCCCGCTGCTGACAGGACGGGGTCTTTTCGTGAACACCTCCGGGTCTGGTCCCAGGGTTCTTGCAGCCGGTAGGCCGCAATTGCGGCTCCCCCCTGTACGGTGGCCAAGTCTGCGGCCGACAGGCCTGTGTCGGCCACGAGGTTTGATAGGTCCTCCCAAGCTTCGCGGTAGCTGCGCCGTAGCAGGATGACTGGCCAGTTGCTGGCCAGCATCGCTCGCTGGGCGCCGAAATGGGTGAGAGCCCAGTCGACGTAACGAGCCAGTTCGGCAGGTTGCCATTGAGCCCAGCCGGTCAGAACGTCAATCCCGACGGAAATTTTGATATAAACCGAGGGCGACTTCGCCAGCTCGGCGATCTGCCCCGCCCACGGCTCCCATCCAGCGGCATCCACCGGGGGGCGCGCGAGGTGATCCAGCACGACCCGCAGGCCAGGAACTGCGCTGGTTAGGGAACCGACCGCCGACACTTGGGCGGGTGTGACGGGAACGATGTCCCAGGACAATCCTTGGTCCGCCAGGTCCTTGAAGAGCGAGATAACCTCGGGTTCGTTCAGCCAATTGAGTGGCCGTTTTCCTACGAGGCAGCGGACTCCGTTCCACGACGCCGTGTCGGCTCGCGCCAGTTCGGCCCTGGCAGCCTGAGGTTGATCGAGGGGAAGCCAGCCGACGACGCCCGCTACCGAGGCGCAGCTGGCGGCGTAGGCCGCGAGCCGGTCATTTTCGTCGCTGCTGTCGACTGATTGGACGAGCACTGTGGCGTCGACCCCGGAGTCGACGAGTTCGTGAGCCAGATCCGCCGGTTCGTAGTCCCGCGCGATGTGGCTGTGGTCCGAAGTACGCCAGGCTTGCTCCTGCGCTTCAAGCTTCCAATAGTGGTGGTGTGCGTCGATAACGCGTGAGGCCGGCTCCGGTGCCTGCATCAGTGTCCCTTCCACTGGGGTGTGCGGTGTTCCGTGAAGGCGGCGACGCCCTCCTGGAAATCTGCGCTGCCGTAACAGCGGAGCAGGAGGTCGTCACCGTTGGCGGCAGGGTCATCCTGAAGGCGCCTGTCCATTTCCTTCAGCGCGGCGACCGTGACCGGCGCGGTCTGGCTCATTCTGTTGCTCAGTCGGGCCACCGCGTCCTCGAAGTCGTCGTGTGCGACCACCTTGTACACGAACCCTGCCTTTTGCGCCTCCTCGGCCGGCAGGAGAGACGCGGCGAGGAGCATGGCCATCGTGCGGCCGTGTCCCATGCGGGCATGCAGCCGCCTCATTACTGCCGGTGGGATGCAGTTGCCCACGGTACGGGCGATGGGTACTCCGAACGTGGCTGATTCGGTTGCGATCACGACGTCAGAGCAGGCGGCGATGGCTAGTCCAGCACCAACGGCGGGACCATCGACAGCAGCGATGACCGGGATGCTCAGCTTCAACAACTTGTCGAGGATCCCGGCGACGTGCTGCTCGTACTGAAGCCCCTGCTCGCCAGTCGTGAAGGATCCGAATTGCGTGATGTCCGTTCCGGCGGCAAACGCACCTCGCTGGCCACGAATAACGATGACCCTGACCGCCGGATCAACGGCGGCCTCTTCTATCGCCTCCGCGAATTCGTCGTACATGCGCCAGGTAAGGGCATTGTGGCGTCCTGGATTGGCCAAGGTCATATGCAGGACCGGCCCGATCTTCTCGAGCAGGATCCGACCATCGCCGACAGCAGCGAC
This sequence comes from Arthrobacter sp. 35/47, assembly GCF_000520475.1. Taxonomy (NCBI): domain Bacteria; kingdom Bacillati; phylum Actinomycetota; class Actinomycetes; order Micrococcales; family Micrococcaceae; genus Arthrobacter; species Arthrobacter sp. 35/47. Next base: position 200,626 of record NZ_KI914603.1, read on the forward strand.
AGTCACGAGCCAAGCACCTCCTCGTTGTGCTCTCCGAGCAGTGGTGGGTGGCGTCGGATGCTAGGAGGGGTTCTGCTGAGTCGAAGCGGCGAGTTGAGGACTGCCACCTGGCCTTCTACCGGGTGCTCAACGAATTTGATCATGTCTCGTTCCTTGACGTGTGGGTCGTCTTCAAGAACTTGCTGGTAGTTCTGAATCGGGCCAGCAGGGACGCCTGCAGCGAGGAGGATATCCACCCAGTTCGCCGTGGTTTTTTCTGCGAATCTCGCCTCGAGTTCAGCCACCAGCTCGGTCCGATTCGCCATCCGACCCGGGTTGTCGCTGAAACGAGGATCCACCAGGAGATGATCCAGCTCAGCGACTGTGCACAGACGCTGCCACAGGCGCTCATTGTTCGCGCCAATAGTGATGAAGCCGTCCTGAGTGGCCAGGGCCTGGTAAGGCGCAGACATGCGGTTCGCGGACCCGAGAGCCACAGGTGCGGAACCAGTGGCCCAGAATTCTGTTGATTCCCAGACGGAGAAGGCAAGGGTGGACTCGAACAGGGACGTCTCTAGATACTGCCCCTGTCCCGTTTCCTTGCTTGAATTCCAAGCAGCAAGGATACCCACAGCGCAGAAGAGGCCTGCCCCCAGATCTGCCACAGGAAGGCCGCTCTTGACCGGTCGGCCCCCGGGTTCACCGGTGATGCTCATAACTCCAGCCATGGCCTGGGCAATGAGGTCATATCCCGGGCGGTTGGCGTAAGGCCCTGTCTGGCCGAAACCGGAGATGCTTGCAACGACAAGGCGAGGGTTGAGAGCGATCAGGGTCTCGAAGTCCAGCCCGAGCCGTTTCGCGACGCCTGGCCTCCAGTTTTCGATCACGACGTCTGCGGTCCTGACCAACTTATGGAACGAGTTGACGCCCTCCTGGGTTTTCAGGTCAAGGGTAATGCTGCGCTTGTTGCGATTGAGACTGAGAAAGGCGCGGCTGTCCTGTCCCTTGCCGGAAGTTCCCCATGAGCGCCGTGTCTGGTCCCCGTCGTTCGGGTTCTCAACCTTGATGACGTCGGCTCCCAGATCGGCCAGGACCATGGTGCAGAAAGGGCCGGCCATGATTTGGGTTAGGTCAAGGACAGTCATTCCGGTCAGCGCCCCGGCAGCGGCCGCTGCGTTGGGAACGGAGGGTGATATGGGCACGATGGCCTCCTTGTCGGGGTGTAACACGGGCGCTTGCGACGAAATGGCAGACGTGCTGCTGTGAATTTGACCAGATATGAGGCTTCCCTCCCCGCTTTCGGGAACAGCCGTTCCCCAGCGCTGCAGAAGGCGCCTGCTTACGGAATCAAGGGCCCTCATTGGGAGAGGGGTCTAGCGGCCATGTCCACCCTGTCACCAAACACCCGGCTCACGAGTTTTGTCACAGGAGCGTCGATCCCGTGTGCCGCCGTTGCCTTGACCGCAGTCCGCAGATCCTTGTGCCAGGGCCTGTGGGACGGTTCCACGCCGGCGGCGTCGTAGGTATGGGCAACATCTTCAAGGAATCCGGGATGCCGGACGCTCCAGCAGTCTGCGGTTCCACCGCAGAGTGCTGCCAGCAGTGCATCCCGGTCGACGCCGCCGGCATCCGCCAGCGTCATCGCTTCCTGCAGTACTGCCTGGGTCCCGAAAAAAACCATCTGGTTCGCCATTTTTGCGCTCTGGCCGGCGCCGAGCGGTCCCATGACATGGACGGTGCCCAGCACCGCAAGCAGCGCGCCCCATCGCTCAATGGTCTCCGGGTGCCCGCCGACCATAAGCGAGAGGGAACCAGCCTCTGCCGCGTCGCTGCCCCCGCTGACCGGGGCATCGATGACCTCGGTCTCCGGGGTCCGCACCTCATCCGCCAGTTCAGTGAGCGCGCCAGGTCCCACCGTGGCCATGATGACGACGGCGGCGGGCGGACTTGTTGCCGATCCGATGCCTGCCGGGCCGGAGAGCACGCTCCTGCACTGGCCGGCATCGCTGACGAGGATAAGCACAACGTCGGCTTTGTCCGCCAGGTCCTTCACGGAGTCAGCGAGGACGAGTCCAATGGCTGCTGCACGTGCACCGGGACTGACATCGAAACCGACGACATCGAGGCAGGTGGAGGCAAGCCGTCTCGCGACCGGCAAACCCAGGTTCCCCAAACCGACTACACCGACGACGACGCCGGGCCGATCACCGTCGGTTCCCGGCGCCGTCGTGCTCACGGCGCCGGCTTCTGAAGCGTCCAACGTCACTTCCGGACGTCCTCTTCTTCGCGCTTCACATTCTTCGCTGCCACCGGCTTTTTCCGCATCGCCCAGGAGCGGTAGAGGGCCCAGCCGACAGTTACCACGCTCAGGATCAGCATGACCAGCGGTATGGGCTGCAAGACCCATTCGTACGATCCGCTATTGATGATCGTCGCGCGGCGGAAACCGGTCTCCGCGAGCGGCCCCACAATGAGACCGATCACCAGCGGCGCCGGCGGGAAGCCGCCCTTGAGCATGAAGTAGCCGAGCACACCAGCCGCAATGGTGATCATCACGTCCACAGCGCTTGACTGCAGTGCGTAAGCTCCTACGACGCTCAGCGCCAGGATGGATGGCCAGAGATATTCGGTGGGAATACGGGTAATCTGACCCCAGGAACGGATACCGGCGAGACCGACGACGAACATCATCACTGGAATGACCAGCAGCGCGATGAAGATTCCGTAGACCAGGTCCGGCGACCCTGTGAACAGCCCCGGTCCGGGCTGGAGACCATGCACCGTCAGTGCGCCGATCAGGACGGCGGCTGCCGAGTTGCCCGGGATGCCGAGGATCAATGTGGGAGCCAGTGTGCCCGGAACCGACGCGTTGTTCGCTGATTCGCACGCGGCCAGGCCGCGAGGGTCCCCTTTGCCGAAGTTCTCGGTGTTCCTCGAAAGGCGCTTTACTTCGTTGTGCCCTATAAAGGATCCGATGTCTCCACCGGTCCCGGGCAGGACGCCCACGCCGAAACCGATAAGGGAGCTGTATGAGATGCCCGGCATAAGTTTACGAAGACCGGACCATTTCAGGCGGAAGGATCCCGGAGGAATGGAACTGACCTTCCGATGGTGGATGTGCTCCTCGAACCGCACCAGTGCTTCTGCAACACCAAAGAGTCCAATCAGGACCGGGATGAAACCAAGACCAGACTGGAGCGCGTCGACGCCGAACGTCAGTCTGGTGATGCCATTGATCGGATCGGTTCCTACCGTGGCGATCAACAGGCCAACCAGGCCGCTGATCAATCCCTTCACCATTGCGCCTTCGGACATCGAGGCGATCAGCGCGAGGGCGAAGACAGCCAGCATGAAGAACTCCGCGGGGCCGAACTTCAATGCAAACCCCGCGAGGGTCGGAGCGAAAGCCAGCAGCAGCACGCCGCCTATGACGCCGCCGATCGATGAGGCCACCAGGGAAATCGTCAGCGCGAGGCCACCCTTTCCCTGGAGCGTCATGGGGTGGCCGTCAAGCAAAGTGGCTGCCGATGACGGTGTTCCCGGAATGCGGAGGAGTATTGCCGGGATGGAGCCCGCGTAGACGGCGCCCGAATAGATTCCGAGGAGCAGGCACACGCCGGGCAAGGGATCGGTGACGAACGTGAACGGCAGCAGGATGGCGATGGTCATGGTGGCTGTCAGACCGGGAATAGCGCCAACCACTATTCCGCCCAAAATACCGATGAGCATGAAGAGCAGCGGCTGCCAGGTCAGGACCGATTCCAGTCCGTTCAGGAAATCGTTCATGAAAGGAGCCTTTCCAGGAACTCACGCGGAAGCGATACACCAAAAATGGTGTAAAAGATGTAGAAGAGGGACACACTCGTGATCATTGGCAGCAGGATCAACGGCAGCCACTTCCGGATCCCCATGAGGAAGAGAGCAGCGAACAGGAAGAGCGCGGTTGCCGCGATATAGCCCAGGACATCAAGGGCGAGGGCGTAGAAAATCAGCAAAACCACTACGCTGGCTACGCGGAGGCCATCCCTGCGAGCGGGGAGCGGGTCACCCGAACCCCGCTGAAGCGCGAGGAGCACTGCCAGGACGATCAGCGAGCCGGCTATCAGCCTCGGGTAACCCGCGGCGCCGGGATCGCTGGAAGCACCGGATTCACTTAATGCTGCGGTTTGTGTGAATACCAGTACCCCGAGGACCAATAACAGTACGGCGCCTACGATGTTACCGATCCGTTCCGAACGGAGCGTTGTTGTTGTCATGGATACATTCCTTCAGGAAGGGGTTCGGTGCCCGGCGCTGTGCCGGGCACCGGTCTGCTAATAGAGGTTGGCGACCATATCCTTGTACCGCGTGAACTCCTCGTCCATGAACGTTTCGAATTCCTCACCCTCGACGACTTCCGAGCCGTACCCCTGGGACTTCATGAATTCCTGGAACTCTTCGGTGTTGGCTGCTTCCGCGAAGCACTCGGACAGCTTCTGAACGCGGTCTTCCGGAGTTCCTTCAGGCGCGACCACACCAAACCAATTTGCGGCTTTCCAGTCGATGCCCTCCTCCTCAGTGGTGGGGATGTCGGGCAGCACATCGAAGCGCTCGTCAGACATGGTGACGAGACCGCGGAGTTTGCCTGCTTCGATTTGTGAACGCATTTCTGCACCGGAAGGAGTGAGTGCTTCCACCTGTCCACCGAGTACGGCGGGGATCATTTCCGCGGAACCGTTGAAGGGTACAAACTCGGTGAATTCCACGCCGGCTGCATCGGCCAGTCCACGGGCGGCAAGATCCCAGATGCCGCCTTGACCGTTGGTCGCAACGCGGATCTGGTCACCGTTCTTTGCACCCTCCACGAGATCGTCGAAGGTTTCATACTTTGAGTCGGGCGAGACTGCCAGGACAGAGGGAGTGGCTTGGAATTTGACGATTCCCCGCAAGTCTTCGGGTGTCACCTCGGCATTTCCGAGATGGTTGAGGATGGAGACCTCCACCGTAGCCGTTCCGATGGTGTAACCGTCCGGCTCGGCGTCGGCGATTGCCTGATGCCCTGTGGCGCCGGCTGCCCCTGTCCTGTTGGAAATGATGATGCGCGTTCCACAGGTATCTTCCGCCTGTGCCGCTAGCTGGCGGGTAGTGAGGTCTGTACCTCCGCCGGCGGCCCAGGGAACGATCATTTCGATCTGCGATGAGGGGAAATCATCTTCCGTTCCGCCCTCAGGGGCAGCGCCTCCCCCGCCGTCGGAACCGGCGTTGCCTCCGCAGGCAGCCAGTGCAGTGGAGAGCGCGACGACTCCGCCGACAGCAGCGAGGCTGAGACGGACCGATCGATTCGAACGAGGTGTTGATGGTGCCATGATGGTGATTCCTTTTCGGTAGTGCGGACGTTGAGGTAATCGTTCTAGGGGAATGACGGTTGTTCTGTTCGTTTGAAGTCTGGTGATCGTTTCTCCCGGAACGCGTTGACGCCTTCCTTCACCGCCTCGGTGCGAAAGACTTCGCCAAACAGCTGTGCTTCAAGATCCAGCCCGGTTACGAGTGGTTCTTCCACCGCAGTTCTGACGAGCCGGCGGATCGAGGAAATTGCCGTTGCGGGCAGGGACGCGAGGTGGTGGGCGAAGCCGAGCGCTTCCGACTGCGCGCTATCCGATGCGAGTACGCGGTTAACCAGGCCGATGCGGTGGGCTTCGGTCGCATCGATGGGTTTGGCGGTGAACATAAGTTCAAGGGCGCGTGCCGGACCGATGATTCGGGGGAGTAGCTGAGTGCCCCCGTTGCCGGGAAAGACACCCCTGGTGACTTCCGGCAACGCGAACGATGCTCTTTCAGTAGCGAATCGCAGGTCCGCTGCGAGTGCCACCTCAAGGCCGGCGCCGTATGCCACACCGTCTACCAGGGCAACGGTGGGCTTGCCGCAGTTCGCTATCGCAGCGATGAGCTGATGCCCTTCCCGGGCGACCTGCTCGGCATCCCCCTCGAGAATGCGCTGAGGAAATTCGCGGATGTCTGCGCCGGCTGAGAAAGCCCGTGTTCCCGACCCGCGTAAGATCACGGCCCGGATGTCGCTCCGGTTGGTGAGTGCGAGGAACATATCGCGAAGCTTCGCCTTTGTGGCCCTCGACAGCAGGTTGAGCGGCGGATCATCGATGGTGACCAGTGCAACGTCCCGCTCAAGCTGCATGCTGACAAGTTGCGGCGCGTGGGTGGTGTACGCCATGGTTCCTCCTTCGCCGTTGAAGTGGATCGGTGGGCAGTGGATCACTACAGGTTCCCTGACCTTGAATCTTCGTCATCGAGGAACCAAGTTCATATTTAGGGACTGTATTCATAATGCTAGACCGGGCACCCGGTGAATACAAGAGATTTTCCCTATGCACTCCGGGTCCATCCCGCGTCCGGGGACAGGTATCCGGGCATGGCTGCCCAGGCCCGGTACAGCGATTCTTCAAGCTGTACCGGGCCGGGTAACCACCGACGTAGCGGCGGCAGTCATGGTCAGGAGAGCAGGTCCTTCGCGATGATGTTGCGCTGAATCTGGTTTGTTCCTTCAATGATCTGAAGGCCTTTTGCCTCCCGCATGAACCGCTCCATCGGGTAATCGGTGCTGTAGCCTTTTGCGCCGAAGATCTGGATGCCGTCGAGCGTGATCTGCATGGCGGTGTCGGTGGCGAAGGTCTTCGCCATACCGATCAGCGGCGCTGCATCGCGAGGCGACATGCCGCCGTCGAGGACTGCTGCCGATTTGTAGACCAGATGCCTGGAGGCTTCCAGACCGATCTTCATGTCGGCCAGCATCCACTGCAGTCCCTGGAAATCGGCGATCCGCTGTCCGAAGGCCTTGCGCTCCTTCGCATAGGCGACCGCATGGTCAAGGGAACCCTGAGCAAGTCCGAGGGCGCGTGCACCAACGAGGGGGCGCAGCTTGGTGAAGGTGCTGGCGGCAGTTTTGAAACCGTCCCCCTCAGCGCCCAACCGGTCCTCGGTAGGGACAAAGACATCTTTGAACTCGACCTCGCAGGACGGGATTGCCCGCCCGCCGATCTTGTTCATCTTCGCCCCACGGACCACGCCGTCAGCGGTGGTGGGAACCACAAAGGAGCTCAACCCGCGGTGACCTGGTTCTCCGGTGCGGGCAAACGTCACGAAATAGTCCGACACCGGCGCGTTTCCGGCCCACACCTTCTTGCCATTGAGGAGGTATCCACCGTCCACCGGCTCGGCTCGGGTTTGCAGGTTCGCCATGTCCGATCCTACTTCCGGTTCCGTGTTGGCGGTGGAGAACCGCAAGGTCCCATCAGCCAGGCCGGGCAGGTACTTTCGGCGCTGCTCCTCACTGCCGGCCGCACTGATCGCGAAGAACGGCTGCCAGGTCATCATGAGCAGGTAGGACGTGTTGTAACAGGCGCGGGTGAACCCTTCGATGGCGAGCACGCAACTCAGGATTCCGGAATTCCTGCCGCCGTGCTCGGGCGCGAACGGCAGTGCGAGGTAGTTCTTTTCAACCAGCAGGTCGAACATGTCCTGCGGGTACTCGCCGGTCCTGTCACGGTGCGCTGCTCCTGCGGCAACGGGTCCGTCCGCCAGAACGCGGATTTCTTCCTGGAGCGCCAGCTGTTCGTCAGTGAGCGCGTACTGCTCCTTCTGTTTGGTTTCGGTCATGGTGCTCATGATTGCTCCTTGGCATGGGTTCCGTTGATGGTGGTGCTGTAACTGGTCTTGCGTGGGATGGCTGTGCGGACTATTCCGCGAGCTGTCAGGTCGTCGATGTCGGTGTCGGGAAGCCCCAGGTCCCGGAGTACGTCCTGGGTGTGTTCACCGAGGCGGGGTGGTGGCAGATCAGCCGGCGGCCAGGGAGGAGTTGCGATCACAGGGGTGCGGATCTGGCGTAGGCGCCCAATCGTGGGGTGGTTCACCTCAAGGGTTCGCGGCGGTTCTCCAGGAAGGACGTCCGCAAGTCCAAGGACAGGCGCGACGTCCATGCCGACCCTGCCGAGGTTTTCCAGCCAGTGAGCACGCGGACGCGTGCCCAGGAGCGCGGCCACCCGTTCACGTCGGCGCGCCGCCCCTTGTGTCGATCTGCTCCCGGCTGGCCCTGCGCCGGTGATCAGTCCGGAGGGATCAGCTTCAAGCCAGAGCGAGAGCCCGTCTGCGCAGACATATGCCCCCCGTACAGTGTCTTCGTTGGTCCGGGGAAGAGCTGCATGCGCGGTGCCGTTTTCCCTCTCCGTGACTCTGGTGATTCGATCCATCTGGGCGTACAGCTGTGTATCCAGCAGGTTGAGCTCGATCGTGGAACCGACCCCGCTCTGCTCTCGTCGGTGAAGGGCAGCCAGTATGCCGGTGGCGGCCAGTACTCCCGCAGCTACATCCGGGAGGCTCACACCCATGCGCACCGGCCGGCCCTCCGCCTGACCTGTGTCGGCCATCGACCCGCTGAGTGCCTGGATCACCGGGTCGTTGGCGGGCCGGGGTGCGTAAGGGCCGTCCGGCCCGAATGCGGATACGGTGCAATAAATCAGTTCCGGGTGTGCGTCGCGCAGCACCGCCGCACCGATTCCCAGTCGCTCCGCCGTGCCGGGCCTGAAATTCTGTACGACGACGTCGGCCTGGCCTGCGAGCTTCAAAGCGGCAGCAAGGCCCTCCGGGTGTTTCAGATCCATGGCTATGCTGCGCTTGCCGCGGTTGAATCCCAGGAAAATCGCCGATTCGCCTCCGGTATAGACGCTTCCCATGCCGCGGCCGATCTCACCGCCGGGAGGTTCAAGCTTGATGACTTCGGCGCCGAGATCCGCCAGCAGCATGGTGCACCAGGGCCCGGCGACGAAATGCGTCAGGTCCAGGACACGCACGCCTGCCAGCGGAGCATTCATGACGCTGCTGTCCGGGCGGAGGGGGCTGTTTCCGCGTTGACGTGCAGCGGAGTGGTAGGTGCGAGCTGCAGCGGAGACCAGTCGGCGTGGAGGTAGCGGTACGCGGCCTCAACCACCCAGTAGTTTCCGTAGGGCATCACATCCTCCAGCGGGAAGCGGGAGAAACCGGCGCCCGCCTTCTCGGCCGGCAGCCGTCCCCAGCTGCTATGCAGGAGCACTCCACCCGGGCTCAGATAGTTTGTGAACAGTTCGCGGGTGATCGCATCGGCTGCTGTGCCGGCCCAGCCGGTCGATTCTTCATCGAGCCGCGCCAGACGCAGCAGCGCGTTCGCGGCGATGGTGGCACTGCAGGAGTCCCGGGGAACCGCGGGAGCCTGCGGGTCCGCGAAATCGTAGAACGGAACGCTGTCTGCCGGCAGGTGGTCTACGTACCACCGGCATACCTTCCGCGCCACCTCAAAGAAACGACGCTCTCCCGTCGCTTCGTAGACGTTGACGTAGTTGTGCATCGCCCAGGACTGGCCCCGCGACCACGTGGTGGAGTCGCTGTAGCCCTGCATGGAATAGCGACGTGCGGGCTGGCCCGTCTCGAGATCGAACTCGATAGCCTGATAGGCCGATCCGTCGTCCCGGACGATGCCGTAGTCGAGCAGGTTGGTGTTGTGCCGCCGGGCAATGTCGGCCAGTTCAGGATCGGATGCGGCCGACCAGTAGAACGGCAGCAGGTTGAGCCCCGTATCGATGACCGCTCGGTTGACGCCGAGGACCTGGAAGAACACACCAAGCCGCTCGTCGAAGTTCCTGCTGTACTGGCGGGTCGCTTCCAGGGCCGCGTCCGTCAGCCCGGTGTCTCCGGTGAGTCGCGCTCCGAGACATGACGCATAGAAAAGATCACTGCCGGCGGCAGAGAAGCGCGGCGGCTCCTTGGAGAGGCTGTCTGCGACGACTTCGGCGAGTTTCCGTGCGGCAGCGCGGATACGGTCGTCGTCGAAATGGTCGGCCACCAGCCAGAGGCGGCCGGTCAGAAACCCTACCCACTGGAAGGTGGACCAGTCATGCGGAAGGTAGGCATCGCAGGCACGGTAACCGCCGGTGGTGTACTTGAAGCCCGGAACGGCACCGGCGGGGGAATTTTCGATGATCTTCAGGACCGGCTCGATGCCGCTGCGCACGCTTTCGAGCGCCTGCTGTGCAAGGTCCTGCATGATGTCGGGCCGCGCAGGTGGGGTCTGGATGATGCTCATGAGGCTCCTTCATGACGGGTGGTGGGCGGCAGGCAGGCGGCCGCGCCGCTTTCAACCAATTGCCGGGCGTCGGCATCGGAGACACCGGCCGCCTCGAGGATTTCCCGGGTGTGTTCTCCCAGGAGGGGTGGTGCGCTGCGGATTACGGGCCTCTCGCCGTCGAATGTCATCGGCAGGCCGACTGTCTGCATCTTGCCGAGTGTTGGGTGTTGCATCGTGGCCAGCAGCCCGTTATGGAGCACCTGGGGATCGGACATCGCTTCTGACAGGCTGTTTACCGGTGCGCAGGGAACACCCGCATCCTGTA